>NZ_CP048114.1:2125592-2429248 GCF_010093025.1 Edaphobacter sp. 12200R-103 | reverse complement strand
GGGATTACCCTTTCTCTGCGCAGCGATATTGTCCAGGGCGATTCTGCCAATATCGAAAGTGTTCTGAATCACGATGGAGTCGATCTCGCCCGCTTTGATGGCGGGCAGGCGTTCCTGATCGAATCCGACGATAGGGATCGACCTGGAGCGTTGTGTCTCAATGCGAGCATAGTAGGCACCCCGCATAGACGTCGTTGTCAGGGCAACGATGGCATCCACGGGATGTGCTGCGTCGAAAAGCTGTTCCGCTGCCTGTTGTTCGTGGGGGACGCTCATGTCTCCAAGTTTGCGGACTGCAATATGAATCTGAGGAAACTCTGTGGCAAGTGTCCGTTCTAGACTGAGCTCCCGCTTATGAAGACTTTGAAGGTGGGGGTTTGTACCTAGTATTGCGATTGACCCCTTGCCATGCAGAATCGCTGCGACCCGACGGGCAGCAAGTTTGCCTCCTTCTACTTCATCGTTCAATACATAGGAAAGATACCGTTCCGAAGGTAGGCCTAGCTCGTTATTGATAACAACGACTGGAATGGATTTATCAATTGCATGCTGAACAGGGGTGCGAAAAGCGAAGGTTTCATCGGGAACGAGAACGATGCCGGCGTAATGTCGATTGAGGGCACGTTCCAGAAAGCCGATCTGCTTCTGGGTATCACCTTCTTCTGTCGGTGCATTCCAGTACAAATGCAGGTGATGCCGTCTTGCCTCTCCAGCAGCTCCCCCGTGCATGGTCTCCCAGAGCAGAGTTCCAGTAACGGGAGGAATAACGGCGATAGTAGGAATAGGGGCGTGGCAGGAACACAATCCGAGAAGAATGGATGCAATCGCGAACATACGCAGTGATCGAAGAATGCTAAGTGGCATGGACTTTATCACAGAGACAACGGATCAGGTCGAATGGCGGGACACGCCATTCCGGGCAATCGAAATGCTACACCGTTCTCGTATAGTCCAATTGGACTATGGCCAGCAGTTCGCTGAAATGCTTATAGTTCTCGGCATACATGCAGGGAAAAGTGGGGGCCTGGGTGAGGCGCCTGTGTGTCAAGCATCGCTTACAGAGGGTAAGTCCATGTTCAAGAATTTCCTAGTCTCGCATAGCGAAACTGTTTCGAGCTTTCGCGGAAAACACCGCCAATTCTTTGGCAGTCTTACTAAATCTCTGGCCGGATGCATTCTTTTTGCATTTTTCCTGTTGAGTCTGCCTGCGCAAGCCCAGAGCACCTATGGCACGATCATCGGAACGGTTACCGATGGTAGTGGAGCGATAATATCTGATGCTTCCGTCACTCTGACAAATACGGGTACGGGCGAGAAGCGGAACGCGTTGACGAATACAAGCGGCAGCTATCAATTCGTCAACATCATTCCGGGAGACTACAGTCTCGATTTCGAGAAAAGCGGGTTCCGTCGGCAAAGGAGACAGTCGATCACGGTGGTTGTGCAGGCCGCCCTTCGGCTGGATGCAACGCTCGCAGTCGGTGATATCAGTCAAACTGTTGATGTAGACACATCGGCGCCGATTATTGAGACTCAGCCAGGCGCACTTGGGCAACTGGTAGAGGGGAAGCAGGTGCAGGAGATGCCTCTTAGTGGCCGCAATGTTTTCAACTTGCTGATTCTTGCTCCGGGCGTTGTCCCACAGGGCTCTACCGGCGGTAATCCACTCGGCAATCAGGCAGGTGGAACCTACACAAACAATACTGGTTTCGGCAATTATCAAATCGGTGGCGGTATGTCGAATCAGAGCGCCTTTTATCTGGACGGCGTTCCATTGAATACGATCTATATCAACAGTCCCGCCCTGGTGCCGACCCAGGATGCGATCCAGGAGTTTCGAGTCGATAGCAATGCTGTAAGCGCCGAATTCGGCCGTTTTGCTGGCGGTGTCGTTAATATGGCTTCCCGTTCGGGCACGAGCGCGTTTCACGGAAGCGCCTATGAATACATTCGCAATCGGGTACTCAACGCCAACACCTTTTTCAATAAGCGCACTAACACACCGACGCCGGCGTTCACACAGAACCAGTTCGGTGTGACTCTGGGGGGGCCGGTTCGGCGTGACAAGCTCTTCTTCTTCTTTTCGTGGGAACGATTCTCCTTCAGTAAAGGAAATCCGTATCTGAACACGGTTCCCACACAGGCGATGCGCAACGGCGACTTCAGCGCATTATGCACCTCCTTTAATAACAATGGCGTCTGCGTGCCTGGTAAAGGGGTGCAGATCTATGATCCACAGACAACATGTGGAGTGGCCGGAACACCCTCCTGTCCCGTTGGCCAGACAACCCCACGTCAGCCGTTTCCCTATAACAAAATTCCGATGAGCCGGCTTGATGTTGCGTCGGCACAATTCTTTAAATATTTTGGTTTGCCGAATCAGCCCGGTGCAGTCAGCAACTTTCTGCCGGTCAATAATTTTGCCACCAATGTTAAGCTGGGCGGCAGCACCAACCAATACAACGCACGTGGTGACTGGACTGTCAGCGAGAATCAGAGAGTCTTCGCACGGTATTCCTGGTGGGCTGGAAGCAGCACTCCCAGCGATCCATTCAAAGTTAACTTTGGCGGACTTTATAGCTACACGGGTGCGCAGAACTTTGTTGTAGGAGACACGTATACCTTCGATCCCCACACAGTCGCAGACTTCCGTCTCTCCTATCTGCGTGCCCGCAACGGCTTTACTCCACAGCAGGTTGGTACAGACCTGTCTCTCTTTGGCCCCGCATGGGGAGCACTCACATCACAAGTAACGCTGCCTGTGGCCCCACTAGCTAGTATCTCCGGCATAGCTGGTTTTTCGGGGGTGGACAATCGATCCATTACCAACGATTTCGCCTTGTCTGGCAATCTGACGAAGATTCTGGGAAGACATACGCTTAAATTCGGCGGTGAAGTTCGACGAAATGATTGGAACTTCGCACAGAGCAACAATGCTGCCGGCAGTTTCAGCTTCGATCAGGGTTTTACCGCGCAGATTAATCCCACGACTACGTCCCAGGTCGCCAACACCGGATACTCCGTCGCTTCCTTCTTTCTGGGAAATCCGGCGACTGGCACTGCAGTCAGTATTGGGTTTACGGACGCAAGCAAATGGTACCCGGCCGCCTATTTTCAGGACACCGTGACGCTTCGAAAGCTGACCGTGACGGCTGGCGTGCGATGGGAGTACAACCAGGGAATAAGAGAAAAGAGCGATCGTCTTACAGTTCTCTTGCCCGACGCCGCAGATCCCCTGGGCGCGGCTGTTGGACTACCCGATCTTAAGGGCCAGATGGCTCTTGTGAACACGCCACTATATCCAGGACGCACACAGATCGTAAGTCACTATAAGACAGTCGCTCCGCGTCTCAACATTGCCTACGCGCTTGATCAGAAGACCTCTTTCCGAGCCGGCTACGGAATCTCATGGATTCCACCCGACATGGTGAACTACAGCATGTCTGCTTTCCAGTCGCCAGTGAACGCCGCAACGACTACGATGGTTCCCTCCGTGGGTGGCACGACGAGCCTGCTGCCTGCCGCTACATTTGGCAATCCGTTCCCCGGCGGACTGATCCCACCCATCGGACATAATCCCGCTCAATTAGGCATCTTTGAAGGACAGAGCATATCTTCGCCGGTGCCTTCGCAGCCGTTCGGTTATGCGCAGCAATGGAACGCGGAGATCCAAAGACAGCTGACGGATGCAATGGCAGTCGATATCGGATATGCAGGATCGAAGGGAAGTCACCTCTCGTACTCGACTTTCCAACTCAATCAGCTTACGGAAAGCCAGATGGCTCAGGGTTCGGCACTCAATGCGCAGGTTGCCAACCCCTTTTACGGCAGAATCTCATCTGGTACTCTAGCCAACCCGACTGTGGCCCGTGCGCAACTCCTCCGTCCGTATCCACAGTTTCTTTCCTTTCAGGACACATCCGGATCCGGCAAAGGTGCTTCAAGCTGGTCTTCCCTCCAGGCTCGCTTTATCGATCGGTTCAAAGCCGGAGGGGTCATCTCAGCCTCATATACATGGGCCAAGCTCATGAGCAACACTGACACGTTGACGAGCTGGCTTGAGACCCATGGCGCTGCTGGCGTTCAGAACTGGTACAACCTCGCGGCAGAGAAGTCCCTGGCGACCTATGATGTACGACACCGATTTGTCGTCAGTTATGTGCTTGATCTTCCCTTCGGAACGAATAAGCGCTTTTTGGGGAATATCGGTCCAGTGATGAATCGCATCATCGGCGGCTGGTCCGTCAATGGAATCACCACACTGCAGACTGGTTTCCCATTGGCCCTGACGACAGCCACCAATCAGACCGGCTCGCAGGGGGGAGGATCTCGCCCTAACGTTATTCCCGGCGCCAATAAAAAGATCGATGGATCGGCTCAGAGCCGTCTGACAAAGTGGTTCAATACCGATGCATTTGCTGCACCGCCCGCCTTTACGTTCGGCAATGAAAGCCGGACGGATAGCACATTGCGAGATCACGGCGTTGCAAACTGGGACTTCACCCTGGGCAAGTCTATCCCGATTACAGAGAGGGTGAGCTTTACCTTCAAGACCGAGGTCTTCAATCTCTTCAACCGTGTGCAGTTTGGCGATCCAGGAACTTCCGTCGGCAGCTCCAACTATGGTGTTGTTAGCACCCAGATCAATAATCCTCGACTAATCCAGTTCGCAGGACGTATCTCGTTCTAGCCTTTAAAAAATCATCGGCTTTTACCCCGCCAGAGCGCAGAGACATCAAGGCGCTGTTGGACTAAAGGGAAGTGTGTGGCAGGCCTCGACAGACTCGTTTCTGGGAATACCGGCCATCGTGTTGAGCTTCACAAGCAGTTCGAACCGTTGCGCGGTACCTTGCGGAGAAGGGCCGCAGTGTTGAAGAGCGGTGGCCAGTCTTGCATCATTGGTGACGATCTTTCCGGCGGCCTCTGTCCCCTCGGCATCGGCACCGGCGATCAAGAGAATTTGAGCGTTCTGATTGAAGTTGCGAACCAACGCAGTGATGGCGTAGGTCTTTCCAGTAGCGCGACTCATCGCTGTAGGAATATAGGAGGGCGCTTCGTTTAGGCGAGGATGGATCAGTCCTCAGGCCATAAGGAACAATCCGTTCTCCCTTCCTGGTCGCTACTCACTGCACATGCAAAAGATCGTCAAGAAACCATCTTCACCGACAAGTGCTCCATTGCATGGAATGTAAGTGTTGGTATGCCGATCGAAGTCGAAAATGCATCAGGATTGTGGCCTGGCGCATCGAAATAGATGCTCTGTTGGAGAAGGGAATCGTTCGATGAGTAGAAGCTTCGCCCAGATCGCTTTTACGCCGCTGGTCAAAGAGCAGCAGGTAAAGCACGGAAGCCGTTCGCAATATGAGCGCATTGAAACCGCCGGCTCTGCAGGTTCCGCTCTCACGATCTATGAAAGGCAGTTCATCGCGGAACGCGATTCCCTCTACCTGGCGACTGTAAGTGAGACAGGCTGGCCATATATTCAGCATCGCGGCGGGAAAGTTGGTTTTCTGCATGTTCTCGACGATCAAACCATCGCATTTGCCGACTATCGAGGAAACCGCCAGTACATCACTCTGGGAAATCTCGATCACGACAATCGCATCGCTCTCTTCCTGATGGATTATCCAGCTCGAACCCGCCTCAAGATCCTTGGTCGCGCCTCAGTCCACGAAGGAGAGGAAGCGAAGCCGTACCTTGAAAAACTCGCCCCGGCCGACACGCGCAGGCTCACGGAGCGTGTCATCATCATTCGAGTCGAGGCCTTCGACTGGAACTGCCAGCAGCACATCACTCCGCGTTATACCCAGGAGCAGGTAATAGAAGTGATGGCGCCTGTACGAAAACGGCTGGCAGAATTGGAAGAAGAAAACAGGAGACTGCAGCTGGAGCTCGCGGATCAGCGTCAGCACCAATAGCGATGGATGGCCCTGCAAATCAGGTGACCGCATCTTCTTGGTGTGGTTACATGATCCTGAACCGCTCACGCATCAGACGCTGGAATCGGGGTTTCCATATCAGGTCGTAGGCCAGCTCCTTGCCGGGAAACATCGCCAGCGCGGCCTTCCGAGCATCCGCAATCATCTGCGATGCCTCGTCCACAGACAGGCTCCTATCCTGCGCGATGATCTGCATCACCATGTTCATCATCACCTGAAGGCGACGGATGAGCTTCTGCTCCTCGATCTGCTCTTTTGTTCTTGAGGGGATGACCTCCTGTTTAGTATGCTTCAGGTCCTGTTTCTCCATCGGCCCACCTCCGTTCTCCAACGGTACTCCCCTTAAGAGGATCTGTGTGAGGAAGAGAAGAGAGGAGCATCAGAGAAGGTGCGAGCCGTTGGTGATATGCGTGTAGATTCTGGCCCTTTATGGGTAACGCCGGCGTCGAAGAAGGGTAATGGCTCCTATAGCGCCCGTTCCCAGCAGCAGCAGCGTGGCCGGTTCCGGGGTAGGAGCAATCTGCCCCCGAACCTCACCGCCGGGGAATGTCGCATTGTGGATGTTTGTGTAGGCGGTGCCGTTGTTCATTCCTGCAAGGAGAGCCGCCTCGGTTCCGCCTCCGCTGAAGGCAAAAGTGGAAAGATCGATCGTTGTGGTGTACGTGCCTGAGGTCGTATTCGGAAATCCGGCAAACGGAACCCATACAGGGGCGTTCATTCCTGGCGCGGCGCAGCAGTGAATATGAGCCGCCGATGCCGGACCGCCGATAAGGCCCGAGAAATCGACGTGAATCTCAAGGATATTGCCCGTAAGCAGGAAGGCTGCTGTTCCTGTAGCAGTAGAGGCATTGGGAGGGTTCTCTCCCGCTCCGGTTAGAGATGCGGTGTAAGTCAATGTATCGGCGAAGGCTGGACCCGCAAGCGATATCATGCCGGCCAGAGCACATCCTGTCAGCAGCTTCTTCCATGGAGTCATAGCGATGCTCCTCTTGAATCAGATTCAGAGGGGGCCCGGAGACGTATGGGAAATCTATTAATTGAGATGCCGTTTGGAGGTCCCGAACCTGTAGAAAACCGCGACGGAGTACATTTTTTGCCCAGGGCGTTGTCAGAATTCTTCATTTTCCGCTGCGAGCACTGCATGAACCCGTCCATCCCGGTCGAGTAAAAAGGTCGTAAGCCCAAACTCATCTGTTCGAAATAAACGAGTTCCTTCGTCAGCGATTCTTGAGATGATCTCCGGTCGCGGATGGCCGAAGTGATTGTTCCTGCCGACGGAGATCACCGCGTCCTTCGGGGTCAGCGCATTCAGGAAGTCCGCCGTGGTCGATGTCCTGCTGCCATGATGTCCAACCTTCAGCAGCGTCACCGGAACGAGACCTCGAGCCAGCATGGCCTGTTCGCTGGCTGCTTCCGCATCGCCTTCCAACAGCACGGATGACCTCCCATATTCCAGCCGCATCACCAGAGAATCATCGTTGGACGGTTCACCACCATTCCTGTAACTTCGTTCCGGCGCCAGCACCTTCAGCTCCGCTCCCGCCCACTGAACATTGTCTCCGGCGCGCAGGTGTCGCACACGCACTCCAAGCGCTGTCGCCTCCTGCAAGAGTGAGCGATACGCCTCCGAGTTCGGATCGGTCGCAACCCAAAGCTCGCGAGGACGAAAGTTCTGCATCACGGCGGGCATTCCGCCCATATGATCGCTGTGCGCATGGCTCAGCACCAGCACATCCAGTCTGCGAATCCGTCGTGACCACAGGTAAGGAGACACGACTTCCTCTCCCACATCGAAGCCGCTCGTCGCCGATGCAACTTCTCTAACACCACCCACCGGGCCTCCGGCATCCACCAGCATCGTCTCACCCTGCGGACTCACAACAAGTAAGGAATCTCCCTGTCCCACATCGAGAGCCGTTACTTCGAGCGCATCCTTTTGCACCAATGCAGGTTCGGGCCAGAGCGCTGCAGCAAGGACGAGGGGAAGTATCGCAGCGGCGACCCATGTCCACGTGCGCGATCTCCTCGCCGCCCAACAGCAGAACGCCCAGCACAGAACAGCCAGTGCACAGATCCACCACGCCGGTGCAGGAACACGGAGGTCCGCTGCTCGAACCTGGCTGACCCAGCCGATCGTCCAGACGATTCCATGCAGCAGCAGAGCTGTGACTGCGGCGGGAACGACCGCCATCCATGTCCCCAGCAAGGAAGCGCAGAACGTGATCATCGCCGCCGGCGCCAGCAGGCTGATCAGCGGAACCGTAAGCATATTCGATGGCAGCGCAAACAGCGTCGCGCGATGGAAGTATACGGCCATCGGCAGCGCCATCACCATCTCGGCTACGAGACCGATCAGTGCCAGTTCCATCGCCACCAGCAGCGCACGAACCATCCGCACCGGTACATTCCGCGCCCATCGCCCGGCAATGCCTACAACAGCTTCGGTCCACATCCGCAGCATCACTCTGAACTGTGCGACACGAGGAGGAAGCACGGGGTCCATCCACAGATCGCCTAGTCTGCGTGCGGCCCGCGCATAGGGAAGAAACGTCTGCTCTCCGATGGGAACCGCGATTCCCGCAATCGCCACGATGGCGAGAAACGTCATCTGGAAGCTTGCCTCGAACAGGCTCGAGGGAGCCCATACCAACTCCGCCAGTGCTGCTGCTCCCAGCGCATTCAACACTCCGCCCTCACGCGACAGGAGACGCGCTACCAGGAACACCGCTGTCATAAACAGTGCGCGCTGCACAGGAGCGCCAAACCCGGTCAGCAATGCATAAAAGGTCATCAGCGTCAGCGTGATCAGAGTAGCAAGCCAGCGGCGAAGCCGCAGTCTCTGGGCGAGCCAGTAAACCAACCCCGCCAGCAAGGCAACGTGCATTCCTGACACAACAAACAGGTGAAAGGTGCCGGTGCGTTCAAATCCCAACCGCAAGACGTGGTCCAGCCGCGTGCGATCTCCAAAGAGCATCGCGTTCAGCATCCCCGCGTCATCCTCTGTCAGCCGCATTGCAGAAGGCAGGCGACGGTTGACCTTCGAGCGCGCCAAACTCAGCATCCTGTCTGACGCCCACTGCTGAACAGCATTGATGCGGCATCGCAGTTTCGCCGAGTCTCCTCCGAGAACCCTCACCTTCGGAGCCCGCGCTGTTCCCCGCGCCGCAATACCCTGCGCCAGCAGATAGTCCGCATTCTGCCACGCTCCTGGATCGTGATACCTTTCAGGAGCTCTCAGGCGCAGCGGAACCTCAATCTTGTCTCCGCACGCAAGCGAAGGCAACGCACCGTCCTGCGAGAGCACGGTCGCACGCACGCCCCCTTCTATCCGAACCATGCGCGAGACGTCCGGTGTTACCTCCTCGATCGCACTCACAGCCAGATCGACAGATAGCGCTGATGCCGAAGCCTGCCCTGCATCCTCGCCCATCGGTGCATCCTTATCGGCACCTTCATTCGCAGCGGGCGCCAACACACGCACGCGCACTACATGACCCCGCACCTCACGGCTCAGACCATCGGCGTATTGCAGCAGATCTTTCTGCGTATCGGGTGTAGGGCGAATATGCCAGCACCACATTCCCGCCACGACCCATAGCCCCGCCACAGGAATGACGGCGATACGGAAAGCGCTTCGCAGGGCCAACAGCGCAAGCACAAAGAGAAACGCACACGAGAGCGCAAGCAGAGAAGCCGGCTGCCAGTTTCGCGCAGCGATCAGGCCAATGGAGAAGCAACAGGCTGCGGCCAGCAGCGGCGCACGCCGAAGCGCAAGCGGCTCCATCACGTCTGTGGCCCGGTCTTTCTCTGCGTGGCCCCTCAGAACTTCGCTCCCGTACTTACTCGCGCATCAACGCCCGAGAACCGCAACCGTCTCCTGGTGAAA
Organism: Edaphobacter sp. 12200R-103; assembly: GCF_010093025.1. Taxonomy (GTDB): domain Bacteria; phylum Acidobacteriota; class Terriglobia; order Terriglobales; family Acidobacteriaceae; genus Edaphobacter. Next base: position 2,419,423 of record NZ_CP048114.1, on the reverse strand, counting down.
GGTCTGCGGAAACATGTCGACCAGATGCAGCTGGTTTACCTTGTAGCCGGAGTCTACCATCATGCGCAGGTCGCGTCCGAGCGTCACAGGATCGCACGAGATGTACACCAGTTCCGGAGCCTTCACGCGGGCAAGCAGGCTGCATACCTCCGCCCCAACGCCTGCGCGCGGCGGATCCATCACAATCAGCTCGGGGCGGTCGCGCTCCAGCGCAGCCTGTCGCAGAAAATCTGCCGTGGTCGCAGCGGCAGCTCTCTTTCCCGGTCCGCGAAGGTTTGCTTCCAGGCTGCCCTTCTGAGCCTCCACCGCAACGACCTCGTCGAAGTTTCTGGCGAGCACCCGCGAAAACAGGCCCACGCCCGCATAAAGATCCCACGCCAGTCTGCCGCCTCGCCCTTCAGTCGCCAGCCGTACCAGTTGCGTGACCAGAGATCGATTGACCTGGAAGAAGTTTCCCCGGCCCACCCAGTAGCTCTCTTCGTCCACTTTGTAAGAAAGACCCTCCGCACCCCACTCTGCTCCTGTTTTGGTGCGCTGCGCCTTGCGCGTACCGGTTGAGCCTTGCAGTATTTGCACTCCTGCTCCAGCCAGTTCCGGCGTTTTCTCCTGGACGGCTGCGCACAACGCCTCGAAGTTCTTCGCAGGCTGTGCTGCGACAATTAGAGTTATCTGGAGCTTCCGCTCATTGCCGGTCGCGAAGAACTCCACCTCCCGAATTGCCGTAGCCCATTGCGGAAACGCATCCAGACATTCCAGCAGCGCCTGCGCCGCGCGCCACAGCACAGGCGCGGCGATCGGGCACATCTCGATCGGCAGAAACTCCCCCGAGTTACGCCTGACGTATCCCGCCCGCAGTCGGCTATCCACCCTGTCTACGCGCAACCGTATGCGATTTCTGTACTCCCACGGCTGAGCGGAGCAGGTCTCTATCTCCGGCAGATCATGCAGTCCTGCTCGCTTGAGCGTCTCCTTCAGAATGCCGCGCTTCAGTTCAAGCTGTGCTTCATAAGCAGCGTGCTGATACTGGCACCCACCACACACGCCAAAGTGAATGCATCGAGCCTCAATTCGATTTGGCGAAGCCGTCAGAATCTGTGTGAGGGTGGCTTCTGTAATGCCGCCTCTGCTCCCGCCCATCTCCGCCTCAACCACTTCGCCGGGCAGCGTAAACGGCACAAAGACAGTCTCGGCTCCGGTTGCATTCTCCCGCCGGGCCAATCCTGCTCCGCTGTAAACGACCTTCTCAATTGAAAGCTTCATCAAACTCACAGCAATCTAACCCAGCGACATGTAGAACAGGCTCAGCCGCGGCAGCTTTCGTGCCTCCAATAACTTCTTCTGCAGAAACTGCTGCTGCACCTGCTTGATCTGTACGGCCTGCATCTTTCCACGATAGGGAGCCAGCTCCCGCGTAGCTTGTTCCCGCAGTGCGGTAAGCTCACTCTCGTCCGCCGCTGTCAGCAATGCAGCAAAGATCTTCTCTTCCAAAACCGTCAGCGTCTGGTCAAGCGCCTCCAGCCGCATCGAGGGGTCCACACGCAGGCCCGCAGCCAGCGAGCGCAACCGTGCTGCAGTCTCGCCCACCACAACGTCGGCTGGCGCATTCACCTTTGCCGCCTCCAGCGCGCCTGCATTCTGCTCCAGGTAGTTTGCGATGCGCTCATTCTCAAAGCCGCTGTCCGCTGTCGTTTCCTTCGCGCCGTCAGGCGAAGCTCCAATCGCCGCCTCCATCGCCTGCTCGACCGCCTCCATCACGCTCTGCGCACACCACGCCAATCCATTAACCTTGCGGAGACGGCCTGCGGAACGGCGAGCACGCTCGTCGTATCTATCAAAGGCGTTGTCGATTCCACGAAGCACAGCTTCCAGCGGAATCCCCGCCTCGCGCCATGTCTCAATCAGCGCCCAATCCAGCGTAGACAGCATCAGCAGCGACCCACGCCGCTGCTGGAACCGCTCCTCGATCTCCGTAAAGTAATTGAAGTAATTCAGCATCTACTTTTTCCTGCGGCAGTCATGGCTGTCCTTGTCGCAAATCATCGTTTGAGGCTATGGCTAAACGAGTTCTCTCACGCCGCCCGAGAGTACGGTCCTGCGCACTCCATCGTCGTCGTCAACCTGCAGGAACCCGCGTGCATCCAGGCCGGAGGTTACTCCCTCATATCCTCCGCCCTCTTCCACACGGACGCGCTTTCCCTTCACCCAGCTTGAAGCCGCGGCAAACCTCTCCGGCAGGCCGCTGCCTCCATCCGTCTCCAGCAGATCCAGCTGTCTCTCCAGAGAGAGAAGCAGGCTCGCCAGCAAAGACTCGCGCCGTACACGTTCTCCCCCCGCAAGATAGAGCGATGTCGCAAGCTTTGAGATCTCTTCAGGAAACGATCGATGGTTCAGGTTGATTCCAATCCCGATCACCGCATAACGCAGCACCGGATCTCCCTGTTGAGTTCCCGGCGAGATTGCCGTCTCCACCAGAATCCCGCCAAACTTCTTCCCATTCGCCAGAAGATCGTTCGGCCAACGAATATCCGCATTCACTCCTGTTGTCTTCGCTACAGCCTCTTTCACCGCAAGCCCCGTGGCCAGCGAGATCCATAGCGCCAGCTTCAGCGACAGCGTCGGAGTAACCAGCGCGCTCACATAAAGGCCATCTCCTGCTATGGAGTGCCAGCTATGCCCGCCACGGCCACGACCAGCCGTCTGCTCATCGGCGACCCAAACCCCTGTTTTGGCCCCCGTCTGCGCGGCCTCAAGCGCAAGCGTGTTGGTCGAGCCGACAGACTCCAGATGCACCATATGTCCGGCAAACTGTGTTCCTGCAATCCCCGCCTCGACCTCGGCGATGTCGAACTTCGCCACGACTAGTAGACGTCCGCCGTAATGCGCATACTCAGATCGACCGCAATGGCAGAGTGCGTCAGCGCGCCGACCGAGACAAAATCCACTCCCGCCAGCGCATACTGGCGAACCGTCTTCAGGCTCATATTCCCCGACGATTCAATCGTGGTCTCCGGCAGGGCCGCGCGAATCTTTTTGACAGCCTTTTTGGTCTGCGCCGGAGTCATGTTGTCCAGCAGGATCGACGGTGCGCCTCCTGCGATGGCCTGCTCCAGTTCCACATCATTGCGGACCTCAACCTGAACGACCTGGCCCTTGCGGCCCTTCATCGCCTTTTCCAGCACCACCGGCAGCCCACCGCCCAGCGAGATGTGATTGTTCTTGATCAGAATCCCGTCCTGCAGGTCCAGCCGATGATTCACGCCACCGCCACAGCACACGGCGTACTTGTCCAGAGCACGCAGTCCCGGAATCGTCTTGCGGGTATCCAGAACCTTCGTCTTCGTCTTTGCCAATATGCCTACAAACTCATGCGTTAGCGTCGCAATGCCGCACATCCTCTGCATCAGGTTAAGAATCACCCGTTCGGTCGAAAGCAGCGCTGCTGCATTATGCCGGATCACCGCGAGCGGCTGGCCTGCCTTCACCTGCACGCCATCGAAGATCTCCGGATGGCTCACTACCTCAAACCGTCCCCCCGGCGTGCGGCTCATCTTGCCAAAGATATCCAGGATGACCGGGATCGCGCCCAGGCCTGAGACCGTACAGGCCTGCTTGGCGAGAATTGTTCCCGTGGCCCGCAGCTTCGGGTCAATCGTTAATGCCGTCGTGACGTCGCGATCTACTTTGTCTTCGGCCAGTGCTGCCTCAAGGATGGTGCGTATCCGCTTGCTCTTCCAGTCCATTCTGTAATCCTAAACCTCTCAGATGCATCTCACTGCCAGGAGATTGGATGCCCGTTCCTATGCCAATGCCACTTTCTGTAATGCCACTTTCTCTACAATTCGCCTTCCTCTTTATCCTTGGGCTGCCCGTCGCCTGCGTCGCCTGGACCGTGACTCACGAAGAGGTCTTCCGGGAGCCTCGCGAGTGGTGCCGTGATCGGAGTCAGCGATGCCAATCCCTTGTCCGAAGAAAGTTCTTCTACCTCTTCACCTGCGAGTACTGCTTCAGCCACTACGTCGCCGCGTTCTTCCTGCTCGTCACCGGCTTTCAGCTGCTCTACAACGGCTGGCGAGGCTACCTGATCGCCTGGTTCGCCCTCGTATGGGTGGCAAATGTGTACATGAGCTTCTTCAATCGCCTTCGCCTCGACATCAAGCACGAGAACGTAGCCATCGCAGTCGAGCAGACCAAGGTAGAAGATCAGCCGTCCGCCACCTCGATGCGCAAGCCTTAACTGCATCGAAACTCACGCGGGAATCGCTCTTCTGCACGCAAAAGGTGTCATCCTGAGCGAAGCGCAGCGGAGTCCAAGGATCTGCGGTCTGCCCAGTCATCACACCAGGCTTTCGCCAAGGCGAAATCTTATGAGCCGTCATTCTGAGCCGCAGGCGAAGAATCCCTGTATTTGGCCAGTACTGTCTACACTGCGTCGGGTACGACATATTAATTTCGTCGCAACACGAAAATTTGCGGTTTGTCTCAAAATCTCAAGCCGCCGTCCAACCCAGATCCTAAGCAACCGGCAGAGCATCCATCGCCGCCTTCGCCTTTTCGTGGAGCATCTTCGTCTCGGCCGCCTGCTTCCTCAGCCCTTCGACGATATGCGCCGGAGCCTTCGCCATAAATGCCTCATTGCCCAACTGCCTCTCCGCTGCAGTCAGCCCCTTTTCGAGCTTGGCCAGCTCCTTCGTCAGCCGCTCGCGCTCTGCCTCCACATCGATCTGACGCTCATAGATCACTGCCACGTCAAAGCTCGCCGTTGCACGCGCATTGCTGCCTGACAGCGTCTCCTCGGCAAACTCCACATCCGATACCCGAGCCATCTTCGCCAGCATGTCGCGATTCCCATCTACCAGCGCGACTACGCGATTCTCCGCATGCAGCCGGACCGGAGCGGCCTCCTTCTCCGGAACCCCAAGTTCCTTCCTGAGCGCCCGCACCGTCGTAATCAGATCCTGCAGCGTAGCCATCGCGGTGACAGAGGCCTCATCCGCTGCAAAGTCCTTCGACTGCGGGTACCGCGTCAGCGCAATCGACTTCGCCGGAGCCTTGCCCTCATACAGCGCATGCCACAGCTCTTCCGTCAGGAACGGCATAAACGGACTCAGCAGACGAAGTGCAGCCTCAAACACCGCCACCAGCGAAGCCAGCGTGAGCGCCGTCGTTGCATTCTTCTCGACACCATCCCCGAACTCCAGCCGCAGCTTCACCAGTTCCAGGTACCAGTCGCAGAACTCGCCCCAGAAGAACTGGTACACCGCCGCCGCCGCCTCGTCGAAACGGTAATCCGTCAGCGAACGCTCCACCTCCGCGCTCACGGCATGCAGCCTGCCGAAGATCCACCGTGTCTCGAGCGGCGTATCCTCCGGAAGCTCCGGTACAGCGCCGCTCGCCAGCATCGAAACCTTGTAGCCAGCCTCGCGCGCACGATCCATCTGCATAAACAGGAACCGCGCCGCATTCCAGATCTTGTTGGCAAACGCACGATACCCCTCCGTGCGCGACTCACTAAATGCAATATCTGTGCCAGGCGAAGCCATACTCGCCAGCGTAAACCTCACCGCGTCCGTGCCATACTTCGTCACAATCTCGATCGGATCGATGACGTTGCCCTTGGTCTTCGACATCTTCTGCCGGTCCGCATCGCGAACCAGAGCATGGATGTACACCTCGCGGAAGGGCACCGCATCCTTCAGCGTGCGCTTCGACCCGTCCGGCATCGGCACATCCAGCATGAAGTGGCACCCCAGCATGATCATCCTCGCCACCCAGAAGAACAGGATGTCGAAGCCCGTCACCAGCAGCTCCGTCGGGTAGAACTCCGCCAGGTCCGCCGTCAGTCCGTTCGAGCCCTCCGCCCCCGGCCACCCAAACGCGGTGAAGGGAAGCAGTCCACTCGAGAACCACGTATCCAGAACATCCGTCTCCTGCGTCAGATCTTCCGAACCGCACTTGCTGCACGCACGAGGCGTCTCGCGAGCTACCACGATCTCCCCGCACTTCCCGCAGTGCCACGCCGGAATCCTGTGTCCCCACCACAGCTGCCGCGAGATGCACCAGTCGTGGATGTTCTTCATCCACTCGTCATACGTCTTCCTGTACTGATCCGGAGTAAACCGGATATATCCCTTGTCTACCGCCTCAATCGCCTTGTCGGCCAGCGGCTGTATCTTCAGGAACCACTGCTGCGAAAGCCGCGGCTCGATCACTACTCCCGTCCTCTGGCTCAGCCCGATCGAAAGCGTATGGTCCTTCACCTCTACCAGCAGCCCGCTCTCGCGCAGGTCTTCGACCATCTTTTCGCGAGCCGCATACCGCTCCATCCCGTCATACGGCGAGCCCGGCAGCGCCACATGCGCCGTCTCATCCAGAATCGAAAGGTTCGGCAGCCCATGCCGCTGCCCGATGGCAAAGTCATTCGGGTCATGAGCCGGAGTCACCTTCACCGCACCCGTACCAAACTCTGGCTTAGCCCAGTCATCCGCCAGGATCGGAATCTCGCGCTCCGGCCCATCATTCACGCCGCTCAGCGGCAGCCTTACCATCTTCCCAATCAGCGCCGTATAGCGTTCGTCCGTCGGATTCACCGCAACCGCAACGTCGCCCAGCATCGTCTCCGGCCGCGTCGTCGCCACCACGATCGATCCCGTCCCGTCCGCCAGTGGATAGCGGATGTGGTAGATCTTGCCTACCCGCTCCTCGTGCTCCACTTCGAGATCGCTCACCGCCGTCTGGATCGCCGGGTCCCAGTTCACAATGTAGGCACCGCGATAGATCAGCCCCTGCTCCCACAGCCGCACGAAGCACTCTTTGACCGCCACGCTCAGCCGGTCGTCCATCGTAAAGTACTCGCGGCTCCAGTCCACGCTGGCGCCCAGCCGTTTCATCTGGTCCAGAATGGCGCCGCCGTAGACGCCCTTCCACTCCCACACGCGGTCCACAAAGGCCTCGCGCCCCAGCGCGCGCCGGTTCGTTCCCTCGCTCGCAAGCTGCCGCTCCACCATCATCTGGGTCGCAATTCCGGCGTGGTCCGTTCCCGGAACCCAGACCGCGGTCTCCCCGCACATCCTGTGCCATCGCGTCAGGATGTCCATCTCGGTCTGGTTCAGCATGTGGCCCATGTGCAGCCGGCCCGTCACATTCGGCGGTGGCAACAACATGGTGAACTTCTTACGGCTCTCGTCCGTATCCTCTGGGGTAGCAACGTCGAACAGGTGCTCTTCTACCCAGTACTTAGCCCAGCGCTCTTCAATAACGGACGGATCGTATGCTTTCGGTAATTCGTGGCTCATGTTTTTCTTTAAGGGTAGCACCCGTTTCGGGCGCCTCTAAGACCCATCCCGGTTTATCCGGCAGCCGACGCCTTTCCGGCGTACACTAGCCCTTCTAGGACATCCTGCATGCACAGACAGACTGGCAGAACCCTCCTCTCAGCCCTTCTCGCCCTCTCCCTCACGCTGCCTGCCTTTGCCCGGCGTTCTCATGGGAGCAATGACCGCGCCAGCTTCGGCTCCGACATCACCATCGCCGAAGGCGAGACCGTTGGGGATGTGGCCTGCGCCTTCTGCTCCGTTCACATCCACGGCGACGTAACCGGCGACGTCGCCGTGGCCTTTGGTTCCGTCACCGTCGATCCCGGCCGCACCATCTCCGGCGACACCGCCATCCTCAAGGGTGACCTCTACCTGGGAGAGGGCTCCACGGTACATGGCGATCTCGCCATGATGGCCGGCTCCGACCACCTCGCCGACGGAGCCACCATTAATGGCTCACGCGCCATCATTCCGGAACCCATCGGAACACTGATACTCCTGGCCCCCCTGTTGACCCTCATCGGAATCATCTGGCTGATCGTCTATTTGGTGCGCCGGAACCGTTATCGTTTTCCCGCCTATCCGCAGGGAAGAGGCATTCATCCGCCTCCTCCACCACCCGCGCGGTAGGACGGTCCACTTACTAGGTAAACGCGATACATGACTGACCATGAAAGTTCTCGAGTTCGCGGTGGCGATCGTCGGAGGAGCCATTCTAGGCGGTTCAGCAATTCACTTAGGATATCGTCTGGGTCAAACGCGTTGGGGACGCCGTAAGTTCGAAGCTATCCAAACGTTATTCTCTTACATCTTCAAGTAGCTGAAGTATCGTTTAGTGTTCGGCGAAAATCTCGTCATTCTGAGCAAGCGAAGAATCCCTGTATTTCGCCCGAAGTGCCACCGCGGTCCGCGGGACCAAGAGAATGCTGAACCAGACAACACCGCCTTTCCCCCAAAACAACTCACACCAATAAATCCCCTCGGCAGGGGAACTCCTCTCCGCAAACCTGCGTATCTCCTTCGAGCCGTCCGCGCCGGCAGATACGTCCTGCCGTTAGACCACACTCCGGAGAAGAGTGCATGCTGATCCGCCGAATCCGCCTCCTTGGGCTCGTCCTTTCCGTCCTCCTCTCAACAATTGGGGCGCAGGCTCAGAATCATCCACACTCACGGACCTACTTCAATCAGGACATCTTCGTCGCCCAGGGTCAGCAGATCCAGAACGCCACCTGCGTCTTCTGCTCCGTTCAGGTGGAAGGGGATGTTACGGGGCGCGTCTTTGTCCTCTTCGGCAATCTCAACGTCAGCGGTCGCGTGCGCGGGCCGGCCACAGTCATTGGTGGCAATGCCGTTATCGATTCGCTGGCGCAGATTGGCGGTAACGCCCTCGTGGTCGGCGGCAACGCGGTCTATGAGGCTGAAGAATCCATCGCCGGCAACGCCTGGGTCATCGGAGGTCATCTCTCGCCGCTATCGCATCGCGTACGGTCCCATCGCCGGTTCTCTTTCAGTCCGATGTTGTTCTCGGCCGCCACGGTCATCATCTTTCTTCTGCTTGCAGTGCTGTTTCTGCCGCGAAACCGGCCCAATCCAGCCTGATATACGCCCGGAGACGCATGGTTTTCCTCGAACAGGCGCACGGAACCAACCCGAAAATGTCATCCTGAGCGAAGCCTCTCGCCTCCCTATCGCGAGAGGCGAAGTCGAAGGATCTGCGGTTCGCCCCACCACATGTCAGCCTTCACGCTGGTTGAGCCGTCATTCTGAGCGATGCGAAGAATCCCTGTATTTCGCTCGCAGCGCCAATGGCACTTCAGGACAAAACACAGGGATTCTCAACAACTCTCGAATGAAAACGCCTTAGAAGGGATTCAGCTTCTTCAGACCCTTCTTCTTCTTGTGTGTGCTCGACGACTCTTCATCGTTGTCGAACGCCGGTTTCGGAGCCTTCTTGCCATTCGCCGGCTGCACCGCCTGACCCTTGGGCTGGGCGTTAGGGTTGACGTCGTTCACAGCATCCGGAGCCTCTGCAGGCTTCTCGATCGGAGGTGGCGTCGCCGTGTTTGTCGGTCCCACCGCCTTCAGACCGCCATTCGCATCGTTATTGTTCTGCGCAGGCGCCTGCCCATTCGCTCCCGGGGTCAGAACCTCGACCCCCATCGAATTAGCCCCGCCACTCGGAGCCGTCGTCGCCGGTTGCGCCGTATTTGCCGGAACATTGGTCATTGTGGCGTCGCCGTTACTTCCTCCACCCGAGGATGGAATGTCCTGAAGCTGCAGTGGCGCCGCAGGCTTAGCCGGTGCGGCAGGTGTCGATGGTGCAGGTGTTGCCTCAGGGGTCGCTGCCTCCGTCGTTGGAGTTCCCGCTGAAGGAGCTTTCTCCGCCGAAGCCGGATTCAAGGCCTCCTTATAGTCCTCCTGAATCTGTCGGACGACGGTCGGGGCGAGTGTCGGCTTCGGGTCGGTAAGCGGAGGATCGCCTGCGTGGGCAGCCAGTACAGTATCCGGTCGGCGCAGGATCATCAGCTTCGCACGGTCCTGCAGACGATATTGTCCACGGCTGTTCTCCAGCGCTGCGCTCGCTGCCGCCTCCTCTGGAGTCGGCGTGGGAATGGGCACATTCATCGCTGCCAGGCGATCTCTCGCGTCTTCAACGTGAGCAGATGCCGAGTGCTCCAGCGCAACCTTCTTATAGGCTGCCACGGCCCGGTCGGTATAGATCTTCGAGAGCCGGGCCTTCGCTCCCTCAGGAAGCTGAGGTTGCGAACGAACGATCCTGGCTTCGGACGCATACGCATCCCCCAGGGCGACCAGTACATCGTCCATGCGGCTGAACTGCGGATAGGTATCGGCTACCGTCTGGTACCGCGCAATCGTCGCCGGCCAGTTTTCATGTGTTGCATAGAATCCCGCAATCTCCGCCTCGCGCGTCGCCAGAACCTCCTGGACCTCCCGCAGTCGCTGCTTCGCCTGCGGGACCAGTGGAGAATCCGGGAACTGCTGCAGCATCAGTCGGTATTCATCCTGTGCGTGCAATGCCTTCGTGTAGTCGCGGTCCGGCTTGTCCATCTGGCGGAAGTAGATGTCGCCAACGCGCATCTGCGCTTCGGCGGCCTCAGGAGCGTTCGGGAAGAAGGTAATAAAGTCCTTGTACTCCTGTTCGGCCTGCATCAGCGCAGCCGTTCCACCCTCGCGATACCAGCTGTCAGCAATCGCCAGCTTGGCCTTCATCTGATACTGAGAATCGGGATAGGTATTCAGCAGCGTCTGCAGATCCAGCCGCGCTACGTCGAAGTGGCCCTTCTTGGTGGCATGCAGAGCCTTGTCGTAGAGCTGGCGGTCGGGAAGCTTCGCGTCTGCCTCTGTGATCGCGTCGTTCTTCTTCTCGTCGCGCATCCGCTTGACGGTGTCCTTCGACTGAACGACCTTGTCTTCCTTTTCCTTCTTATCTTTCTTCCTGCCCCTCTTGCTGGAAGACTCAGGCGCAGCCTGCAGGGTCGCGTCCGCCTGCGGTTGGGCCGTGGCGTCAGTCGTCGTCTGGGGAGCAGCGTTGTCCTGTGCGTGGCTCGCTACAGGCATCGCCATCATGGCAACGGCAACCCCTGCCAGCATCGCAGCCCGAAGACTCGGAAAGAAAGAAGAACGATGATTCATCAGCCGTAAACCTCACATCCGCCTCGCACTCCCGCAGGTGCCCAGGCTTCGCTTTATTCTAGCCTTTCCCGGCAGCCTTGTCTGGTGCCGCGGCGCGGGCAAGTTTCAGGAGTTTTCTGGCATTTTGTTCGGTCTTGCCCTTGCTGAAGACCGCAGACCCGGCCACCAGCATCTCCGCTCCTGCTTTGACGACCGAGGCGACCGTATCGGGAGCGATTCCCCCGTCTACTTCAATCCTGAAGTTCAGGCCCATCTCCTTGCGCAGTGCGGCCAGATAGGCGATCTTCTCCACGGTAAACGGAATAAACTTCTGCCCCCCGAAACCCGGGTTCACGCTCATCACCAGGACATAGTGCACCATGGGCAGCACCTCGATCAGCGTATCCACCGGGGTTGCCGGATTGATCACTACCCCCGGCAACATTCCATGGTCCGAGATCAACTGCAGTGTCCTGTGCAGGTGACGGCAGACCTCCTGGTGCACGCTCAGCAGGTCCGCTCCCGCCTCTGCAAACGCCGGAATGTACTCGTCCGGATTCTCGATCATCAGGTGGCAGTCCAGCGGAAGGTTCGTCACCGGACGCAGCGCCTCTACCATGGGAGGCCCAAATGTAATGTTCGGAACAAAGTGCCCGTCCATCACGTCCACGTGAACAATGCTTCCGCCGCCGCGCTCAGCCGCCTTCACCTCATCCGCCAGATGAGCAAAGTCCGAGGCCAGTATCGAAAATGCCAGCTCTATCAAAGGTGCGCTCCTTCTGTGAGTCTACCAATGAAAAGCCGTCATCCTGACCGCCGACGGCTTCGAAGGAGAAGGATGCCCTATCCCAGACTGTCCGAGGACTCGTCATTCTGAGCCGCAGGCGAAGAATCCCTGTATTTCGCCCGTTAAGCCACCGTGAGATTGGGCTACAAGTAGCTTTCTTTCAATGGCTTGACTCTAGAAGACCTTACGTTGAAGGTCCCAAACCAGGTCCTTTCGATGACTGCTCAGGGATTATCCTTAGAAGCAAGATGCCTGCTGAAACCCAGAAAGCCCCGAAAACCGACCTCCGCCAGCTTGCGAACGACATACTCACCCGCGCCCTCAAGGCCGGAGCAACCGACGCCGAAGCCGTTGTTTATGAAGGAGATGAATTCTCCGCCCGTGTCCGCCTCGGTCAGGTCGAGACCCTCAAGGAATCCGGCTCCCGCGCCGTTGGCCTCCGCGTCTTCCTGGGGCAGAAGGTTGCCAGTACGTCATCGTCGGACTTCTCCGGCGATGCCATCGAGCGGCTGGTCGAAGGCGCCATCGCGCTGGCCAGCGTAACCAGCGTAGACCCGTTTACCGGTTTGCCGGAACCCGACGAGTTCGGCCAGCTCGAAGGCGATCTCAAGATGTACTTTGATGACGTCAACCAGCTTCCTCCCGCCGAGCGCATCGAGATCGCCCGCCGCGCCGAGTCCGCCGCGATGGCCTTCGACACCCGCATCCAGAACTCCGGCGGTGCCGACTTCGACACCGGAACCTCGCACAAGATCCTCACCAACTCACGCGGCTTCACCGGCGAGTACCGCCGCAGCTACTGCGGCTTCTCCGTCTCTCCCATCGCGGTCGACGAAAAGGGCGGAATGCAGCGCAACTACTGGTACTCCAGCTCGCGCACCGCGTCCCGGCTCGAGTCGCCCGAAGAGATCGGCCGTATCGCCGCCGAGCGCACCCTGCGCCGCCTCGGCGCCCGGCGCGTCCCCACCCAGAAGGCGCCCGTCGTCTTCTCGCCCGAGATCGCCCGCTCCATCATCGGCAACATCTTCGACGCCGCGAACGGTGACGCGATCTACCGCCACGCAACCTTCTTCGCCGACATGCTCGGCAAGCAGGTCGCCGGCGAGAACATCACCGTCGTCGACGACGGGACCATGATGCTCGATGGCATCGCCGGCTTCGGAACCTCGCCCTTCGACGGCGAGGGTCTGCCGACACGCCGCACGGTCCTGGTCCAGAACGGCATTCTCGAGAACTACGTGAACAACACCTACACCGCCCGCAAGCTCAACATGAAGTCGACCGGAAACGCCTCCCGCGGACTGGCCGGAAACCCAGGAATCGGCTCCGGCAACTTTTACCTCGAGCCCGGCACGCAGACGCCTGAGGAGATCATCGCAGCGATTCCGAACGGCCTCTACGTCACCGAGACGATGGGCTTCGGGGTCAACCTTGTCACCGGAGACTACTCGCAGGGTGCGTCCGGACTCTGGATTGAAAACGGCGAACTTGCCTATCCGGTCGAGGAGATCACGATTGCCGGGAACCTGAAGGACATGTACCGCAACATCGTGGCGATCGGCAACGATCTCGTCTTCCGCAGCTCCGCCGCCGCGCCCACGATCCAGGTGGAAGGCATGACGATTGCTGGATCCTGATAGCAGTATCAGGATGTAAACGATTGGCGCCCGTCTGCTCACGTTGAAAGAACTAAAATCGTGAGACGTGGCGGCCAGCTTCCAGTTCGATAAGACAGCAGAATTCTCGCCGGGAAACGCCGACGAGATTCTGCGCTCTATCCCCGCACAGCCCGGTGTATTCGCGCTCTATGGTAAGCAGGAAAACTCTGAGCCTTACCTGACGCGAGCGGCTGACCTGCGCCGTCGCATGAAACGTCTGCTGGCTCCGCCGGAGTCGCAGTCCAAGCGCCTGAACCTGCGCGACCGCGTCGCTCGTATCGAGTACACCGTCACCGGCTCGGAGTTCGAGTCGACCCTGACGCTCTATCACGCGACCGCTGCGATCTTTGGGTACGCTGAAGCCCGTCGTCGTCTCCGTCTGCACACGCCGGCGTTTCTGCGCCTCGCTACAGAGAACGAGTTTCCCCGTCTGTACGTGACCAATCGGCTGTCGAAGCGAGGCCTGGCACAAACGTACGGACCTTTTCCATCGCGTGCCGCCGCAGAGCGCTACTGCGACGCCGTGCTCGATCTTTTCAAGCTGCGACGCTGCCACGAAGATCTCGCGCCGTATCCGGAGCATCCCGGTTGCGTCTATGGCGAGATGAAGAAGTGTATCGAGCCATGCAAGCAGGCCTGCACGGCCGAGGAGTACGCGGCTGAGGCATCCGCCGTGAAGGCGTTTCTCGACAGCCGTGGCGAGAGCGTTTTGGAGAGGATCTCCAGGGAGCGCGAGAAGGCTTCAGAAGAGATGGAGTTTGAAAAGGCCGCGCAGCTCCACGAACAACACCAGAAGGTGAAGGCGGCTGCAGCGCTCGCCGATGAACTTGTCCAGCCTGTCCCGGAGCTGCGCGCCATCATGGTCCAGAAGGCCGCTGCCATCGAGGAGCGGGAAGATGAGGCTGCAGTCTTTCTGCTCGCGGCCGGTTGCATTGTCGGTCCTGAACGGCTTTCAACCCTTGGCGTCCGAGCAGTCAAGGAGCAGACGAGCGTGGGCAGCTCTCTGTTTGCCCAGCCCCTGATGCTGGCCCCTGTGCCTCTGGAAGGCGAGGCGGCAGAGGCCGCTGACGCTCCTGAGGACCGCGCTCGCAAAGTGATCGGGCAGCTTGAGCAGAGGGTGAGTGCTGTGAATGACCTTGCCCTTCTGAGTGATCATCTGTCGCTGTTCCGCCGTTGGTATTACCGGCCGGAGAAGCAGAGAGTCGGCGAGGTCTTCCTGCCGAATCCCGATGGTGGATGGCCCGTGCGTCGCATCCTCCGTGGAGCCGCAAGGCAGGTCCTGGGCGAGCCAAAGCCCCTGCCTGATGTGCAGCGCGAGGCAGCGAAGAAGACGCGCGTGCTCCACAAGGGCCGTCCTGATGTGGAGCGAGTTGTGCCGGTCGTGAATAAGGAATAGCCGTCTTATCGCGTGACGGGCTTGTCCTTCGGAGCGTAATAGCCGGAGCGGGTCTGGACGGTAGCGACGCGATCGGGTGGAAGCAACACGATGCGGTGGAACGCACCGTCTCGTTTGAGATCGGCTGGATTGTAGACAAGGCGGTACTGGTTCCTAAGATTCGCCTGAATGATCTTCAGATCTTCCTCCATCTCCTGTGGAGAATCGTCTGCCGGAAAGACATGACCTCCGGTCAGAGAGGCGAGGCGGGCGATTGTTCGCAATCCCTCCGGATCGCCGTGTTGGTCGTCCTGCCGGAAGGTGTAGATGGCGGTATTGGTGTGCTGGCACATGTTGGCAGCATCCTCAAGGCTAAGAAAGCTGGCGTCATCTTCTCCGTCGGTGAAGAGCAGGATGAAGTTGCCGCTGGAGGCATGATCCAGCTTGCCAAACTGGTAGCGGCAGGCTGCATAGATCGCATCAAAGAGTGCAGTTGTAGACGGAAGGAATCCTGACTTCTGGATAGCCGCCGTGAGCGCATCCTGATGATTCGACCACGGTTCCCGAACCTGAAAACGCTGCCCGAAGCTCATCACGAATGCCGAATCGGTTCTCGGATTGAGGAAGTGTTGGATATATGCGCTTGCGATGGCCTGGTTCGCCTGATGGTGTTGGTCCATTGAGGCGCTGGTATCGAGCATGATCCCGGCGCGGATCGGCAGATCGCGAAGCAGTTCGAAGAGCACGATCCGCCTGGGTGGACGTTCGTTATCGAGCAGGCGAACCTCGTCCTGGCGCAGATCGCTGACGGGAAGACCGTGAATATCGCCGGCATGAAAGGTGATCTCAACTTCATCGACCGCTACCTTGAGGTCGTATGTCCTCGAATTCTGTGATTGAAGATAGGGATGAAGCAGGAGCAACCCTCCCAGGCACAGACCGGAGATGGCAAGGTGTTGAGGCATATTCCTGCAAGCATAGCCGCTCCGCATCTACCTGGACGACTTGATGGACTGCAGATTTATGATTCCAGCGGACTCACTCTGATTCGAAAGGGAAATCGCTTTTATGGCCGAAGCTGGAAGTGCTGCCGTGGTCCACAGGTTCACCGATGAGATCTTGAACCAGGGAAGATTTGAGGTTGCTGACGAGATTGTCGCCGCAGATTTCGTAGAGCTTGACCCTCTGCCCGGTCAGCAGCAGGGCCGCGAGGGACTGGTGAATGTCTTGAAGTCGATGCGCGCGGCGTTTCCCGATATGCACTGGACGATCGAAGAGACCATCGTGGAAGGCGAAAAAGTGGTCTCGCGCTTCACATGGACAGGAACCCAGCAGGGCGAGTTTCTCGGGATTGCAGCTACCGGCAGGGCTGTTCGCGTAAAGGGCGTGGTCATCGATCGCGTGGTCAATGGATGGATGACGGACAGCCGCATCCTGATGGACACACTGGGAATGATGCAGCAGCTTGGGGTGATTCCGACAGCGTAGTGTGATTTAGCTTTGAGGCTGTCGGGAGACGGGGCGAAAGGTGGATTCGCGGTTCGCCACGAGAAAGTAAAGCGAGATCACCATCAAGGCCACTCCTGTACTGCCGAGAGTCCTTGTGACGCCGTAGAGCGGAATCAGCTTGCCCAGGGCGAGCGCTCCCAGGGGAATGCCTGCCCGGAAGGCGAGGCTGTAGACGCTCATCACGCGGCCCCGCATGGCATCGGTCGTGATGAGCTGGGCAAGTGAAAGCATGAATGACGTCGACGCCATGAGGGCCAGGCCGGAAAGAAACATGAGGACACAGGAGAAAGGCAGCGATCGGGAGAGAGCAAACCCGGTGATGATGACGCCGAGTGAGATGAGGATGACCAGTGTGAGCCGGCCTTTTTCCTTCATCTTCTCGACCGAGGCCGCCCAGAGAGCTCCTGCGATGGAGCCCGCACCGGAACAGACGAGCAGAAGGGTGTATGTTTCGGGCCCCTTATCAAAGATGGTACGGACGAAGACAGGAAGAAAGCTGGTGAGGGAGAAGCCGAAGAGGGTCGTACAGAAGGCGAGGACGACGAGAACCGTCATGCCGTCTCGACATCGTATGAACTGGATGCCCTCCTTCATGCTCTTCAGGACAGACTCCGTCGTTTTTGGGGGAACGAAGGTGACACGAATCATGAAGAGCGTAGCGATGACGGCGAGGAAGGAGATTCCATTGAGTGCGAAGCACCAGGTTGCACCGAGGGCTGTGTAGGCCAGGCCACCGAGCGTAGGACCGACGACGCGCGCGAGGTTGAACTGGATGGAGTTCATCGCGATGGCGTTTGAGAGGTCCTCGGCGCCGACCAGCGAGGGCAGCAGCGCGGAATACGCCGGCCCCCCGAAGGACTGTCCTACGCCAACAAAAAAGGAAAGCGCAAGGATGTGCCACACTTTGACGAGATGCATGGCAAAGAGGGTAGCCAGCAGGAAGGCGCAGATCATCTGGATGTATTGCGAGACGAGCAGCATCTTGCGCCGGTCCATGCGATCGGCGAAGACGCCTCCGAAGAGCGAGAACATCATGATCGGGAGCTGACCCAGGAAGAGGTCGAGGCCGAGATAAAAGGCGTCTTTGGTAAGGTCGTAGACCAGCCAGCTCTGGGCGAATTGCTGGACGAAGGTCCCGATGGTGGAGACGCAGGCCCCGGTCCACATGAGGCGGAAATCGCGATAGCGGAAGGCTCTGAAGATGCGTGCGGCAAATTGGGGGCTACTGGACATTCAGGCGTACGGCTCTTCCGTCGATCTTCCGTTAGTGTTCTAGCTATTCATGGTACAGGGGACGGACGGTTGGACGTGGACGGGCATCAAATTGTTTGCGGAGCAGCCATGGATTTTGTGACTGCCGGCAGGCAGCAGGCCTTCTGATTCCGAAATATCCCGGATCGATATATCCTTGTGTCGGTTTCCACAAGGAGGATTATGAAGCAGCTGTTGCGATCCGGTCTCTGCCGCAGGGAGGGACTGGTCCGATCGATCCCCGTCACGTTACTTGCATTGTGCTGCCTGGGGGCGTCGGCCCAGAGCGCGACCACCCTTACGACGGCAGAGTTGAAGGACCGCACCCTTCCCAGCCCTCCGCGCAAACAGAGCATCGAAAATGGGGTACAGATCCAGAAGCCGCAGCTTGAGGACTACGTGGCGATGCTGGACAACCTGCCATCAAAGGCCTATGTAAAGCCAAAGAAGCAGCGTAGGGTGCTGGTGCTGGCGCACGCATCGGGCTTTGTCCACTCCTCCATTCCGCTGGCGGCGGAGACGGTGAAGGCCATGGGCGAAAAGACGGGCGCCTGGTCGACGACCATTACGTACGATCCCGCGCAGATTACGGCTGAGAATCTTGCCGGATATGACGCGATCTTTCTGGATAACACGACGCTCGGGTTCCTGGACGATCCGAAGGATCCGGCTGCGACCGAGGCACGCAAGAAGGCGCTGCTCGACTTTGTGCGCAGCGGCAAAGGCCTGGCCGGCATTCATGCTGCGGGTGACACCTACCACACGGCAGACCATCCTCCCAAGGGCACATGGTCGGACTTCAATATCATGATCGGCGGCTACTTCAAGTTCCACTGGGTCTATCCGCAGGAGATTACGGTGAAGATCGACGACCCGAAGAGCCCTCTGAACCAGATGTACCACGGGGAGTTCACAGTCCATGATGAGATCTACACCTTCGTGCAGGACTCCTTCTCGCGCAAGCGGGTTCATGTGCTGACCAGTGTGGACTACTCAAAGATGAGCGATGCCGATAAGGCAAAAGAGCCTGCGGCGACCAAACGCACCGACGGCGACTACGGTCTCAGCTGGATTCGACACGAGGGCAAGGGGCGCGTCTTCTACGAAGCGCTTGGACATAGCGAGCACATCTACGCCATGACGCCCATCATGGAGCATCTGCTGGCCGGTATCCAATATGCTCTGGGAGATCTGCCTGCGAATGACAGCCCCAGCGTAAAGTAGCGAACGTTGGGTTCATTTGACGAGAGGCGGCGTTAATTCGCCGCCTTTTTTGCTGCCTCGAACAAGCAGGGCATCATCTCGTCTTTGGTCTTGACGTAGTGCGCAGCAGGGGAGCACCCCAGGTTCCGATTGCCAGAAGAGCACCAAAGAGAATGATGGCGTCGATGCTCTCGCGATCCTGAGAAGACCAGTAGGCGCTGGGATCGAGATTGAGCCAGATGGCGAACTCGTCAAGTGTGAGGGCGGCGCCTGCGCCATAGGCAATGGAGAGAAGCCGGCTGAGAAAGAGGGAGCCGGGAGTATCGCCGGTCCCGGCTTCGGCAAGCGTGGCGTAGCCACTCAGCAGAAGCAGAAGGATTCCCCAGACAAGGTGATGAATGTGCCTGCCGCCCACCACGACGTATCCGAAAGGTCCAACGTGATGCGTGATGGAGTAGACGAGCAGGCGCGCCGCGAGGAAGGTGACGAAGAACGAGAGAGAGGCGAGAAGAAGGCGGCGGTGCGGCCGGTCAGGGATTCGCTGGTGAACAATGCGGCCAGCTTCCGTCAGATGAAGCAGGACGAGCGCGACTGCCGCCATCAGCAGGATGAAGAGGAGCAGAATCCATGAACCTGGAATGTGCATGCATCCGCTTTTATCACGAAGATGGCGAAGTTCCACGTTTCATCGAGGAATACGTGCGAAGAGGTCAACCTGTCACATTTGTGACGTTGTCGAAAAAGGCAGAGATTCTTCGCTTTGCTCAGAATGACACCGGGTAGACAGAATGGTGGGAAGCGGGTCCGCTTAGGACGTGCCGCCCACCGTCATCTTATCCAGCTTGACCGTCGGCATACCCACCCCTACCGGCACGGACTGGCCGGACTTGCCGCAGGTTCCGATGCCTTCGTCCAGGGCAAGATCATTTCCCACCATGGAGACATACTTGAGCGCTTCCGGGCCGTTGCCGATCAGGGTTGCGCCTTTGACGGGGCGGGTGACCTTGCCGTCTTCGATCAGGTAGGCCTCGCTTGCCGAGAAGACGAACTTGCCATTGGTGATGTCGACCTGACCTCCGCCGAAGTTGACCGCGTAGAGCCCGCGCTTGACGGACTTGATGATGTCCTCAGGCATGTCGTCGCCGTTGAGCATGTAGGTGTTGGTCATGCGCGGCATGGGGATGTGGTGGTAGCTCTCGCGGCGACCCGAGCCAGTGTTTGGCGTTCCCATCAGGCGCGAAGAGAGCTTGTCGGAGAGATAGCCCTTCAGGATTCCGTTCTCGATGAGGACGTTCTCCTGGGTGGGGTTGCCCTCGTCATCGACGTTGATGGAGCCGCGGCGATTGGGCAGGCGGCCGTTATCGACGACAGTCACCTTGGGCGAGGCGACCTGCTGGCCAATAAGCCCGGCGAAGGCCGAGGTCTTCTTGCGATTGAAGTCAGCCTCAAGGCCATGGCCCACGGCTTCATGGAGCAGGACTCCGGGCCAGCCAGGACCGAGGACAACTTCCATCTCGCCTGCGGGAGCATCGACCGCGCCAAGTTGGAGAAGTGCGGTGCGTGCTGCCTCGCGGGCGAAGTGCTCTGGGGATTTGTCGCTGGTGAAGAAGTCCATGGTAATGCGTCCGCCGCCGCCGGAGGACCCGCGGGCAGTGTTGGTGGCGTCCTTCGCGATCACGAAGACGTTGAGGCGCGAGAGCGGCTGGGTGTCCGACGCGAAGGTGCCGTCGGATGCGGCGACGAGGATGCGGCGCAGCTCGTCGGAGAAGCTGGCGCGGACCTGGGTAATGCGCGAGTCGTAGGCACGTGCAGCAGCGTCGGCGCGCTGGATGAGCGAAAGCTTGGCGACGATCTCAGCGTCGGCGGTGGCTCCGGCGATGGGGTAGAGCGACTCGCCCTCGGCGTGGCGGAAGCCCTGCATCAGCTCCTTGGCCGGACCCGAGGCGATCAGGGCCGCGGTGCGCGCTGCCTTCAGCAGAGCGTCAGAGGAGAGATCGTCGGTGTAGGCATATCCGGTGCGTTCGCCGGAGAGAACGCGCACGCCGCAGCCGAGCGAGACTCCCTGGGATGCCGTCTTGACGAGCGACTCATCAATACCGAGCGAGGTTGAGGTGACCGATTCGAAGTAGAGGTCGGCGTACTCGCCCCCGGCGGAAAGGGCCTCGGCGAGGCAGCGTTCCATCAGCCGCTCGGAGATTCCCAGCTTATCAGTGAAGTAGCGCTTGTGATCGGGGGCAGGAGTGGTCATGTCTATTTGATGATAGGAGCCGGGCGAGGATGCGGCAACGCCCGTATGCAGGCACATCCGTCCGGCTCGGCTCATTTGAAGCCGAGGAGCGGATAATAGTCGGATGGTGACAGGGATCAACCACGTAACCTTTGCAGTCCGGGATTTGGAAAGATCTTTCCGGTTTTATGCCGAAATTCTCGGATTGCGGCCGGTAGCGCGATGGTACAGAGGAGCTTATTTTGAGGCTGGTAGAGATTGGATCTGCCTCAATCTGGATTCTGAGACCAGAAGCGGCCCCTTGAAGGAATACACGCATCTCGCCTTCACGATAGACGCTGCGGATTTCGATGCTGCCGTTGCGAAAATGCAGGCAGCAGGTGCCCAAAGCTGGCAGGAAAACAAGAGCCCGGGAAACTCCTTCTACTTCCTGGACCCTGATGGCCACAAGCTGGAGCTGCACGTCGCCAACCTGAAAGATCGTCTTCAGGCCCTGGCGGCGAATCCGCCAAAAGAACTCGTGCTCTTTACAAAAGTATGATTCGATCCGCGCTCCCGATACGTCAAATGCCAGTTTTGGCCTTTTTGCCGGGAAGAGACTCTCGATCTGGTACCTTGTGACCGGAGGAAATCCCACGGATTCTGTGAGTCCGTGGGGTTCTGTGAGGATCGACGGGCGGTGGAAGAAGCGACCGACAACAATATGATCCAGCGACTGGCGGCACATGCGGCCATCGGTTCCGCGCCGCAGGACGAACTGGCGTGGCTGGCCCGGCACGGAGCTCTGCGCGCATTGCAGACAGGCGAGATTGTTTCGCACAAGGGCTGGCCTGTGGAATGGATGTATCTCGTTCTTTCAGGCCGAATGGCCCTGTTTATCGATCGGGGCGCTGGCCCCAACAAGCTGGTCGAATGGCATTCCGGAGACGTCGCGGGCCTGTTGCCGTATTCGCGCATTACGGTGGCGCCTGGAAATTCGATGGCCCTCGATCCCAGCGAGGTGTTCATGCTGCACCGCGACCAGATCCGCGAAATGACCCGCGAGTGCTTCGAGTTGACCACTCTGCTGGTGCACCGGTTGATCGATCGCGCAAGGCTGTTTACCTCGGCCGAGCTACAGAACGAAAAGATGATCTCGCTGGGCAAGCTTTCGGCAGGATTGGCGCATGAGTTGAACAATCCTGCATCGGCGATCGAACGCAGTGTAAGCCTGCTGACGGACCGGCTGGAGGACTCGGAGGCGGCTACGCTCGCGTTGGGGATGTCCCGCCTGTCCGAAGCACAACTGGCCGCGGTCGAAACCATACGGGAGCGTTGTCTGGCAGCGCACGCGACGGAACGGTCCCCTCTGGAGCAGCTGGATCGCGAGGAGGCGATCGCCGATTGGCTATCGGTGCACGGCCTTGCAACCGGAGATGCACAGATGCTGGCCGATACCGAGATCAGCTTCGATGCACTGGAGGCAGCCGCCCAGAGTGTTCCCGGAGAGGCCCTTGCCTCGACCCTGCGTTGGGCTGCAAGCGGTTGTGCTGTACGCCGGCTTGCCTCCGAGATTCATGGATCGGCGATGCGGATCTCCAGCCTGATTCTTGCGGTGAAGGGTTTCACTCACATGGACCAGGCCATCACTGCCGAGCAGATCGATCTCGTTATCGGTTTAAGGAATGCCGTCACAGTGCTGAACGCAAAGGCCAGGGAGAAGTCGGTGAAGGTAACGCTCGAGATCGACGATGCCCTGCCGCAGGTTCTAGGCTACGCTGCCGAGTTCAACCAGATATGGGGAAACCTGATCGACAACGCACTGGACGCTGCACCGAACGGAGGGTGCGTGGCGGTTCGTGCTGCACGCGAGAATGATCGTGTCGTAGTCCGTATCGTCGATGATGGTGCCGGCATTCCGGCGGCGATTCGGTCAAAAATCTTCGATCCCTTCTTTACCACCAAACCTGTGGGGCAGGGTACGGGGTTAGGACTCGACATCACCCGTCGGCTTGTAAGTCACAACGATGGCGGCATCGATTTCGAATCGGAGCCAGGACGCACCGAGTTTCGCGTTTCTTTACCGGCCAGTTAGGTACTGTCGATCGGGTCAGTGTCGTAATCGTGTCCATGTAGATGTCTGCTGCACCATGACATAGCGTCGATATGGCGCCGCGCGAAGGCACATTGTGGAAAGAAAACCACCCCGGTCCCCGTCTTTTCTCCGGAGGATGCAACCGGGCTGTGCTAGCTTTTGAGAAAAGACGCGTGAGAGGAGCTACACGGATGAGCACTACGGCAACGGATCCGCGCTACCCTATCGGACGGTTTGAGCGGCCGGAGACAATTTCCAGTGAAGATCGGACGAATGCAATCGCAACCCTGGCGGAGTTGCCCGAGCAGTTACGCAACGTAGTCGATGGACTGGGTTCAGCGCAGTTGAATACGCCCTATCGCGAAGGTGGATGGACAGTGCGGCAGTTGGTGCACCACATTGCCGACAGCCACATGAATGCGTTTATCCGTATTCGCCTTGCCCTCACTGAAGACTGGCCCACGATCAAGCCCTATGACCAGGATTCCTGGGCTACGCTTCACGACTCAGCTGCTCCCGTGGAGTGGTCTCTGGAACTGATTGAGAGCCTTCACGCGCGATGGGTGATGCTGCTGCAGTCGCTGACGGAAGAGCAGTGGATGCGCGGCTATCGGCACCCGGAGTCGGGTGAAGTGTCTGTGGATGCGGCCACGCTGATGTATGCGTGGCACTCTCGACATCACGTAGCGCATATTACGCATCTGCGCCTCGGCGAAGGATGGTAGTCGAATGGCTGCCATTCAACTGGCCGAGAGCAAAGAACAGATTCGTCGATGCTTTCCGGTGATGCACCAATTGCGTCCCGCACTGACGGCGGAGACCTTTGTGAATCGGATTGAGCAGCAGCAAAGCGAAGGCTATCGTCTTGCTTTTCTCGATCACGAGGGTTCAGTGGCTTCGGTTGCTGGATTTCGCGTGATGCATGTTCTGTGGAGCGGAAAGACACTCTATGTGGATGACCTCGTCACCGATGAAGCGATGCGTTCCCATGGATTCGGCGCGCAGATGATCGCATGGCTGATTGCGCTGGCGAGGGAAGAGGGCTGCGAGACGTTTTCGCTCGATTCGGGAACGCATCGCCACGAGGCCCATGCCTTCTACTTTCGCCAGGGGCTTCGCATCTCCGATTTTCATTTCCGGATGCGACTCTGAGTAGTACGGCTCGAAAGATATGTTAGCGTTCGGCTATGCCTTTCTCACGCGGAGCAGGAGCCGGTCTTGCCGGCAAGGCACGCAAGCCGGTCGAAGAGCAGCCGCCCGAAACGATTGCTGCGGCGATGGAACAGTTCCTCTCACGCTATCCCAACGCGGCAGTGCTTGAAGAGGGGCGCATCGCCTTCGACATGCGTGCGGCGAAGTATCGGCTTGCGCTTGAGCATGGCCGGTGCACGCTGCAGATCTGGAGCGAGGAGGCCAATCTTGTCCGCCGGGTGATCTCTGTCGAGGCGCGAGGTGCTGTGCTGCGTGTCCATGTGCTGCGTTTCGGGCAAACCCGGCCACAGATACTGGAGCTTGTTGCAGATCGTGACCGGAGGACGCCTTCGACCCGCGAGGCCACCAGGGTGAAATATCTTCGTGTGCTGGACCGCGTCCTCACCCGCGCCTTTCCGCAGTGGAAGGTGGAGGGGCTGCGAACCGCCATGGATCTCGAGAAGAGTTTCGGGCCGGCATACGCGCGCGGCACCTTGGTGCAGGGACAGCATGCGTGGGCCGTGGTCGGGGTAAATCCGGAAGAGGCGCAAGCTACGATCGATGGAATCCTGACCATTGGGATTCTCTGGCTGGAGCACTGCCGCACCAGCGGCGACGGTCGCCGTGTCTGGCAAGGCCTGAAGCTCGTTGTGCCGCGTGGCAGTGGCGTTCTGACGGCAGCCCGCATGTGCTGGCTGAACCAGCGTGCAGCGCAGTGGGAGCTGTGGGAGCTTGATCCGCAGACAGAGAATCTGGAGCAGCGCGAGCCTGCCGATACTGGCAACATCACCACACGGCTGATTCATGCTCCCGATCAGTTCGCCGTGCGCGAGCGTTTCGCGATGGCGGAGACGCGGGTGCTGTCGCTCGTTCCGGAGCAGGCGCGCTCACAGGTCGAGGTGATCGTCTCGAGCGGCGCCGAGGTGGCCTTTCTGCTGCATGGCCTGGAGTTCGCGCGCATCCGAGCAGGCTATGCGGGCAACTCGTTCAACGCGCAAGAGGAGATCAGCTTCGGCGCGGGCGCAAACGAGACGGTGCTTAGTGCCGATAATGAAGAGGCTCTGCGCGAGCTGGTGGCGCGGCTGTTCGAGCGCAGGCACGTGGGTGGAGACAAACGGGACGCTCTTTACCGCATGCAATCTGAGCGCTGGTTGGAGAGCGTTCTGCGACGTGATCTGGAGCCGCTGGACGCTCACCTTGATCCGAAGCACGTATACACGCAGGTTCCTGCCTTTGTGGCGGGAGATCGTGGCATGCTCGACCTTCTCGGTGTTCTGCGCGATGGCAGGCTTGCCGTTATCGAGTTGAAGGCAGACGAGGATCTCCACCTCGCACTGCAGGGACTCGATTACTGGATTCGTGTCCGCTGGCATCATCTGCACAGCGATGCCGGTGTCGGCAACGGTTATGGAACGGGAGAGCTTCAGCGAGCGGGCTACTTTAACGGCCTGGTCCTCTCACAGCTTCCTCCCAAGCTCTATCTTGTTGCCCCCGCGCTCCGGGTGCATCCAGCCACGGAAGTCATTTTGCGATATCTTTCTCCTGCGGTCGATTGGGAGCTGATTGGACTCGATGAACGCTGGCGGCAGAAGCTCAAAGCGGTCTGGCGAAAGCGAAGCACAGATGGTCCTTCCAGCCTCGCCGAGGCACCGAACGGGTTCTGACGATGCGAGTGATAGGAAGAACAAAGCAATCCGCGATCTGCATTGCCTGCGTGGGGCTGCTCTGTTCCGCAGCAACTGCGCAGCGTTCTCACCAGGACAGGCCGGGCTGGAAACTCGTCTGGAGCGACGAGTGCAATAGTCCGGATGGAAGCCCGCCGGATCTGGCGAAGTGGACCTTTGCTACGGGAGGCGGCGGCTGGGGTAACAAGGAGCTTGAGAGCTACACGTCGCGGCTGGAGAATGCCGAGCAGCGAGGCGGCAATCTTGTCATTACAGCGAGGAAGGAAGACTACGTTGGCCTGGATGGCATTAAACGGCCGTATACCTCGGCGCGCCTGACAACCAAGGGGCAGTTTGCGCAGGCTTACGGAAGGTTCGAGGCACGTCTGCAGCTTCCGCTGGGCAAGGGAATCTGGCCAGCCTTCTGGATGCTGGGCAACAACATTGATTCGGCCCGATGGCCCGCTGCCGGTGAGATCGATGTGATGGAGAACATCGGTGAGCCGGGACGCATTTACAGTACCGTGCACGGACCCGGTTATAGCGGTGCCAAGGGAATTTCCTTTCCGTTTACTCTTCCGGCGGGCACGGCAGTCAATACGGGCTTTCATGTTTATGCGGTTGAGTGGGCACCGAACGACATCAAGTTCTTCTTCGATGACAGGCTGATCGTCGAGCGCACCCCGAAGGACCTTCCTGCAGGAACGAAGTGGGTCTACGATCACCCGTTTTTTCTGCTTCTGAATGTTGCGGTCGGCGGCGCCTGGCCGGGATACCCGGATGAGACAACCAGCTTTCCGCAGCGCATGCTGGTCGATTATGTGCGCGTGTATAAGGGCGAGCAGAAACCATCACCTTAGGTGCAGTCTTCCCATTCGTC
Source organism: Edaphobacter sp. 12200R-103 (assembly GCF_010093025.1). GTDB lineage: Bacteria > Acidobacteriota > Terriglobia > Terriglobales > Acidobacteriaceae > Edaphobacter. Next base: position 2,392,658 of record NZ_CP048114.1, on the reverse strand, counting down.
TTTCTGACCCTGAGCGAAGTCGAAGGGGAAGAATCCCTGCGTTTTGCCCGGAGCACCGTAGGCTCCACAGGCAAAATACAGGGATTCTTCGCGTTACTCAGAATGACGGCTTAGTGATTCGCTTCTAGACTTAGCGATTTGCTCTAATCGCAGCCCGCGCCCAAGGCCTCCAGCGAGGTGTCGGGAACGAATGCAGGCTCCTCCACGATTCCTGCGGGCAGCGTCGAGAAGAACTTCTCTACAGCGTCGATCACGGCATTGCCGTTCTTCGATTCGAAGATCTGCTTGCGCAGAGCGCCGCCCCCGGGCACCCCGTGGGTAAACCAGGCGGCGAACTGTTTCATCTTGCCTACGGCGTCGCGGTGACGCTTCTCGCGGGCAATCTGTCCGGAGGCGAGGATGGCTTCGGCGCGAGCGGCTTCGGCGGCTTCTTCCAGTGCGATCTCGTCGACCAGCATCTGGAAGTACGTGCGGATCATGCGGTAGCGGTCTTCGTTGGTCGGAAGATCGTACGTGCCGACGCCGCTCGCTTCCTTGCTCGCGGTGTACTGGGCGATCTGGCGGAAGATCCATGGGTTCGAAGGTGCGGTGCGGCCTATCATGACGGCGTCGCAGCCGGTCTTTTCAACCATGGCGGCAGCGTCTTCGGGCGTGCGGATGTCGCCGTTGCCGATGACGGGAATCCTGACAGCGTCTTTGACGGCAGCGATGTACTCCCAGCGCGCCTGGCCGGTGTATCCGTCCTCGCGGGTGCGGGCGTGCAGAGCGCAGGCGTTCAGGCCGCAGTCCTCGGCCATCTTTGCCAGCTCGACGCAGATGATGTGCGCGTCGTTCCAGCCTAGTCGGAACTTGACCGTAAATGGGATGGTTACGGCTGAGCGAATCGCCTTGAAGATGCGCTCGATCTGGGGAAGATCCTTGAGCAGGCCGGAACCTCCGTTGCAGGCGACGACGCGCTTTGCCGGGCAGCCCAGGTTCAGGTCGACCATATCGAACCCGGCGTCCTCGACGATGCGGGCGGAGTCGGCCAGCGTCTCGGGATTGGAGCCAAAGAGCTGCGCCGAGATTGGATGCTCATCGTCGTAGTAGGTCAGGTATCGCTTGCGCTTGGTCTCGCGCATGCGGGAGAGGCCGTCGGCGGAGGTGAACTCGGTCATGATGAGACCGCAGCCGGACTGCTGGTTGGAGGTGGCGGCCTCGATGGCGGTAGCGTTTTGAGCCCACATCTCAGAATCGAGATGTGGGGCACCCGGGCCCGAACCCGCTGAGGAAAACCGCAGATCTTTCCCTTCGACTTCGCTCAGGGCAGGCTTTTCCGCGCTTTGCACTCCGCTCGGGATGATGCCCTCGTGTGAAGTGAACTGGCTGGCGTTCTTGATGAAACGGCGGAAGACGGTATCGGTCACTCCGGCCATGGGGGCGAGCACGGTGGCGGGTGCGATGGTGACGTTCCCGATGTTGAAGCTGGCAGGCACGCGGGCGTGCGCGGGCATCGTGTGTTCGACGGGCGAGTCCCACTTCTTCTGCTCGAGTGTGTAGCGCTTCTTCAACGTGTCTTTCCGGCGGTCTTTTTTGTAATTTTGTTTGCTGCTTTCGCCGCGGTCTTTTCTACTTTTTTTGCGGCGACCTTCTTCGCTTCTTTTTTGGATGACTTCTTTGCGGATCTGCGACGCTTTTCCTGCGGGAGGGAGGCGACGTAGGCTTTGGCCTCTCGCAGGAGGGGCAGATTGCCCGGCTCCATGATGTTGGGGACAACGACCCATTCGCGCATGGTGCGTCTACCCATGATGAGGCGGTGCATCTCGCCTTCATCGATCAGACCGGCGATGCGGGCTTCGGGCAGCTTAAGTGCAGCGCTGTCGTCGGCGCGGGTGAAAGCGAAGATCCTGTTATCGACCATGAGGCAGCCGTGGCCGAAGTCGACGCCGGTCACACAGCCAGGAATCTTCCTGCCGAGATCCATCGCGAGCTGTTGGCGGGGCTTCATCCGTGGGCTCTCCAGTTCAACCGTACAAAGGAAGGCCCCCGCACAGGCGGAGGCCTCCGGTTGATACTGTCTCCGCTTACTTGGCGGCAGCTGCCTTGCCTGCATCCGACTGGGCGAACTTGCGGCGGAAGCGCTCGACGCGTCCGGCGGTATCGACCAGCTTCTGCTTGCCGGTAAAGAAAGGGTGGCAGGCAGAGCAGATTTCAAGAACAATGTCGCCCTTGTGCGTGGAGCGGGTCTCGAAGTGAGTTCCGCAGGCGCACTTGACGGTGATGGTTTCGTACTTCGGGTGGATTCCTTCTTTCGGCATAACGATCCTTCCGCAAGACGCTCTTTACGCTTGCGTATTGAGATTTGCTTGTTCGGTTTCGCGGATCGCTTGCGACGGTGTGCTCACGTCACATCGATGTGCCTGTCGCGAGCCCGACGCCCCTTCAGACGACAAGCTTTCTTCATTCTATCATTTCGTCGGGCAGATGCTGAAGACCGGAGCCCCCTCCCTTGTTTTGAGGCAAAGTCTTCCATTCAAAGCGTTTAAGGCAAAGGCTTGAACCGGAAGGAGTTAGTGGCGCAATTCAGCGCGTCAGTCCTTTTTGACTTCCAGTTTTATTCTATCGACTCCAGCGAAGGAATCCGGCATCTTTCTTTCGGAGGATTATCCTTATAAAGGGTTTATACACAGGTACTTACGGCGTTGAGCGATGGTAGAGGGGCTTGACAGCCTTCCGGCCGGGGTACAGGTTGGCTGCGATTGTCCGGGATCGGACACGGCATCCCGTTTCCGGACACAGGTTTGGTGATGGGGACGAGGTCGACATTGATTCCAAGGAACTTAACCATGTCCTGAACTGGTCGTGGAGATGCATTCCGGGGATGTACCCGAGTTGTCGCCGGTCCACGAAGGAGAGAGATCCCATGACCAGTTTTGTCCAGGATGTGCGGTTTGCTTTGCGGCAGTTGAAGAAGACTCCTGCCTTTACCGTGACAGTGCTGCTGACGCTGGCTCTCGGGATTGGGGCAAACGCAGCGATCTTTACTCTGATCAACAGCGTTCTGCTCAGGAACCTGCCGGTAGCCGACCCGGCGATGCTGGTTCGGGTGGGCGATGATCCAAACGCCTGCTGCGTTGGATCGGGCTGGGCGAACGACGGAGATTACTCCCTGTTTCCGACCGAGGCTTATGAGGAGATGAAAAAGAACGCTCCGGAGTTCGAGGAGCTGGCGGCGATTCAGGCAGGCTTCAGTTTTCGGCCCGTGACGGTACGGAGGGATGGACCGGACGCGCTGCCGAAGTCGGTGATGGGAGAGTACGTTTCGGGGAATTACTTCCGCACCTTCGGGCTGCGACCATATGCCGGGCGTTTGTTCAACGACGCAGATAACATGAAGGGTGCTCCGATGACCGCGGTGATCAGCTATGCGGCATGGCAGAGGGACTTTTCCGGTGACCCCAGGGTGATCGGAGGCACGTTCTGGGTCAATACGAAGCCGGTGACCGTGGTCGGGGTGGCTCCAAAGGGATTCTATGGAGACCGGTTGCTGACCACGCCTCCGGATTACTACCTGCCGATAGAAACAATGCCGGAGATCATGGGCGTGTCCTATGTGCATGACCCGAACACGAACTGGCTGTATATCGTCGGGAGAGTGAAACCCGGAACGGCGATGGGGCCCTTGCAGGAAAAGCTGGGTGCAACGATGCGGCAGGCACTGCTGAAGACACGCATCAACGTCACCACAGGAGAAGGGAAGAATAAATTCGCAAGAACGCATGTCACGCTGACTCCCGGTGGTGCGGGCATTCAGCGGATGCAGCAGCAATATGGAGAGCACCTCCATTTGCTGATGTGGATTGCAGGGCTGGTGCTGCTGGTGGCATGCGCCAACATCGCGAACCTGCTGCTGGTGCGCGGCATGGCCCGGAAGACGGAGATGTCCGTACGGTCTGCAATGGGCGCCGGACGCTCCCGGCTGGTTCGACAGCTGCTGACGGAGAGCGTGCTGTTGTCGGGTATGGGCGGCCTGTTGGGGTTGGCGGTTGCCTACGGCGGGACCCGGATGCTTCTTGCTCTGGTCTTTCCGGGAGCGCAGGATGTGCCGATCGATGCGAACCCCGCGGGCGAGGTCATTGCGTTTGCCTTCGGACTGAGCCTTCTGACAGGAGTTCTGTTCGGTGTGGCTCCGGCCTGGCTGGCCTCCAGGGCGCAACCTGCAGATGTGCTTCGAAGCGGGGTGAGAACAACGGCCAGCGGGGCTACAAAATTACAGAAGGCGCTGGTGATATTGCAGGCGGGGCTGTCGTTTGTGCTGCTGGTAGGCGCGGGACTGTTCGCGCAGAGCTTGAGAAAGCTTGAAAGCACGGACATGAAGCTGGATTCCCGAAACCGGTACATCGTCCATATTAATCCTCAGGCAGCCGGGTACAAGCAGACGCAGCTTGAGGGACTCTATCGCGAGATCGAGAACAGGTTCCATATGCTTCCCGGTGTGGTCAAGGTCGGTATTACCAGCTACACCCCGATGGAGGACAACAACAACGGATGGGGATGGAAGGTTCAGGGTATGCCGAATGTGAGCCACGGAGCGTCGTTTCTCCGGGTCAATTCCGAATACTTCGACTCCGTAGGAACGAAGGTCCTGATGGGGCGGGGTGTCGGAATTGGGGATACCTCCACGGCTCCTCCGGTTGCCGTAGTTAACCAGGCGTTCGCGAAAAAATTCTTTGGCGATGCCAATCCTATTGGAAGACGCATCGGTTCGGATGATCCCGGAGAGTTCGAGATTATAGGCGTTGTGGAAGACACGGTTTATCAAAGCGTGCGCTGGACAGACCATCTCATGGTCTTTGTGCCGAGCATGCAGCGGCCCTCCGATTACGGTCCAATCGAAAAGGACCTTGACCTGTATGCCGGAGCAATTGTGCTCCAGACCGACCGTCCGATGAATGAGATGGAAACGATCGTCCGGAAGACTTTGGCCGGGATCAATCCCAACCTTACGGTGGTAAAGTTCCAGACGTTCGATCAGCAGATTGCGGATCAGTTTACCGAGGAACGAATGTTGTCGCGCCTGACGATGCTGTTCGGCGGGCTGGCGCTGCTGTTAGCGGCGATTGGGCTCTACGGCGTAACGGCTTATACGGTGGTGCGGCGGACCCAGGAGATCGGAATCCGGATGGCCTTGGGCGCGGATCGGAGCGGCGTGGTGGCGATGATCCTGCGTGGCGCGATGGCGCAGGCGCTGGTCGGGCTGGCGATCGGGATTCCCGTGGCGCTGCTGTGCGTGCGGTTCGTGAAGTCGCAGCTGTATGGAGTGACGAAGGTGGATGCGGGAGTGCTAGTGGCGGCGCTGGCGGTGCTCGGCCTGGCTGCGGCCGTGGCGGGATTGATTCCGGCGAAGCGGGCGGCTTCGATCGAGCCAATGGAGGCATTGCGAATGGAGTAGGGATTTTCCTTTTTGCAAGCGGGTTTCGCACAGGCAGTCAAGAGTGGCCTGCTCCTGCGATACTGGAAGAACTGATGGCTGAGGTTTGTTCTATCTGCGAAGGAGCCGGGCTTCGGATCGTCGAGCGCGACGGCCGCCGCTTTGCCGAGGACTGTGTCTGCAGGGTGACGCAGCGCACCCAGATGCGCATCCGTCGTGCCGGTATTCCACGCCGGTATGAGCACTGTACGTTCGAGAGTTATGAGACGAACTTCCCATCGTCGCACCGTTCTCTGGGAGCAGCACTTCTTCGGGCGAGGAAGTTTGTGGAGAGCTATCCTTTGGAGACGGATGGAACAGGGCTGCTCCTGACCGGGAATATCGGGGTGGGGAAGACCCATCTTGCGGTTGGGATCCTGCAGTCGCTGGTGATTGAGCGCGGCGCGGCGGGCCTGTTTTACGACTATCGCGACCTTCTGAAGCAGGTTCAAAACAGTTATAACCCGCAGGTCCGGCAGACCGAGCTTGAAGTCCTGCGTCCAGTCTTCGAGGCCGAGATTCTGGTGCTCGATGAGCTTGGAGCGGTGAAGCCGACCGACTGGGTCTGGGATACGGTGGCACACATCCTGAATACCCGGTACAACGATCGCCGCACGACGATCATTACGACGAACTACCCCAATCATCCTCCGCTGGGAGCAGGAAGCGGAGACGGCTCAATGCGGCTCCGGGAGGAGACGCTCGGGGATCGCATCGGTGAGCGTATGCGGTCGCGCCTGCAGGAGATGTGCGTCGTTGTTGAGATGCAGGGTGAGGATTTTCGTCAGAAGGTAAAACGCGCGAGCTTCGCGTGACCGGTTTTCCGGTTAAAAAGCTATCCGGCTACATAACGGTAGCCAACAGGACCAGTCCGGCGGTCACTGCGGCGATTCGATAGGCATAATCCGCTACACGTGAAGGCCTGGCGGAGGCTTCGCATCCGTCCATGCCCGGTGACACGTCCATGACTACAGGAGGACGCACCGGAAGCAGAGGGCCTTGCCTGTCCAGCTTTCTGTTGGCGCGAAATCCGATGAGGGGAGTCATTGGCAGTTCTCCTGCTTCTGGAGCAGTAGATGAACCCGGTTGCTGCAATGATGCACCCGCTCCGGAAATTTTGCGATGAATTTCTTGCTAAACCGCCGCGGGCGGAGCTTTGGCGGTACCCCCGGCTCCATTCAGGACACCGCCGATCTCGAACGGTATAGAATCTCGGCCAGATATGAGCGATCAGGAAATGAGAAGAAACGCCTCCCCGAATGGCGCGGAAGAGCCGTCATCAGCCATCTTCACACCACCGCCGTCCCGTTCGGGCGGAATGCCTCTCTCTGCCTGGCTGATTGCCGGAGCGGTGGTGCTTGCAGCAGTAGCCGGCATGCTATTGGTGGGGCATCGGAAGACGGAGGAGATTAAAGGGGTGCAGGCACCCGATGCCTACGCCTCCAGCCTGCCGCTTACGCAGCTGCAGATGAGCGAATCGACGAGTCTTTCAGGCGGTAAATCCACCTACGTCGATGGCCACATTCAGAACACAGGCCAGGAGACTGTGACGGGTGTTCTGGTCCAGGTTCTTTTCAAGAATGAGGAGCAGATGCCTCCAGATGTGGAGACGGTTCCGCTGATGCTGATCCGTACGCACGAGCCTTATGTGGATACCGAAACCGTCCATGCCGATCCTCTAAAGCCTGGCGACGACCGGGAGTTCCGGCTGATCTTCGAGTCCATTCCGGGCAACTGGAACATGCAGATGCCGGAGATTCGCATCATCAAGGTAGAAAAGAAGTAAGCCGCTTTTTCGACGCAGGAAGAAGGATCAGAATCCTCCCTCCCCGAAATACTTACCGGCCGCCCGGAAGAAATTGCAGTCCGCTCTGTGGGCAGGCATTTTTTGCCAGGTCTTCCGGTTTTGAAAAGTCCTTTGTTTTCAGTGAAAGTTAGCGGAAAAGCAGTTTGGCACGGCACCTGCTATAGCTCAGGGTGTACAGGCGTCTGAAACGGCAGGCGCGGTGCATGAGGAGCGAAAACATGATAACCGGAACTAAATTTGGTCTCTCAGTTGTAGTACTCAGCACAGCGATGGGCATGACTGCTTTGGCGCAGTCCGCAACCCAGGCCACCCCGGCGGCACAGGACACATCTTCCTCTGCTTCCGCATCCTCAAAGACGATGAGTGTCGATGACAGTTCGACCTATGCGACAGGCAAGCCGCTCGAGCAGCAGTCGAAAGAGGGTTTCTGGGGTCATCTGAATCCCCTGGCCCGGAAGAAGTGGGTTCACAGGCAGGTTGATCCGATCAAGGATCGCACCAATGAGCTGGATCAGCTTCAGTCGAAGAACGCCAATGACATTCGCGACGTAGATTCACGCGCGACCGCAGGCATCAATAAGGCGCAGAGCGCAGCCGAGCTTGCAGATCAGCATGCTGCAGCCGCAGCTAATCGGGCTGGCGAGGCCCAGCAGCTGGCAAACAATGCCAGCACGCGTACGACCTCGTTGAATACCACGGTCAGCAACCTGGATCAGTATCAGGAGATTTCTTCGGCGTCGGTTCCGTTTGCCTCCGGACGAACAAGCCTTGGCCCGAAAGGTAAGGCCACGCTGGATGATGTGGTGGCAAAGCTTGCCAATGAGAAGGGCTACATCGTTGAGGTTCAAGGCTACAGCCGTAACGGCGTGCAGACCTCGCAGGCGATGGCAGACTCCGTTGTCCGTTATCTGGTGACAGAGCATCAGGTACCTGTCTATCGCGTCTATCGCACCGGACTTGGTCGCGCCAGCGCGCAGCAGGTCAATGGTGAAAAGGCCATCACAAATGGCGTTCGCGTAACTTTGTTGCATAACAGCCTGGCAACGATGGACACCAATGCAGCATCCAACTCGGTACCCGTTTCACCGCAGAGTTCTACCACAGGCGTTAGCGCGCCTCCTGAGGCAAACCAATAACCTGGCAGCCCTCCCCCAAAGGGTGGCACAGAGCAATCTGTGTCGCCCGCAAGATTAGAACGGTTTGCAGGCGAGTGACCTAGATCGCTCCCGCAATAGACTCTCCTAACCAGAGAGAACCAAGGCAGATTGGCCCCTCAAGCGAGGGGCCGTTTTTTTGCGATTTTGCTGCTTTGAGATTGCTGTTACGCTGATCATCCTGATCTGAGCGAGATCGAAAGGTAAGGGATCCTTGCGTTCTGTCTGGAGCACCATAGACTCCACAGGCAAAGATACAGGGATTCTTCGCTTCCCTCAGAATGACGATTTTCTTAAACGTAGCGGAGGCCTTAGGTTTGATGACAGGCCCTAGGATGCCGCCTGGTGGATTGCGAGAAGCCGTTCGAGGACCTCGCGGAGGTGGTTCAGGTGCAGGGCATTGGCGCCGTCTGATTTGGCGTGCGGCGGATCGTCGTGAACCTCAAGAAAGATGCCATCCACGCCGGCAGCGACGGCGGCACGCGCAAGCACCGGGATAAACTCTGGCTGGCCTCCGGAGACGCCATTGGCTGCCGACGGCGTCTGGACGGAGTGGGTCCCGTCAAAGATGACCGGTGCAAAGCTGCGCATGATGGGTAGTGAGCGCATGTCGACGACAAGATTGTTGTAGCCGAAGCTGGCTCCGCGCTCGGTCAGGCAGACGCGATCACAGCCGCTCTCGCGAATCTTTTCGACGGCGTGGCGCATGTCGGCCGGCGCGACGAACTGGCCTTTCTTAACATTGACAGCGCGGTTGTGGGAGGTCGCCGCTTCTGCGGCTGCGACGAGAAGATCGGTCTGGCGGCAAAGAAAGGCGGGAATCTGCAGCACATCGATGGCTTCGGCGACACGCGGGCAGTCCTGGGCGGTATGGACGTCGGTCAGAACGGGAAGCCCCGTTGCCTCAGCGATGGTTTGCAAGATGCGCGTTCCCTCAATAACTCCAGGGCCTCGGAAGCTGTGGATCGAGGTACGATTTGCCTTGTCATAGCTGGCCTTGAAGATATAAGGCATGCCGAGATCGGATGTAATGCGCTGAATCGCATCGGCCATCCTGCGGGAGTGGCTTTCGGATTCGATGACGCAAGGGCCGGCGATGAGGAAGAGCTTTCCTTTGCCGACAGAGAGGGAGCCGATATCGAAGGGCTTATTGATTGCGTTGCTCACAGCAGATATTTGACCACGAGAAAAGAATGGCACGAAAGTATTGAAGCGTTAGGATCATCGTTGCATCTACAACCATTGTAGTTGTATATGCAACTAAAGGAGACTTTCCAATGAATCTTTCCAGCCTTTCGGCGCTTGTTCCGGGCGCAGGTGTGGAGTCGCAGGGCGCGATGCCTGCAGCCCTCTCTGTACCGGTCACTGATGTCATGGTGCTGCTCACGCGGAAGCCGAACGTCAGCCTCCCCGACCTTATGAAGGTATTACCGGAAGAGGCCCGGGAGACGATGCTTCTGTACCTTGAGGGCAAAATCAATCACTGGTACTCCCGAGCCGATGGTAAGGGAGTGGTTTTCTTTCTGCGTTGTTCGAGCATCGAGGAGGCGGAGGCGATGATGGGGGCTCTGCCGTTGGACAAGGCGGGCATGGTCGACCTGGAGTTTATTCCGGTAGGGCCATTGGTTCCGATGCGGCTGTTGACCCGGTTGCAGACAGGAGACACGGAAGCAAAGTAGGGTTGAGCAATGAACGGCAGATGGAAAGATATGCCGTGCGCGCTGGCGGCAACCAGGCGCACGGCTCGGTTGATGACTCAGTTTTACGATGCCTGCATGTTGGAGGCCGGTATTGAGGCTGCGCAGTTTGCGTTGCTGATGGCGCTTGATGCCGCTCAGGACACCGGACAGGCGGCACTGGCACAGATGTTGGGCATGGATAAGACCACCCTCTCGCGCAATCTGAAGGTATTGCGGGATAAAGGTTGGGTGGAGGCGGCGGTTGCGAAAGACGCGCGGCGAAGAAACGTCTCATTGACTGCCGAGGGAAGGGCACGTTTGCGTGAGGCTCGGCCTGCATGGCGCAAGGCTGGGGAGGAGCTGCGCAAGGAAATGACCGAGCGCGAATGGACCGCGATGTGGGCGAGCCTGGAGGCGATGAACAGGGCCGTCGCGCAAGCGGAGGAACGGAAGGGCCGTTAGTTTTGCATACGGATACCTCAAATGCTGGAGGGGGAGAGGTGCCAAAAGCATTCGATGGATAGCTACATGAAAAATGTGCGACCTACAGAAGAAGCTCCCAGTCTTGGGAGACGAGTTCTTTGCCAAAGGCGGTATACGGTTTTTCGGAGATAAGGCGGTAGCCTTCCCGTTCGTAGATGCGCCGGGCAGCATCGAGAACGCTGTTGGTCCAGAGAACGATACGGCGATAGCCGGCGCTACGGGCGAACTGCGTGCACTGGCTCACCAGGGCGTGTCCAAGACCGAGACCTCGGGCAGAGGGATCCACGAGCAGAAGGCGAAGTCTGGCGCTGGGCAGTGGATGGTCAAGCTCACGGTCCCTCACCAGGAAGACGCAACCCAGCCGCTCGCCTGCTCGCTCCGCGATCCAGCAACGCTCGCGTTCAGGCTCAAGCTGATGGATAAAGTCTGCGGCGATGCGTGCGACGAGGGCCTCAAATCGCTCGTCCCAGCCGTACTCCTGCCAGTAGAGGGAGCCATGTCGTTCTATGACCCAACCGATGTCGCCGGGGCGGTGACTGCGAAAGACGACAGGATGTTGTTGGTCCGGATCGCTTCCGTTGTTCGCGGCTGGAGAGGTGAAATGCATCAACGCTTGAGCGACCTTCCCAGATTCGTCAGGAACAGCGTGAGGAATGACAGACCACGGCGTCCATCTTCGCTGGTTGCCCTACGGAAAAGCTGCCAGGTTGAGGGCGGAGTCTTCTCCTGACGATGCTCGCCGGTGGTCTTCTGCATGGAATCGACCAGCGGGGCCAAGACTTCTGGATCAAGGGAAGCGAGCACCTTGCCCAGTTCGAGGAGGTTGAGGAGCGCCGCCTTTCCTTCGGGAGTTCCGGCGTATTCGGCCAGCCGTCCTGCAATCTTGTCGCGGGCAAAGACCAGTCCGTGAACTGCATCGAGGGTGCCGTTCTCGTGCGCTGCCTCGAGGATGTCGTAGACGACCAGCAGCGCCTCGGCGTGTTTCCGCGGAGCACGGGCGAGCCGTTGTTCCAACTCCAGGTGGGGATCAACGGGCTGCGGCTTGAAGCTAATGGGATTGGCCATCCAGGATCCTTTCTGAGCAAGTGCAATCAACTGCGGCAACCCTTAAACTCTCGTCGTCTCGATCTGCACCAGGCGGTCGCTCTCTTTCGTTCCAGGTAGATAGTAGTCCGGACGGGCCCACTTGCGCTCAATCTCCACGCCATTCTGCGGAGTCCGCTTGCCGAAGCGGAAGTTTCCACGCGGCAGCGGTCCCTTGTTCTGCTGTGCAGACTGATTGGGGAGAATGGTCATGCTGACGGCGGCCTCCTTGTACGCCGGGGTGTGCGTCGTTCGATCGGTATGGCTGCCGGTGAGGCGATTAACCGGTTCGTCGACGGAGTTCAAAGGCATATAGAGCTGTTTGCCCTGAACGCGGTCGGTGACCAGAGCCTGAACGCGCACCTCGCCGTAAGGAGAGCGAAGCCGGACATGACAACCTGTGGTGATTCCACGCTCACTGGCGAGTTCCGGCGAGACTTCTACGAAGTTATCCGGCGTCATGGCGTGGATGCCCGGGGTTCGACGCGTCATGGAACCCTGTTCGAAGTGTTCGAGAAGGCGGCCGTTATTGAGGTGCAGGTCAAAGGTCTCGTTTCGCTCCTCCGACGGAGGAATGTATTGGATGGGATAAAACCGCGCCTTTCCATCCGGGAAGTGGAACTTGTCTTTGAAGAGCAGGGGGGTGTCCGTTCCATCGGCGGCTACCGGCCACTGCAGGCTCCTGAAGCCCTCGAGATGCTCATAGGTGACGCCGGCAAAGAGAGGCGTTACCGAAGCAATCTCGTCCATGACGTCGGAGGGGTGTTTGTACTTCCAGTTCGCCCCAAGTCGGTTGGCGATCAATTGAAGGATCTCCCAGTCTGCTTTGGATTCCCCGAGGGGTTCGAGGGCCTTGTAGATGCGCTGAATGCGGCGCTCGGTCGAGACGAAGGTGCCGTCCTTCTCAAGCGAGGCCGCGGCGGGCAGCACGAGATCGGCGTAGCGGCAGGTCTCGGAGAAGTTGATGTCCTGAACGACAAAAAAGTCCAGCCGCGAGAATGCCTCCGCAACATAGTTGGCGTTGGAGTCGGAGGTGATGGTGTCTTCGCCCTTGATGTAGAGGACCTTCAGCGATCCCTCGATGATGGCGTCGATCATCTGGTGGTTGTCCTTGCCGGGCCGGGTGGGCAGGGTCACTCCCCAGGCTGCTTCAAACTTCGCCCGAACCTCCTCGTCATCGACCTTCTGGTAGCCGGAGTAGACGTTTGGCATGGAGCCGAAGTCGCTTGCTCCCTGCACGTTGTTATGTCCGCGTAGAGGATAGGCTCCGGCTGCGGGTCGCATGTAGTTGCCGGTCAGCAGAAGGAGATTGGAGATGGCGGTCGCGGTATCGGAGCCTCCGGTGTGTTGGGTGACGCCCATGGCGAAGAGGATGCAGACGCCGTCGGCCGCGGCGATCTCGTTGGCGACCGTGACGAGGGTATCGCGCGGGATCCCGGCGATGCGCTCGGTGTACTCCAGAGTGAAGGGTTCCAGAGACTTCTTGAATTCATCGAAATGATGAACCCACTTGTTAATGAACTCAGCGTTATGGAGATTCTGATCGAGGATGTATTTTGCGACGCCATTCAGCCAGACTGCGTCGGTCGAAGGATTGGGCCGCATGAAGATATCGGCGCGCTCAGCCATCTCGTGCCGGCGCAGGTCGGCGACGATGAGGCGTTGGCCACGGAACTTGTGCGAGCGTTTGACCCGTGTAGCAAGGACGGGATGATTTTCGGCTGGGTTGGCTCCAATGATGACGACGAGCCCCGCACGCTCGATGTCGGCGATGGAACCGGAATCTGCGCCATAGCCGACGGTGCGCTGCAGTCCGGTAGTCGCAGGGTTCTGGCAGTAGCGCGCGCAGTTGTCGATATTGTTGGTTCCAATCACGGCGCGCGCGAGTTTCTGCATCAGGTAGCTCTCTTCGTTGGTGCACTTGGAAGAGGCGATAAAGGCGAGCGCGTCGGGGCCGTGCTTCTGCTGGGCCTCGGTGAATTTCTGCTGGATCAGATCGAGGGCCTCGTCCCAGGAGATCTCAACGAAGCTGTCTCCCTTACGCAGCAGGGGCTTTACAAGGCGGTCGTCGGAGTTGATATGGCCCCAGGCGAACTTGCCCTTGATGCAGGTGGAGATGCCGTTCGCAGGGCCGTGCGTGGGTTCCATCTTCAGGATGTGCCGGTCGCGGGTCCAGACCTCGAAGCTGCAGCCCACCGCGCAATAGGTGCAGACAGTCTTGGTGCGCTTCACGCGGGCATGGCGCATCTCCGATTCGATGTCGGACAGGGCCAGGATAGGGCCGTAACCAATCGGAGGTTCGATTGCTTTGACCACGTCGATCATCTCATCCAACACGTTCGAAGGAAGGTTGGTGAGATAGCCGGCATGACCGAGCATGGATTTTTCCATCAGTGCATTGCACGGGCAGACGTTGACGCAATGGCCGCAGGAGACGCACGAGGAGCCGTCGATCCTTTCTCCGCCGTCCCATAGCACGCGCGGATGCTCGCTCTCCCAATTGATTGTCAGGGTCTCGTTGACCTGGACGTTCTGGCAGGCTTCGACGCATCGACCGCAGAGAATGCACTGGTCCGGGTCGTAACGGTAGAAGGCATTGGAGTGGTCCTGCGGGTAGGGCTTGCGGGTGAAGGGCCGGGCCTGATGTTTCACATCCAGCACTGCAGTGGTGTTATGGATGGTGCAGTTCTGGTTGTTGTTGTCGCAGACCGTGCAGTAGAGATCGTGATTCTGGAGAATACGATCGAAGGCTTCGCGCTGGGCGATGTCGACTGCTATTCCTGCAGTGACGACGTTCATCCCTGCCGTGATACGGTTCCCGCAGGCGCGGGTCAATTGACCGTCTACCTCGACCATGCAGGTATCGCAGCTTTCGATCGGTCCCATCTGTGGCAAATAACACACCTGCGGCAGCGGCTTCTGCCGGTTCTCGCTGCGATAGTCATTGATCAGGTCAATCAGAAAATCGCCTGCACGGGCAGGAACCGAGACGCCATCGAGCGTGATCTGGGTATCAGACGTGCGGTCACGGGGCGTATTGAGCAGGGGGCGTGGGACGTCCATATTTGGTGAGATGCTACACCATAAATGCACGTTGCTGATACGTGACGGTTACGCACGACGCTCCTGAATCCGCATCCAATTCGGACATGAATAAAGCCGTGCGCGCAGAACAGCCCCTTGGGCGCATCAGGATCGGGATCTCCGGCTGGCGGTATGCCGGGTGGCGTGGCGTCTTCTATCCCAAAGGACTGCAGCAGCGGAGGGAGCTGGAGTTTGCAGCGCAAAGCTTCGATACGGTAGAGATCAACGGGACCTTCTACTCCCTGCAACATCCAAAGAGCTTTTCAGATTGGGCCGCACAGACTCCGGATGGCTTTATGTTTTCGGTCAAGGGATCGCGTTTCATCACGCACATGCTCAAACTGAAGGAGGTTCAGATCCCACTGGCGAACTTCTTCGGAAGCGGAGTCTTGCGGTTGGGTACGAAACTGGGGCCTTTCCTCTGGCAGTTCTCTCCGCAGATGCGTTTTGATCCCGCGCGTTTTGAAGCCTTCTTTCGCCTGCTGCCACGGTCGCATCGCGAGGCTGCTGCACTGATGCGGAGACATGCGGAACGCCTTCGGGAAGATCCAGGGTTTCGGGTACGAAAGGACGCTCCGCTACGTCATTGTGTGGAGATTCGCGATGAGAGCTTCGCGGTCCCGGAGTTTATCGATCTGTTGCGCGAACATGACGTCGGACTTGTGATAGCAGATACGGTGGAGTGGCCGCTGCTGATGGACGTTAGCTCCGATTTCGTTTATTGCCGCCTGCACGGATCGGAGGTGCTCTACGCCAGCGGATACGAGGGCGTCGCGATGGAGGAGTGGGCGCAGCGTGTCGTCACATGGGCTTGTGGGGAGCAGGCCGAGGGCCGATGTGTCCACAGCAGTCGCGCCTGCGTTACGCCGCGCGATGTCTACGTCTACTTCGATAACGACGCGAAGGTACGGGCGCCATTCGATGCAGCCGCGCTACGCAAGCGAGTCGATCAGTTACTGGCGATGGGGCAGGAAGAGCGATCGAGGATCTGATCTGCCGCGCGCAATCCCGAACGGACAGCGGCATGAACTGTGCCCCAGTTTGCGGTGATATCGGTGTGCTCCCCGGCAAAGAACAGCGTGTCTTCGACGGGTTCTGAGAGCTGATGGGAAGCGTCCAGCCCTCCGACGCCTACGTAGCTGTAAGCGCCCAGGGCGAATGGATCGCTGCTCCAGTTGTGCGCATAGCAGCCTAGCAAAAGTTTGTGAACTTCTGTGAACGCCATCGAAAAGGTCTTTGCGAGGACCATGCAGGCCCGCTCTGCTAATTCTTTATTAGAAAGTCGCGACAAGGATGCGGAGCGTGGACCCCCGACCCAGCCTGTCAGTAGCGCGGTCGGATGCGGATGCGTGGTCCACCAGACGGGAGGCATCTCGCCAAAGCTGAAGAGGAAGCTCAGGTCCTCGATGGGGGATGGCGAAAGTGTCTTCCAGAACGGCTCTCGGAACTGCAGCGTGAAGCGGAGAGCGTGTCCCATCCGCATCCGGGATGCGGCAAGGAAGATCTGCTCGGGCCGGGGTGTAATTGCTACTTCTTCCGCTTGAAGAACTCCCAGTGGCAGAGTCACGACTGCACTTGACGCCGTGAACGTTCTCTCGCCGGCAGTCACACGTATCGCCGACCTGCTCCAGCGAATCTCGCGAACAGGAAGATTGAGGTAAATGTGCCCGCCGAGCGCCTCGGTACGGCTGGCGAGATATTGCACCAGCCGATCGTAACCGCCGGGCAGCGAAAAGGCTCGATCGCCTTCGATGGAGTCCTCGGCCTTCTGCTGCGCTCCGAGTGCTGCCGCGCTGATCTGTGCAGCATCGGCTGCGTTGAAGCCCTCGACAAAGTTTGTGAGGGACACCTTCCGGGATTCGTCTACCTCGATCGTGGAGAGATATTGGGCGAAGCTGACATCGGGCTCGGGGGGATTCGTCAGCTTTTCGAGCAGTTCAAAGTCCGCAGTCGGCGTGTCGCACCGCTCCAGTACGCCATTGCGAAAACATCCACTGCTTCCGTTCCGCTCGTAGAGGTCGGCGCCCGTCTCTGCGATGAGGGCCAGAAGCTCCGGCGGGCGCCCGTGCACGAACTCGGCTCCCAACTCGATGGCCTCGTCTGCAACATGATGAGTAAAGATGCGCCCGCCGACGCGTTCACGCGCCTCAACGACAGTGACCTTTCGTCCCGCTTCTGCGAGTCTGCGTGCGGCCGTAAGGCCGGCGATGCCGGCCCCGATGATCAGAATCTCATTGTCGATCATTGAACCTTAGATGCATGGGCTGCCGGAAGATGCTCTTTCTCCCAGGAGGTATAGGCGTCCAGCACTCCCTGCGGGCTGCTGCCGTACCACTGGTATCCGTTCCTTCGTTCCGCGGAGAGATCGGCAACATCATCGTGCAGGGTCTTGTCGCGATCTCCGAAGATGGGCCGCTCCGTCTCGATGGAGTAGTCGCGTGCCCACAAGGGACCAGCGCCGGAGGCCGGCGAAAGGTGGCGTCCACCGGGAGTATCGCGCCCTCCGGACCACTCCTCGCCGTAGATCGCATTTGCTCGAAACCATGCAACTCCTGCCTGAACTGCTGCGAGCACTCGCGGAGATGGAGTGGAAAGATGCATCAGGTACAGCAGCAAGTGGGCGCTTTCTCCTGTGGCCAGCGCGGCAGGCTCGTAGTTGCGGGCCGTGGTGGGGGCAAGCGTCAGTGCATCATGCTGCTGGGCCCAGATCGTCAGTCTGCCGTGGCTGCGGACCTGCGTGGCCAGAATGCAGTCGAGGGCCTGTCGTACTGCCGCCGCGGACTGCCGGCGAAGTTCGACAGGCACAAAAGTGTAGGGCGGCTGGCCGGTAGAGACATCCCGGAGAACCTCGGCAGCCTCTGTCACCGCATCATCGTTGTAGGTAATGGCATCGTGATACCCGCCTTCGAGTGGCCACACCTGCGGCCAGCCTCCGTTTGGGAACTGTGCCGCCAGAAGGTAGTGAATCCCCCTCAGGATGCTGGCGCGGTATGCCTCTGCGTGGGTGGGATTCGTTGCAGCGACCATTGCGAGAAACCGAATCTCGGTTGTGGTGGCGTCGTTATCGAGTGTGCCGACGTAGTTCCAGTCGGGATCGCGTGGGGTGTCGAAGTCCTCCGGCGAAGGATGCTTGTTCAGGTTGTCCGGCGCATAGCTTTGGCCCTTCAGGCGCTTTGGTCCGGTCATGTCGAGGTTCTTACTCCATCCACCTGCGGGCGTCTGAAAGCTGACGATGACATCGGCGATATGCTGCGCTTCAGCGGAGCCATACCACGCGGATGGTTTGTTGAGCGGCATGCTTCGAGCGGCGCTACTCTCTTTGGGAAGAGGCGGAACAGGAACACCCGGCTTGCGCTCGGCGGCAAGTTGCGTCCGATCCGTTTGCATCTGCCGCTGCGAGCGATGGAGATATTCGGTCCAGGCCGCGCGGCTTCCAGGTAGAAGCTGGGCGATGCGAGCCTCCGTAATAGACTCAGCCGGTTTGCTGGACCCGATGACTGCGGCAGGCAGCGAGGGACATAGCAGCAGCGCCAGGACGAAAGGACGAAAAGAAAGATGCATATCTAAAGGATGGACGAAGGCGGAGGTGCAGAAGACGCTCACCTATTTTGCAGGCGCACCGAAACGATCCCGCACCAAGCGGAGAGCCTCGGCAGAGGTGTGGACCTCGCCTTCCAGTTGCGCGTCCTCCGCGGCTTCCAGCATCTTTTTGAAACGAGGTCCGGGGGCATATCCCGCTGCGATCAATTCCCTCCCGGTGAGCAGAAGCTTCGGCTGGATGGACTCCGGCGGGGTGTTCTCGTATCTCTCTTTTGCAAACTCGTAGAGACTCAGGTCACCGTGAGAGGAAAGACAGTCCATGCGATGCAGAGCAAGATGCTCGCCGAACTCCGGCAGGCGCAGAAAACGCTTGAGCGTGGCTTCGCGCATATGCGGCACGTCGCCAAAGCGCATGTGATTCTTCACAAGGGCCGTGATCTGGGCAGTATCTTCGTTTGAAAAACGCAGCCGCGAGAGGATCTCTTCCGAGATGCGAACCCCCACCTCGACGTGCCCGTTGAAGCGAATTCTGTCCTTCGGGTTGTTCGGATCGGGCGCGCGAAAGGTCGCAGGCTTGCCGACGTCGTGAAGCAACGCTCCCCAGGCCAGGGTGGCGGATGCACTCGCGGGCAGCTTTTCCAGCAGAAGCAACGTATGGATCCAGACGTCGCCCTCAGGGTGGTACTCCGGTGGCTGCTGAACGCCGTGCAGCTTTGTGATCTCGGGGAGGATATGTGGGAGCAGTCCCAACTGGTCGAGCAGCTCGAATCCACGGCGGGCGTTGCCTTCTGTAAGGATCAGGGTCAGCTCATCGCGAATGCGCTCCGGACTGACGACGTTGATCTGGCCGGCGAGTTGATGGATGGCGGCTGCCGTAGCGGGTTCGATGGTGAACCCCAGCCGTGCGGCGAAGCGAACCGCGCGCAGCATGCGCAGCTTGTCTTCTGTAAAACGCAGGCTGGGATCGCCGATGGCGCGGACGATCTTTGCATCCAGGTCGTCCCGCCCGCCGACGAAGTCCAGCGTCGCCTGGGCCGCATCTCCGGTGCGATCGTAGATCTCCGGATCGAGCAGCATGCCGTTGATGGTGAAGTCGCGGCGGCGAACATCTTCGCGGGCGTCGGTCGAGAAACGCACGGAGTCGGGGCGCCGGCCGTCGCTGTAGACGCCGTCGTTGCGAAACGTGGCAATTTCCGTTGCAGCGTCGTCGGGCTCGCAGACGAGCACCACTCCGAAGTGCGCCCCAACGGTCAGGGCCTTCTTTTTAGGAAAGAGGGACAGCACCACATCGGGAGTTGCGGAAGTGGCGACGTCGTAGTCCTTTGGCGCAACCCCCAGCAGAAGATCGCGCACGCAACCGCCGGCCAGATAGGCCTGGTGGCCTGCAGCGCGTAGGGTTTTCGCGATGTTGCGCGCTGCAAGGTACTGCGGGTTTTCAGATGTGGCCATCCTGCTCCCCTATGATAAAGACATGCGCGTGAATGAGCGGGACGTGAAGCAGACCGGCCTGATCCTGGGGATCGAGAGCTCCTGTGACGAAACGGCAGCAGCGGTCGTCCGCGCCGGAGGCGATGCGTTGTCGAACATCGTCGCCTCGCAGATGAACCTGCATGCCAACTATGGTGGCGTCGTGCCCGAGTTGGCCTCGCGTGAGCATCTCAGGAACGTGGTTCCGGTGGTTCGCGCTGCCATGAAGCAGGCGCAGGTGAGCTTCGACGATCTTGACGCCATCGCTGTCACGGAAGGTCCGGGGTTGGCTGGCGCGCTGCTGGTAGGAATCACCTATGCAAAGGCGCTGAGCTTCGGCCTGGGTAAGCCGCTGATCGGGGTGAACCACCTCGAGGGACACATCCACGCCGTGCTGATGGAGGCTCGCCAGTCCGGGGCAGCCTCCATGGAACTGCCGCTGCTCGCTCTGGTGGTCTCGGGCGGACACACCCATCTGTACCTGGCCAATGTTGGAGAAGAGGGCGCTTGGAGCTACCGCAATGTGGGCCGCACCGTGGATGACGCAGCGGGGGAGGCCTACGACAAGGTCGCCAAGCTGCTGGGCCTGGGTTACCCCGGAGGTCCCTGGATCGATTCACTGGCGAAAAAAGGAAATCCTGACGCTGTCGCTTTCCGTTTCAGCAGGATCAAACCCCGAGGGCACCGGGAGGGAGGCCCGGCAGACGAGGTCCGCTTCGACTTCTCCTTCAGCGGCATCAAGACGGCGGTGCTGCGCTATATCGAGACCCACGGGATGCGTGAGCATGTGGAAGCCCGCCGCAGGGAGCTGGCGCAACACCCTGAGTGGGGGCCGCGATCGGAAGAAGCCGCGTTGTTGTGCGATTCCGAGACGCTGAACCTGATTGCGTCGTTTCAACACGCCGTCGTCGGCAACCTGCTTCGCCAGACCTTCGCTGCCGCCGAGACCTTCGGGGCCAGGGGCATCGTCGTCTCAGGAGGCGTCGCGGCGAACAGTGAACTGCGTCGGCGGTTCCAGGCGGAGGCAGACAGGCGAGGACTGCCCATCGCGTTTCCGTCGGTTGCACTATCCACCGATAACGCCGCGATGATTGCGGCGGCAGCATGGCCAAAGTTTGTTACAGGTAAATTTGCTCCGGACACTCTCGGCGCGACCCCGCAGCTTCGTCTGGGCTGAATGAGGAAGCCCTTCGCCTTAGAGCGACTCACGTCTCCTTTGACGGTTCACCAGAGGTGTCATCCTGAGCGAAACTTCTCGCGGTTTTATCGCGAGGAGCGGAGTCGAAGGATCCGCGGTTTGCCAGCCTCAGCGACGATCCTGGACCGCAGATCCTTCGACTCCGCACTGGTGCGCTTCGCTCAGGATGACACTCCCCGGAGGCTGCAATGATTGCATAATTCAAATCAGTTGCAGTGCGTCCCCGGGCAGCCGCGACAGGGAATTGCGACACGTATGTGGATACCCCTGAGCCGAGTGGCGGGTATCGGCTAAAATCAACAGGGAAAACTCTAAACGAGAGGTCTGCACCGCGCCGCGAGCTCGCGTGCGGCAGGATGAAAGCGCACGTGGCAACGATGGAACTCTTCAATACCTTGGGCGGCAAAATCGAGACACTGGAACCGGTCGGCGCACCTGAGATGCGGATGTACTGCTGCGGTCCGACGGTCTACGACTATGGCCACATCGGCAACTTCCGCACCTTCCTACATGTCGATGTCCTGCGGCGTTTTCTGCGCCAGCAGGGAGTGACGCTCAAGTTCGTCATGAACATCACCGACGTCGACGACAAGATCATCCGCAATGCCTCTGCCGCGGGAAAGAACATCGCAGACTACACCGGCAAGTATGAGAAGGCGTTCTTCGAGGACTCCGATGCGTTGGGAATTCTGCGACCGGAGATCGTTGCCCACGCGACCAGCTGCATTCCCGACATGGTGGCGCTGATCCAGAAACTTGCCGAGCAGGACATCGCCTACCAGGCCGAAGACGGAAGCTGGTACTTCCGCATCGCTCGCTTTCCGGGGTACGGCAAGCTCTCCCGCAAGGACTTCGAGGGGATCGAAGACGGCGCCCGCGTCGATGTGGACGAATACGAAAAAGATGCTGCGCGCGATTTTGCCCTGTGGAAGGCCTCGAAGCCCGGCGAACAGAGCTGGAACACCGAGCTGGGATGCGGCAGGCCGGGCTGGCACATTGAGTGCTCGGCCATGGCGACGAAGTTTCTGGGCGAATCCTTCGATCTGCACTGCGGCGGCGAAGACCTGATGTTTCCGCATCACGAGAACGAGATCGCCCAGTCGGAGTCAGCCACTGGTCATCCCTTCGCTCGTCACTGGATGCATGTGCGCTTCCTCCTTGTGGAAGGCCGCAAGATGTCGAAGTCCGAGGGGAACTTCTATACCCTGCGTGATTTGTTGTTGAAGGGCTATCGTGCCTCGGCCATCCGTTTTCTTCTGATCTCGGTGCCGTACCGCCATCAGATGAACTTCACCTTCGAGTCGCTGCTGGAGTCGACCAACGCAATCGACCGGCTCCGGACCTTCCATCAACGCATGCTGAAAGGCGGATTTCCCGAAGGCCTGGATGAATTGCTTGCAGCAACTACCGCCAAAGCAGAGCAGGGGTACACGGCTTCGCTAGCCAATGATCTGAATACCGCAGAGGCTCGTGCCGCCATCTTTGAGCTGGTGCGGACGGCAAACTCGGCTGCGGATGCAGGCACACTTCGCGCCGGTAACGTGCAGCAGATTCTGCGCGTTCTGGACCTCTTCGACGGCGTGTTTGCCGTCCTCAAGGACAACGATGCGGAGATCACCCGTTCCGCCCTGGCCTGGGCAGAGCAGGAGGGCCGCCTGTCAGAGGCCGCACCTGAGCTGCTGGCCAAACTTTCTCTCTCCGATGCAGAGATAGAGGGGCTAGTTACAGAACGAACCCAGGCCAAAAAAGCGCGGAACTTTGCACGTGCCGATGCCATCCGTAACGAATTGATTGCAAAGGGGATTTTGATCGAGGATTCGAAGGATGGGGTTCGCTGGCGCCGAAAGTAATTGTCCGCCGGTCAGACCAGCTAACCACTTTCGTTCCCAGGAGTCCTTAAACTCAGATACAATTCCCGGTACCAAACGGGTGGGGGGAAACTCGCTGTTTGGTATCTAAAGAACAGGAGATGTTTGCACATGAAGACCTGGATCCGTCCTGACTTTCAAGAAGTTTGCCTCGCTTGTGAGATCAACTGCTACGCCCCTGCAGAACGCTAAAGAATGTTTCTGTTCAAGATGCTGGGGACTGCCGCCGGCGGTGGCGTTCCCCAGTGGAACTGTGCCTGCCGGCTCTGTGAGCTGAGCAGGACAAACCCCCGGGCTGTGCCGCCCCGGCTTCAGCTTCAGGCCATTGCGTCTGGAGACGGGCAAAGCTGGTACCTTCTGAACGCCTCTCCCGACCTCCGGGTCCAGATCGAGGCTAATCCTGAGTTACAACCAGGTTCCCGATTCGGACGGCGTAATACGCCAATCGCTGGCATTGTGCTGACCACGGCCGATCTCGACCAGGTGCTGGGTGTATTGCTGCTGCGCGAGTTTCAGCCCCTGACAATCTATGCGACCAGGCTGGTCCGCAAGACCCTTGAGTCGAACTCCTTCTTCCGCATGCTTCACCGGGTTCCCGACCAGCTCACCTGGGTCGAGATCGTACCCGGCCAGAGCTTCTTCCTCGGAGATTCTGGAATTACCTGCACCCCTATCCCGCTCGAAGGCTCGCTGCCGTTTTATGCCCGCGAGATGAATACAGGAGAGAAGGGGCAGGCCAGCCTTGGACTGGTATTGGAGAAAGAGGGACGCAGAATCGCCTACACGCCTGCTTTGCCGGAGATCACGGACGAACTGCGCGAGATCTACAGAACCTGCGACACGGTCCTGGTGGATGGGACTTTCTGGAGCGATGCCGAGTTGAGCCGCACGCACTCCGGTACTCCGCTCGCGCGGTCCATCGGCCATGTGCCTCTTAGCGGTGACGATGGAACCATCGCTTTATTGAAGGACATAGACTTTCCACGCAGGGTCTTCGTCCATATCAATAACACCAATCCCATCCTCGACACCGGCAGCGCGGAGTACAAAGCGGTGCTGGCAGCCGGATGGCAGATAGCTCACGACGGATGGCAACTGGATTCATGACGACGACCGCAGTAGATACAGAGACGACGCTTCTCTCGCGCCAGGAACTGCGCGACCGCCTGCAGGCAGTGGGAGACAGCCGCTATCACCATCGCCACCCTTTTCACTTGCGCATGCACAAGGGCGAGCTCACACGCGGCCAGCTGCAGGCCTGGGCGCTGAATCGGTACTACTACCAGAGCCGCATCCCTATCAAAGACTCCCTGATCCTTGCCAAGAGCGATGACCCCGCCTTCCGCCGCGCATGGCGTAAGCGCATCCTGGACCATGATGGCGACCAGGACGGCTACGGCGGCATTGAGAAATGGATTCAGCTCGCCGAAGCTGCCGGGTTAGCACGTAAGCAGGTCATCCCGTGCAGCGGCGTTCTTCCCGGCGTTCGTTACGCCGTCGACGCTTATCTTGCGCTCGTGCGCGACAGCTCGCTGCTGGTGGCTGTGGCATCCTCGCTGACGGAGCTGTTCTCGCGCGACCTGATCTCTCTGCGCATGGATCAGATGCGCATTCACTATCCGTACCTCGTGCCCGGCCTGGCGTATTTCGAAGGACGCCTCACCCAGGCCCCAGAAGACGCTACCTTCGCCTTTGACTACGTTGCGGAGCATGCAAAGACGCGCCAGGAGCAGGAGCAGGTGATCGGCGCGCTCGAGGCCAAATGCGCCATCCTGTGGGCTCAGCTCGACGCCATCGACTACGCCTACGTCTCGCCCGGCAACATTCCTCCGGGAGCATTTGTTCCCGCGTGTGACTGATTCAAAAAGGACTCTGCAGATGGAACTGAACTCAATACCGCGGCTGGCGCCCGGGTGCCGCCTGCACCCGACAGACGGCGTTCTACTGATCCCTGAGGGAACCCTCAACCTGACAGGACCTTCGCGGGAGATTCTCGCCATGCTGGACGGCAAACGGACTATAAGCGATGTTGTCGCGGCACTGGTTCAGCAGTATGAGGGCGTCGATGAGAGGGAGATCGGCGACGACGTTCTCAGCCTGCTGAATCGTCTCGAGCAGCGGGGAGTCTTAAGAGAAGGAGTATGACTTCGCCATCTTCCATCCCGACACCACGCTCACCGCTGTCGCTCATCGCCGAGGTGACGCACCGCTGTCCTCTGCACTGCCTCTACTGCTCGAACCCCATCGAGATGCAGCGTGCGGAGACGGAGCTTGCGACCGAGGACTGGAGCCGCGTCTTCCAGCAGGCCGCGCAGATGGGCGTTCTGCACCTGCATCTGACGGGCGGTGAGCCGCTGGCCCGCAGGGACCTCCCGGAGCTGATTCGCGCAGGCCGCGAGGCTGGCCTCTACGTCAACATGATCACCTCGGGCGTGGGCCTGACGGAAGAGCGCCTTGCAGGACTGGTGGAAGCCGGGCTCGAGCACCTGCAGCTCTCCTTTCAGGACATCGAAGAGGCATCTGCGAATCACATCGCGGGCACGCGTGCTCACGCCATCAAGCTGGCGCTGGTGCCGGTTCTGAAGCGTTATCCCCTGGCCTTCACGATCAACCTCGTCGTCCATCGCATGAATCTCGATCATCTGGAGGAGTTCATTGCGCTGGCGGAGGATCTCCACCCGGATCGCCTTGAGATCGCGCACGTACAGTACTACGGCTGGGCCCTGAAGAACCGTGCTCTGCTGATGCCGACGGAAGAGCAGGTGGAGCGCTCCATCCCCATCGTGGAAGCAGCGAAACAGAGACTACGAGGCAAGATCCACGTCGAGGCCGTCTTTCCGGACTACTTCGGCAGCTTCCCCAAGGCGTGTGTCGGCGGATGGGGCCGCCAGATGATGTTGATCGATCCGGCCGGTCAGGCGCTCCCGTGCCACTCTGCTGCCATCATTCCCGGCATGGTCTTCGATAATGTCCGCGATCACAGTCTCGAATGGATCTGGAGGTGTTCCTCCGCGTTCCAGCGCTTCCGCGGAGACGAGTGGATGTCGCCCACCTGCCGTTCCTGTGAGCGTAAGGAAAAGGACTTCGGGGGCTGCCGCTGCCAGGCGTTCCTGATGACAGGCGATCCGAACGCGATCGATCCGGTCTGCAGCCTCAGCCCGCACCATGATCTGCTGAAAGACCTTCGCGTCTCAGACCCGGAGGTCCTTCCCATCTGGCGCGGTTGAAGAAATCGACTGCCAACGAGCTCCCCTCCAAACGCGTTCAAAACGCCGTCATCCTTCGCTCCGTTCAGGATGACGGGGCGAAGGATGACGAATCGGAAAGTTTACAGCTTCGTCGTCT
Organism: Edaphobacter sp. 12200R-103; assembly: GCF_010093025.1. Lineage (GTDB taxonomy): Bacteria > Acidobacteriota > Terriglobia > Terriglobales > Acidobacteriaceae > Edaphobacter. The sequence goes on along the minus strand of NZ_CP048114.1, from coordinate 2,366,501 downwards.
CGCACGCGACAGAATGCTCGCACTGTTTGCACTGTCTACAGAAGGTGCGATTGAGCAGGTGCGCTCCGATGAGCATCAGTGAGCCCGGGATGCTGAGTAGAAGCTCGCGCGCAACACCGAGCCTCTCGTTCTGCCACGCGACGATGAGAACAAGCGTCATCCCGAAGCCGATCATCACGAGTAGCGACCGGCGACGATGAAGCTGGTATCCGGGGATGAACGCCAGCGCTCCCAGAAGCACAATTCCAACCGCCAGAGCACGGTGAAAGCCGGCATCACCGGGAAGATAGGGAATCAGCCCCGGAAAGAGGCTGACCATCAACGGTGTCAGCAGGCAGTGAATCAGGCAGACGCCTGAGGCTGTAGCACCGGCAACATCGGCGTGATGGCGCAGGTATGCGCGAGATGAGGTAACGCTGCTTCCCATCGGTTCTTCTTTCTTTTTGAGATTTAAGTGGCCTGAAAGAAACAGGACGCGGCAGAGCCTCTCTGGCCGCGTCCTGCAAGGGAGTTAGAAGTTGTAGCTGATCTCTCCGGTGAGGGTGCGAGGTGTTACGTAGTGCGTTCCCGAGAAGGTTGAAAGGAAGTTGTAGAGAGCGTACTTGTTTGTAACGTTGACGGCGGTAACACGCAGGCCAACCCTGTGCTTGTCGCCATGGAAGAGATTATCTTCGCCCAGCGCAATATCGAAGAGGTTTCGTGGCTGAATGCGAGACGGGTTATGGTCGTCGTTTCCCATGTTCGCTGTGGGAATGTGCAGCAGTGTCGAGGTGAGCTCCGACGCGGGGCAGAGGCCCGGCAATCCTGACGTCGGTGTCGCTGCCACGCCGTTGCAGGCCAGGCCTGCCTGGAACTGCTGATCTGCGGTCAGGCTGCTGAGATTGATTGCGGGTTGACCGTTGATTGTCAGCGGATCGCCGTTGTTGTCGAAGGAGAAGGCTGCGCAGCCGCTGTTGGGATCGTTGACGTTGTAGCAGGGCGTGGCGCCCGCAACCAGGCCGCTGTCGTAGCGCCAGTTAAATCCAACCCAGGTGCTCTTGCGGAAGGGAAGCGTGTACTGCAGGTGGGTCGTCTCGTTGAAGCGCTCGTCATGGTCGATCCGGAAGGGATAACCCGTCGGTGAACCGATGGTTGCACCGACGCCGCCGATCTGTGGGTTGAAGAAGCGGGCCGCAACCGACGACATGACAACGAAGGCGCTGATGCCATGCGTCTCCGGAACATTGGCTCGGAGAGCGAAACCCGAGATCTTCGAGTTATGCCACTCGATGGGAAAGGTAATGGGAGTCGCACCGAAGACGCTGAAGTCGAAGGCGTTGTGAGTGTACTTCCAGAGATACTCTCCACTGACGACCAGATGACGGCCAAAGGCCTGCTGAAGGCCGGAGTGAAATTCGTTGCGAAATCCAGGATTGAATGGTGCAGGATTACAGTCGCCGAGCGTGAGGAAGATGCCCTGAAGGACAGGGTCATGGCAGCCGTTTGTGGAAAGAACGAGGTTCTCGTTGAAGGGGGTCTCCTGCGCGCGCGCATAGGAAGCGCGAAGAACGGTATTGGTTCGCTTGATGTTGTAGGAGATGCCGACGCGGGGCTCCGCCTGCCGCTGCACCGAAAGACCGTTGTAGAAGTCGCCGCGGATGCCGAGATTGAGCAGCCACGGACCCTTTGTGATCTGATCCTGCGCATAGAGTGCCAGTTGCTTCACATCCGTGCGGCCATGCCAGGCGTAGTTGCTGCCTCCACGCGTAAGGTCGTGGGGAAGTAGAACTGGGTTGAAGGCAACGTTTGCAGCCAGTCCTGCGCCATCGCACTGTGATGGATCGTTGAACCCGTTGACCGGGTTGCCGTCGGCATCCACGCAGGGCGCGTTCAGTGCAGGATCGACCAGGCCCGTGGTCAGATTCTCGCGAAGGAAGGTCTGCTGATACATCCCTCCGACCTTGATGTTGTGAATCCCTTTTACCCACGTGATATCGGAGTGAACTCCGGTATTCGTAAGCGTGCGGTACTGCTGTACCGTCTCCTGTTGAATGGGGCCGAGGTCCGCCAGGGGATTGTTGCTGGGATAGTAGTTGTAGGCATCGCGGCGAACGTAGGCGCCGAAGTTGAGCACTGTGTTCTGATCGATCAGGTGCGTCCAGGAGGGTGCGATGTTGAAGGTCTCGATCTTGGATCGCTGATCGGCATCGCCGACGGGATTGCCAAACTGGTCCAGCACGTTCATCTGGTCGTAGGAGTTTGGGGTCTGGAACCAGGAGCGGGTGTACTGCAGGTTCGTATGAATCGAATCCCCGTCCTTGAACTGGAAATCGACCCGGTCGAAGATGTTCTGCTGGTTGCCCTTATCGTGCAGGGTCTGGAACTCGGGGCCATCGAGAAAGCGTCCCGAGTTCATACCGCTGACTGCAACAAAGTTGCCCCAGTTCTGCTTGCCGTAGGCAACATTCCCATCCAGGGTCGTGGTCCCGAAGGTGCCATAGTCCAGGGCGATGCTCCCGTGCGGAGTCGTCACACCTTGCCCGGAGCGTGTCGTAGCCTTGATGATGAGGCTGGTCTTGTCGCCGTACTCCGCCGTGGGCGCTCCTCCAATCACCTCAAGTGATTGGACTGCGTCGGCTGGAAGCTGATTGGAGAAGACCTTGCTCTGCTGATCGGTGATGGGCTGGCCATCGACAGAGAAGGAGTTTTCGGCGTGATCTCCCAGGCCGTGAAACAGACCGTTGGAATCGGCGGTGACACCAGGGGATGATAGCGTCACGATCGAGCTGAGCGAGGACGACTGGCTCTCGAGCGGCATGCGATCGATGACAGCCCGATCGACATCAGTGTGAAAGGTGGAATCATTCTCAATCAGGTCAGCGCCGCCTTCCACCGTGACGGAAGTGGACGCACCCGCAAGAGCGAGTTGAATGGGAACCACGACCGGAACAATCGCGTTCAAATCGACTGATTTGCTGGAGGAACCGAATCCATCGGCTGTGACCGTGATCCGATAGGGATTGAACGGAACATTATAAAAGTGGAACTGGCCCGAAGAGTCGCTCGTCGCGGTGCGCGTATAACCACTGACATGATTGGCAATCTGGACCTTAGCGCCCGGAACGACGGCGCCGCTGGGATCCGTTACTGTTCCGGAGACGCTGCCGGAGTTGCTCTGAAACGCATACGCGCCTGGGCTGAGACCGGGGATCAGCAAAAAGAAAACAGAAAGAATCCATAAGAAGATGGATTTACGCATGAAAAAAACTCCTGTCGAATCTGAAAGGAAAGTGCAGTTACGACCTGCAAAGACAGGTAAGCGAACTCGTCCGAAAAACTTACGGAAAAATCGGATACCCGCAGGAACTAGGCGTAGTTCTCTGCAGGCGGAGGCCGGCTGGCCATCTCGAAGCGCCACCGGAACACACGGATGGCTTCGGCAGCTACCGAATCCAGTCGTTCCATTGCGATTGTCGGCTCAGGAGCGTAGTGGTTCGGCGGAGCCAGCGCTGAATGCATCGCCACGCACAGCGGGCAATGGTCATCGGGCGACGGGCCGTTATGATGGGGGGCCTGCTTCAGTGCGGAAAACTCAGCGTGCGTATGCGAAATCTGCGCCGTGCTCATCAGGCAGACCGCCACCACGCACACCAGCGCAAGTACCTGCAGCCACCATGGCCTGCGACCCTGCACCCCGAGTTGGTAGATCGTACGCACGAAAGAAGTGTTCCTGTTTTTGTTTAGCACAGCCAGTGCATAATGCCAAAATCCGCCGCCCTTCTGCTCACCGAGGCGTCTAACCAAAACACTGCACTAAACTTGTGGAATCAGGTTTATGGGTGAGACGAAGCGAATCCGCATAAAGTTCCTTCTCCTGCTGTTTTTGGCGGGCACGATGCAGATAACCGGCGCATCGCTCCGTGCTCAGTCTGCTGCGCAGAAGCCGCTTCCGTCTGCCGACACAACCGCACCGCACCGCACCCGGCTTATTCTGAAGGACGGTAGCTACCAGCTCGTAATGAGCTATAAGATCGTCGGCGATCGCGTCCGCTACATCTCCGCAGAGCGCGGTGGCGCCCAGGAGGAGATCCCCGTGGCCCTGGTCGACTTCGAGGCGACCAAACGATGGGAGCGCAGCCACTCTGAATCTCCCGACGCTCAAAATCCTGACGCTCAGAACCCCGGATCCGCGCCCGGCATCGACCCCGAGCTCTTGAAGGAAGAGGCCGACCGCGCCGCGATGACTCCTGAAGTCGCTCCCGATCTGCGGCTTCCCGAACTCGACGATGTCCTCGTTCTCGACACCTTCCAGGGACAGCCTCAGCTGGTGCCTCTGCCTCAGTCCGACGGCGAGCTCAATCGCAATACGGCCCACAACATCCTCAAAGGCATCGTCAATCCGCTTTCCAGCCCGCATCAGCTGGTGCAGCTCAAGGGCGAACGCTCCCTGGTGCAGCTGCACGTCGACCGGCCCGTAATCTACATCCGCCTTGGCGAGGCGGTCGTTCCCGACGGAACCACTCCACTCACCGTCGATACCCATGGAGCTTCGACCGCCATGAAGGATGGCCCTCCTCACGATCCCGCATCCAGTCGCTACGTCATCGTCCGGGCTGACGTCAGAACAGGCTCCCGCGTCGTAGCATCCTTCAAGATCAGCCTGCTCGGCGGAGTTCAACAGATCGAGGATGTCGTCGAAACCACCCCGGAGACCCTTCCCGGAGGCCACTGGATGAAGCTGACGCCGAAGCAGTCCCTCGCCTTCGGCGAATACGCTCTGATGGAGATTCTCTCCGACCGCGAGGTCAATCTGGGAGTCTGGGACTTCGGCGTTCATCCCACTGCGCCTGCAAACCGCGATGCGATTCTTCCGCAGCCAAAGCGCCCTTTCGCTCTCTCGCCGCGCCGCCCTGACCAGTAATCCGCTACCGCACCGAGCGGATGACGCTGGGCTCACGGTTCATCGTCAGCCCTCGTCCCGCCACGGCCACGTTGTCACGCGTCGTCTTGGCCTTGTACATCATCTCGTCCGCGGCGCGAAGGATGGTTGGGACTGTGTTGCCATCCTCCGGGTAGGTTGCCAGGCCAAAGCTGCCCGACAGCTTGAGCGAAAGCCCTGCACCTTCGAGGAACGGATTTCTGCGCAGGTCCTCCCACAACGCCAGTGCAGCCCCTGTACCAGCCGCCTTGCCCATTCCTGGCAACAGGGCGACAAACTCATCGCCGCCGTACCGGAAGGCCGCGTTGGCGGGGCCAAGAGAACGGCGCATCAGGTTTCCCACCTCCGCCAGCAAACGACTGCCGATCAGGTGCCCATGCGTATCGTTGACGGACTTGAAGCGATCGAGGTCCATAAACATCAGGCTGAACTCCTGTCGCTTTGTCACTTCTTCCTCCAGCATCGTGTAAAGATGTCTGGCATTGAACAGCCCGGTGCAATCGTCCGTGATGGTCAGCTCCTGGATCAGCGTCATCGATCGCGCATTCTGAATCGCGATGGCCGCGTAGTCGCACAGGATTCGCAGGAAGGAGATCGAGTATTCGGAGAGCAGATCCAGCTTGCTGTTCAACAGCTGGATCACTCCCAGCGTCTTGTCGCCCGAACGCACAGGAACGCAGGCGATCGACTGGATGTTGAGATCAGGATGCTTGGCCGAAAAAGCCGCCCATTGCGGATCGAGCTTGACGTCCGGTACCACCAGCGGATTGCCTGTGGCCGCTACCCACCCTGCGACGCCCTCGCCCATCGGCACTCGCAGCCCGCGTAGGCTCTCGGAGTTTTCACCCACCGCAATCGCGTAGTACAGCTGGCCGGTCTTTTCATCGACCAGCAGCATAGACCAGCGCTCCGGACCGAAGAACTGGGCCATCTTGTTCATGATAGCGCTCAGAATCTCCTCCAGCTCCAGGCTCGCCGTCAACGCGCGCGCCACATCGTGGAACACCCTCAGGTGATCCAGCTGGCGGCCGTCGACAACCTCGAACTGGCGTCGGTCTTTTAACACAGATCCCTTCAAATCGAACAGTTCTAAAACTCCTTCTTGCGTCCCCGCTCTCCGTGGCGAAGGCTTTTGCTTCAGTGTGCGTCGCTCAAAAAAGCTAACCGCCTATATGGACCATATTTCGTGACGGCTTCTCAAATCCAGGTTCACCGATATGATGGCGTTCTTCTTTCTGGAAGACAACCTGCCGGATATACGTCACCAGTTCGTGATCGGTTCCACCTCGCAACATGCGGCCATAAAGATCATGATCGCTCTGTGAAAACAGGCAGGTGCGCAGCTTGCCGTCCGACGTAATGCGAATGCGGCTGCAGTGACCGCAGAAGGGACGCGAAACCGGTGCGATGATTCCGATTTCTCCCAACCCATCGTCAAAGGTAAACCTCCGTGCGGTCTCGCTTGCCGTATGCAGGGGCAGCTCTACCAGCGGTCGATACGCCTCCAGACGGTCCAGAATCTCGTTCATGGGCACCACTGTCTCCGGCCTCCAGCTGCGGTCCTCTTCCAGCGGCATAAATTCGATAAACCGCACGATTACCTTCTCACGGCGCGAAAACTCCGCAAATGACTCGATCTGGTGATCGTTGAAGCCGCGCAGAAGGACGCAGTTCACCTTGACCGGACCCAGACCTGCCTCTGCCGCCCGGCGGATGCCTGCAAGAACCCGGTTATAGCTCCTGGGAACGCGGGTGATTGCAGAAAAAGTCTCCGGATCGACGGCATCCATACTCACGGTCACCCGGCCAAGGCCAGCCTCTTTCAGGGGCTTCGCCAGACCCTCCAGCAGGTGCCCGTTCGTGGTCAGCGCCAGGTCCAGGGGCTCGCCATCTTCTGTCGGGTTGCCGGACGAATCGAAGGCGGTCCTGAGCGTCGCCAACTCACGAACCATCTCCACCAGGCCGGCTCGCAGCAGGGGTTCGCCCCCGGTCAGGCGAACCTTTTCGATCCCAAGGCCGACCATCAGCCGAACCATCCGCAGGTAGTGCTCAGTAGCCAGCTCACTGTACTGAGCGCCTTCATTTCCCGTCCTGCAGTAGACACACCGGTAGTTGCAGCGGTCAGTCACCGAAAGCCGCAGATCCGTAATGGCGCGCCCAAAACGGTCGCGGAGGCGTTGCTGTCCGGCACGGTCATCCAGTGCCAGACTCTCAGTCTCAGCCCAGGCTGCCGGAGGTGGGGAGATCGTTGCCATGGCCTTCTTCTTCAATATGATTCGATGCATCTGGACAGAAAGCGAAGCAAGGGACACAGAGCGTTCAGTATAGATCGGTCCCCCGGAAAACCCGCAAAAACATCCCCCGGCAGCATCCATCCCGGAACATGCTCATTGCCGCACTCGGTGAGGTGCCACTTTATCGCACTCCGTCCCCCAGGTGTCATCTTGAGCGGAGCCTCTCGCAGCTTTATCGCGAGATGCGGAGTCGAAGGATCTGCGGTTCTCCGAGGGCCTCGAATGCAAACCCGCGCAACGCTACCATCCCGGCTCACGACTTCGCTGCCAGGACCGCCTTCGTCAGCTCCGGGACCACTTCAAACAGGTCCCCCACCACCCCATAGTCCGCGATCTCGAAGATTGGCGCATTTTCATCCTTATTGATCGCCAGAACCGCCTTCGATCCCTTCATTCCCACCAGGTGCTGAATCGCTCCGGAGATTCCCACCGCGACGTACAGCTTGGGGGAGACCGTCTGACCGGAGCTTCCCACCTGGCGCTCCATCGGCAGCCAGCCGTTGTCGCAGATGGGCCGCGAGGCGGCGAGTTCCGCCCCCAGAGCCTGTGCCAGCTCCTCGACCACGGGAAGATTGTCCTGCTCGCCTATACCGCGGCCTACCGACACGATGATGGGAGCAGCCGAAAGATCCACTGTCTGGGACGACTCACGGAAGGGCTCTCCCGGCCTGGTGCGTATCTGGTCGGCTGAGAGCTGCGGGGTGAATGTCTCAGTCGGTGCATTGCCGGGTTCGAGAGTGTCCGCGCGAAACGTTCCTGCCTGGATCGAGACAAAGCACGGACCGGAAGCTGTATGACGATAGTCCGCATTCAGCTTGCCCTGCATCAGCTGACGGACGAAGACCGGAGATCCTCCTTCGCCAGCCTCCCGGAACCCGATTACGTCGCTGATCAGAACCTGCTGGAAGCGGGTCGCCAGTGCCGGAGCATAATCGCGAACCTGGTAGGTATGAGGGAAGAGCACAAAGTCAGGCTGCTCCCGTTGGATCAGCTGCTTCAGCGCCGCAACGTAGCCATCGGCGGTGTAGTTCGCCAGTAGATTGTGCTCGACCGCGAAGACCTTTTTGAGGTTCTTCGAGCGCAGCTCGGGCAGAAGCGGGGAAGAATCCGCTGCCAGTATCGCTGCCGAGCACTCCGAGCCCAGCTTCGCCGCCAGCTGCTGACCCGCTGCAAGCGTCTCGAAGCTCATCCGGTTCCAGGCGCCGCCGCGCTGCTCTACAACGACAAGCACTCCGCTCATAGCACCCTCACCTCAAACTTCAGCTTCTCGACGATCTTTGCGGCAATCTCCTGCGGGGAGCCGGTCAGCATCTCGGTCTTCTTCTGTTTCTCCGGCAGATACACGCGCTCGAGCGACACGGCAGGTCCGCTGGCCGACGTCGCTGCAGGAACGGACTTCAGTTCCTTCGTCTTCGCCTTCTTGATCCCCATCAGCGTGGCATATCGCAGCTTGTTTCCGCCGGACTGCATCGTCAGCAGCGCGGGCAGGGGCATCTCCAGGTGCTGAAACCATCCATCCTCGAGCTCGCGCTTGACCTTCAGGCCGCCGGCGGTGGGCTCGATCTGCATGATGATGGTGGCGTGTGGTATGCCGAGCAACTCGGCAAGCACCACTCCTGTCTGCCCCAGCCCAAGATCGTCGGACTGCAGGCCCGTCAGGATCAGGTCGGGGGATTCGGCCCTGATCGCCTCTGCCAGAATCTGCGCGACGCCGAGCGTATCGCGCGAGCCCGGATCGTCACACTCGATATGGATCGCCCGATCGGCTCCTTTGGCCAGCGCCTCACGCAGGGTGCTCTGCACGCGCTCCGGACCGGCGGAGATGACGACGACCTCTCCCGTCCCTTGCTTCTCCTTGAACTGTAGCGCCTCTTCGAGCGCGTAGGCGTCCGGCTCGTTGATGGTGTAGTTCAGGTCACCCTCTTCGATCCATCGGCCGTCTGCAGCGATGCGAATGGGAGCATCACGTTCCGGCACCTGTTTGATGGCTACGACGATCTTCACTGCGCTCCTCCTGATTCCGGTGACTGGTTTGCTGCTGGTTGCGATGCTGGCAGGGCACGGGCGGTAAGCTGCGCGATATCCAGCAACTGCGGTGGATGCTCTGAGACGGCAGTCAGTGCATCGCGGAACATCGTATTGCAGAAAGGACAGGCGGTAGCGATTATCTGAGCGCCAGTATCCGTTAGTTCTTTGGCGCGGACGTGGCTTACCCGCTCCCCGGCTTCTTCGCCGAGAAAAGCGAGCCCCCCACCTGCTCCGCAGCAGAAGCTACGTTCGCGCGAACGCGAAGCTTCGATTATGAATCCACTTTGTTCGACAATTGTGCGAGGTTCTTCATAGATACCTCTGTATCGTCCGAGGTAACAAGGGTCGTGATATACGATCGATGGAACCTTCCACTTATCCTCAGACAACTGGTCTTTGTGCCGCGCCATGAACTCGGAGTGATGCTCGATCTCTGGCGCGATGCCGAACTCCCTCCAGTCGGTCGCGATGGTGCGCACGCAGTGCGGGCAGATCGTAACGATCTTTTTGACCTTGGCTGCCTCGAAGCTCTTCAGCCCCGCTTCGGCCAGATTCTGGAAGACGAGATCGTTCCCCAGCCGCCGCGCGGGGTCTCCTGTGCACTTCTCCTTTTTGAGGACGCCGAAGTTGGTCCCCAGGTGCTGCATGACCCGGGCGAAGTCGGCGATAATCTCACGGCCTTTCGGGTCGTAGCTCCCCATGCAGCCCAGCCACAGGCAGTACTCCTGGGTGCCATCGAAGATGGGGAAACCCTGTTTCTGAAGGAACTTATCCCTCTCAAGAGAGCTTAGCCCGAGAGCATTGCCGTTCTTTTCGAGGGCGAGAAAGAGCTTCGTCCCGTAGTCGTCCTCCCAGGCTCCGGTATTCGTAGCTCCCCGCCTAAGCCCAACTATTACAGGCACATGCTGAATCCCCACCGGGCACTGGAACTCGCAGCTCCCGCAGGTCGTGCACTCAAAGGCAGCCTCCATGCTCAGATAATTTGCAGGAGGATTGTCCGGAGAAGTGACGGGAGATTCAGTAAGCAGGGGAGAGTCCGATTGAGGCCCGAACCCGTTCAGGTAAGTACGCAGCCCGAGGATGATCTCTTTTGGATTGAGAACCTTGCCGGTTGTTGAGGCGGGGCAGTGCTCCGTGCACCGGCCACACTCCACGCAGCTGTAGGTCTGGAGCGAGATGAGCTGGGTGATATCCTTTCCGGCGACCAGTCCGAAGTCCTCATCTCCCGCTAGAGGAGGGATCTGGGCGTAACCACCGTTCTTAAGGAAGACGGTTACGGGGCTGAGCACCAGGTGAAGGTGCTTCGTGTGAGGAATCAGAGGAAGAAAGACCAAAAGGGTCAGGGTATGGGTCCACCACAGCAGATGGACCGCTGTACTGCCGTCCTGAACGAAAAAGGCCCCCAGGTAACTCACCATGAGGAGGAAGATCAGGAAGGCGATCACGCCGGACTCATAGGAGAGTTTCTGGCCAAGCCAGACTGGCCGGACGAAAAAGCGCCGAATAAAGAGCGCGGTGATCGAGACCGCAACTAACAGTGCCCAGACGGCGGCGAAGAAAAAGTAGAAGCGGCCTGCCGCGCCGGTGGGGGACAGGAATCCCATGCCGAACCCCAGGGCGATGTGGTTCAGGCTGACGAGGGCGAAGGCAAGGAATCCCCAGAAGACGAAGGCGTGGGCCAGACCGGGAAGCGGCCTTTGGCGTATGACCTTCGACTGGCAAAGAACCTCGGAGAAAAAGGTCCAGATGCGCTGGCCGAGAGGGCGCAGCGTGTAGCTTGTGTCCTTCCTGGAGCGCAGGATGATGCTGAGGATGGGGGCGAAGCGCCAGAAGAAGAGTCCGGTGGAGAGAAGAATTCCTACGACTAGAAGGCCTGTCTCGACTGACTTAAATGCGCCGGGCTCCGCAAGGGAGCCCGAGAATCTGAGGTCTTCGTCTGGCAACAGGAGCATGGCGCTCGCGAAGGTAGGGGGTAGAGCCATCGAAGGGAGCTTCCCTGGAATCATCCGAACCTGTCTGCGAACAGGCCGTCGTGAGGACTGGCTGTTCGCTCTTTCGAACAATCTTTCGAGGGCCGGCGAGACCGGAGCGTACCGATGAGGCTAGTAGCTGAGAAACTCGTTCGATCCGCGGCGCAGACGGACGCCAGCCACCAGGAAGATGATGGAGAGCACACCTGTAAGGGCGTCCCAATAGACCATGGGGTGCGCCAGACCCGGCGAGAGCGTGAAGTCCTGACCGGCCCAGATCGTCACAAGGAAGAAGACGATGAGGCACTGAAAGCCGATGGTCAGGAAGAGCTGGCCGCGACGGCGGCGCCTGTCCAGATGTTCGACTTCGTCGGGGGTCAGATTCCGTTCTTCGATGGGCAGCAGTGTGTTAGCCATGATTCTCTTTCCAGTCTCCCTGCATTTTGTTACGGTTCGCGGGAAGCACCGCCGATGGGGCAGCAGCTTCTGCTCTATTAAACCATAGAGCATTGCGGCGGTTTGTTCTTTCTGTCCGATAAGGCGAGCGGCAGTCCGTTTACCGGCTGGAAAGGTAGCTGAATGATTGTTCCTCCATTTAAGAGATCGAACAATCGCGAGTATTCCTGTCCTTCGCGGGAGAGCTGGTGGCGCTGCGAGCAAAATACAGGGGTTCTTCGCCTCCGGTTCAGAATGACGGTTCCTGGAACAGGGTGACAGCTTGCTTCCGATTTCGCGCTTGCAGGAAGCGCTCTAGAGGAAGGCTACGGACTGAATGCCGGCGACTTCGAACCGCTTGCGGCAGCGGATATTCTTGCAGCCGACCATATCGTCGCGGCGCACCATGTAGCTCTGGGCCTTGGCGAAGCGTGCGCGGTCGCGCTCGTCGGCCCCGCGGGGCAGCTGACTTTTCTTTCTTCGCACGATCCAGCCGAGCTCGTATTCTCCTTGCTGTCCGCAGTGCGGGCAGGTCATGGTGTGGGTCCTCTGCTCCGGACGCTCCTCGAAAAAATCCCGTTCTTCCATCCTGCACCTCTTTGGTTTGCGGTCGGTTTTTTGAGGACTGCAAACCCACGTGCGGTCCGGCAGTTACCAGACCATAAGTACAAGAGTATTGCATAATCTCAGAGGGCCTCGCACGTAGACTGACAGAGGCTTACGGTGCAGGCAGATGAGCAAGGCGAAGAAACAGGTTTTCTCAGCAGTAAAGGCCGCCAAGGCAAACGCGCGTGAGCGCGTAGGGCAGCCGCCGCCGGAACGCATTTTGCCCGATCCGAAACAGAAGCGTGCAATTAAAGAGAAGCACAGGCAGACGCTTGCCGATCTCATCAACAGGACAGGAGAAGAACAATGACGCGATTTCGCATTGCCACCCTCAGCCTTGTATTGACTGGCCTTACTTTCTCGAGCCAGGCCCAGACCATTCAGGTCAATAAAGAGAACCGGACGATCGCCATTACGGCAACGGACAAAGTTACGGCGATTGCCGATCAGGCGACGCTGCATGTGGGCTTTATCGCCTATGGTCCTGATAGCAATACGGCGTATGCGAATGGCTCGAAGCTGTCCAATGGGATTGTGAAGGCGCTGACCGGCGCAGGTGTTCCGAAGGAGTCCATCCAGAGCGAGAGCCAGCAGGTTGCGCCCGTCCAGAACTACCAGCTCGACAAGCTGACCGAGGCCCAGAAGGCGCAGAGGCAGTTTCAAGTGACACAAAGCTGGACGATCAAGATGAATGCGGATGATGCCGCAAAGGCGCTGGATGTAGCGGTGAAGGCCGGCGCGAATCAGTCGGGTCAGATCGACTGGGGCTTCAAGGACGAGAATGCGCCCGAGACGCAGGCTGCAGCCAAGGCTCTGAAGCGTGCGCACGACCAGGCCGAACAGATGGCGACCAGTTTGAACGCCAAGCTGGGTTCACTGCTGTATGCCAGTAATGAGGTTCAGCCCAGCGGTCCCCGGCCCATGTTCCGCGCGATGGCGGCGGCGCCTGCGATGGAAAAGGTTCAGCCGCTGGCGATCAATCCGCGGGAAGTGGAGAAGATGGCCACGATCTATGCTGTCTTCGCCATCGAATAAGCTGGGCTGGGGAGACTTCCGCGAAGAGAAGGTGGTGATGCGGCGACCTCAGCGGCTAAAGCCGCCTTCCAGAAGGAAGTGTTTGCGGCACGGCTGAAGCCATGAGCCATGCCCTTAACAAGGCAAGTGTTTGTGGCGCGGCTGAAGCCATGCGTTAACATGCAAGTGTTTGTGGCGCGGCTGAAGCCATGCGTTAACATGCAAGTGTTTGTGGCGCGGCTGAAGCCATGCGTTAACATGCAAGTGTTTGTGGCGCATCCATGCATCCAAGTCAGAGCTGCATTGAGAAAGAGAGAAGCCATGCCTCAGTACACCTATCGCGAACTGAAGCCGACAGCCGAGGCGGAGTCCACTTTTCGCCGTTGGCTGGCGCAGCTGAACGACGAATTCACGCGGCACCAGTCTGTTGACCGCCGGTCGGAGATTGTGCGCGATGAGCTTTACCAGATGTATCTGGGAAGGCCCCACGGAGGACGTACGCCGGCCACGCTGACCAGCGAGCTTGCAAGTCATGCGCAGATGGAGTGCTTCGATCCTCGCAATGTAACGCTCGAGCCGGAGTACTACGGCGACATCGATGCGGAGAAATATGCGATCCGCAAGCCGTTGATCTGGTTCTGGCAGATGTTCGATCGATCTCCGCTGGGGCTGAATCACTGGCTGGGTTTCCGGTTCCGCTGCATGCTGGGGCATCACATCTTCAAGTCCATGGGAAAGGGCGTGAAGATCTTTCACAATGTGGAGTTCACCTACGGGTACAACCTCACCATCGAGGACAACTGCACCATCCACAGGAATGTGCTGCTGGACGATCGCGGGGGGATCATTCTGCGCGAGGGGACAAGCGTCTCGGACTACGCAAATATCTATTCGCACACTCATGACATCAACGTTCAGGCCGATGTGACCAACAAGCTGACGGAACTGGGGCCGCGGGCGCGAATTACCTATCACGCAACGGTGCTGGCAGGAGCAAATGTCGGCGAGAATGCGATGCTGGGAGCGATGGGGCTGGCGACGAAGGCTGTTCCGGCTGACGTTGTCTCGGTGGGGATTCCGGCGAAGGTGAAGCGGGGGAAGGGCCAGTCTGCTTAGGTGGGTTCGGTTTCGGTTGAGAGGCGGATTTCGTCGCTGCGCTCGAAAGTGAGGCTGTCCTGCTCCGGTCGAAATGAGGCTTCGGATGGAGAGTCATGTCGGTTCGGGCGAAATACAGGGATTCTTCGCCTTCGGCTCAGAATGACGGGGTGATGATGCCTGTGAATGAAGTGGAACTTAAGACTCAGCTTGCTGCGGCATTGATTTCCTTCTGCAAAGGTTGATCCTTTAAGCTAGGGAGATGGATCAGAACGTCATTCTCATACTCTTCCAGGTGTTTGCGCTCGTACTGGCCTTTAGCGTTCATGAGTGCGCGCATGCCTGGGTGGCATGGCGGCTGGGCGATCCTACGGCCCGGATGCTGGGCCGTGTGACGCTGAACCCGCTGAAGCATCTGGACCTTTTCGGCTCGGTGCTGATGCCTTTGATTGCCCTGGTCTATCACTGGCCGCTGATCGGCTGGGCGAAGCCAACTCCGGTGACGGCGCGGAACTTTAAGAACTACAAGCGGGACGACATTCTGGTGACCCTGGCGGGACCGGCAAGCAATCTTCTGCTGGCGACAGGGGCGCTGATTCTGCTGCTGCTGATCAAGCATTTTGTCTCCGGCGGAGCAGTGGCGGTCTTCACGGCCATGGCGTTGGCGATGCATTATCCCGGTGTCTCCACGGAGAATCTGCCGGCGCTGTTTCCCGTAGCGCTGCTGCTCTACTTCATCATCCTGATCAACCTGCTGCTGTTTGTGTTCAATCTGGTTCCATTTCCTCCTTTGGATGGAAGCCGGATTCTGCGTCACTTTCTTCCGTACAACGCGCTGCAGCTTTATGACCGCATGGGGATGCTGGCGCTGTGGATCTTTATGCTGCTGGCTGGAGGGTTCATCTTCCGCGTCTTTCTCTACCCGCTGCAGTCGGCGTTTGACGGTATCCTGGCGGCGCTTTAGCGGGAGGGTTGCTGCGATGGAAGGCGAGTCGGTGCTGATCGGGTAAAATTCATCGGCAATCATCAAACCGCAGATCCTTCGACTCCGCTGCGCTCCGCTCAGGATGACACTTCACAAGAAGGAATCACATATGCTGCCGATACTGCCTCCGCGGGAGCTTTCCCGTATCATCACTAGTTGAGAATCATGACCGAACCCACCTCTTCGACGACACGGCCACGGATTTTGAGCGGTATGCGGCCTACAGGAAAGCTGCACCTGGGCAACTACATGGGTGCGCTCTACAACTGGGTGAAGCTGCAGCACGAGTATGAGTGCTACTTCTTTATCGCGGATTTCCACGCGCTGACGACAGACTATGCGAACACAGCCAAGCTGAGGGAGAACGTTGACGAGGTCATCCTGGACTTTCTGGCCGCAGGACTGGATCCTGAGGTCTGCACGATCTTTATCCAGAGCGACGTAAAGGCGCACTTTGAGCTCAACGATCTGTTAGGCATGATTACTCCCCTTAGCTGGCTGGAGCGGGTGCCAACCTACAAGGATCAGCAGGAGCAGCTGAAGGAGAAGGACCTGGCGACCTTTGGGTTCCTTGGCTATCCTCTGCTGCAGAGTGCGGACATTCTGCTTTATAAGCCCCGTTATGTTCCTGTGGGAGCCGATCAGATTGCGCATGTCGAGCTGACTCGAGAGATTGCGCGGCGTTTCAACCAGTTTTTCCCTGGGGATTTTTTTCTTGCGCCGGATGCGGCACCATGGGAGATGGGCGCCATCCAGGAAAAAGCACGAAAACTTTCCGGAGACAAGACCAGGACGACCTTTTCTGCGCATGAACTTTATGAAGCGGCGCAGCAGACCAAGAAACTGACCGGCTTTGGCCGCCATGAGATTCTGCCAGAACCGGATGTGCTGCTGACGCCTTCTCCCAAGCTACCGGGTACCGACGGGCGAAAGATGTCCAAGAGCTACAAGAACACGATTCTGCTGTCTGATCCCGAGACGGAGATTCGGGCGAAGTTGAAGACGATGGTGACGGATCCTGCTCGCGTGCGCCGTGAAGATAAAGGCAATCCCGATGTCTGCCCTGTCTTCGACCTGCACAGGGTGTTTTCGAGCGTAGAGACACAGCAGAAGGCTCGCGAGGGCTGTACGACTGCAGGTATTGGTTGTATCGAGTGCAAGAGCTGGGTGGCGGATGCGATTGTCGCGCATCTGGCTCCCATCCAGGAACGCCGCCGTCACTATGAGGCGAACTTCGTTGAAGTAAAAGAGATTCTCCGGCAGGGGGCGGTACGCGCCGCAAAGCGGGCGAACCAGACCATGCAGGAAGTCCGCGATGCGGTGGGCCTTTCATCCTTATGACCGACGAAACTCTTCATCCTGACAATGCAACGCCGAAGGTTTATGAAGCGACAGAGCAGGAAGCTCTGACGCCTCATGAAGAGACCGCGCAGGAGCCGCAAGCGCAGGAACCGTTTGCGCTGAAGCATCCTGTGCCTGCTCCAGCGCCGGAGCCGAAGCGGCAGGCAAAGGAGAAGGACAGGGAGAAGGAAGAGGCATCGCAGTCGCCGTTTTCGGTGATCGTGGGGCAGGTCTACGATGGCCCGCTCGACCTTCTGCTGGACCTGATCCGGAAGCAGAATATCGACATCTACGATATCCCTATCGCGCGGATTACTGAACAGTTTCTGGAGTACACACATAAGCTGCAACAGACGGATGTGGACGCCGCGGGGGAGTTCATCTACACGGCTTCGCTGCTGATTCATATCAAGTCGAAGATGCTGCTTCCTCGCGATCCCAGTGACGTGGCCGGAGGCGAGGCGGAGGATCCACGTCGTGAGCTGGTGGAGCGGCTGCTGGAGCATGAACGCTTCAAGGCCGCGGCCCAGATGTTGATGCAGAAGCAGCAGATTGAGGAAGCGACCTGGACGAATCCGGGGATACGGGATTTTCGCGATTCGGCAGACGCCGAGCGGGAGATTGCGGCGGACACTGTGGATCTGGTTCGTGTCTTCCAGGACATTCTGGGGCGGCTGCGCAAGCGTCCCGTGCTGGATGTCGACGAGGAGTCGGTCACAGTCGCACAGATGATTGACTATGTGAAGCGGCGCCTGGTGATGGAAGACAAGGCGGTCTCGCTGAGGAAGCTGCTGCATAACACGCATACGGAGCGGGCGCTGATCTGCATGTTCCTGGCGATGCTGGAGCTGGTGCGTCTGCAGGCGGTTCTGTTCTACCAGCCGGTTGTACAGGGAGACATCCTCATCAAGAAAGCCGAAAACTTCGATCAGGTCTTTGCGGACCAGCAACAGGCCAGGGACGACTGGAAATAGTCCCGAGCCGCCGGGTTAGCGCTGGCTACTAAAGTCGATTTCTTTACCCGGTTTTTACATTCTGTTCGCAGAGCCGTCCTATGCTCAGCGTCACTGACCACGGGCCCGAATCCATCTCAAGGTGACGATTTATGGCGACGCCAGCCACGCTTCCAGGTTCTCTTCTCGACGAAAAGCTGAAAAAGTCCTCCCCCGGTAAAGTTGGAGCTGTCCTCTTTGGCTTGTTGCTGGTGTGTGGGCTTGGCTACATCGTCAGCCAGCTTGCAAAGGACCTGTCGTTCGCCCACACCGGTTCGATCTTTCCCTACTTTCTGCTGGGAATCGCTTTGCTGATCGCCCTTGGGTTTGAGTTTGTCAACGGCTTCCATGACACGGCGAATGCGGTTGCGACGGTGATCTATACACACTCTCTGGAGCCTCATATCGCGGTCGTCTGGTCGGGGCTCTGGAACTTTGTCGGCGTGCTCACCAGCTCGGGAGCAGTAGCGTATGCGGTGATTACGCTGCTGCCTGTCGAGCTGATCCTGAAGGTCAGCAAGGGATCGGGCTTCGCCATGGTCTTTGCGCTGCTGGTGGCGGCCATCCTGTGGAATCTCGCTACCTGGTGGCGCGGCCTGCCTGCCTCCAGCTCACATACCATGATCGGCTCCATTATCGGCGTCGGCATCACCAACCAGATGTTGCACGGCGCCAGCGGCGTGAGCGGCGTGGACTGGGAGCAGGTGACAAAGGTCTTCAAGGCGCTGCTGTTTTCCCCGCTGGTTGGATTTCTGGGCGCGGCAGTGCTGTTTGGGCTGTTCAAGCTGTTGCTGCGCGATCCGCGTCTTTATGAGGCTCCGAAAGGTACGGAGCCGCCGCCCTTCTATATTCGCGCGCTGCTGGTCCTCACCTGCACCGGTGTCAGTTTTGCCCATGGATCCAATGACGGCCAGAAGGGAATGGGGCTGATCATGCTGATTCTGGTGGGCACCGTACCAACCGCCTATGCTTTGAACCATGCCGTCACCCGGTCCCAGGTTCAGACCTTTGTGGCGGTCTCGCAGCAGACCTCGGATGCTGTTTCGCATTATCTCGATCCGAATGCCGTCGTGGCGGATTCCGGCCAGGAGCTGGAGCATTTTGTTTCTACGCATCAATTTCAGCCGGATACCATGCTGGCAATGCGGCAGATGATCAACGATATTCAGAACGAGGTCACCCGCTACGGCGACCTTGGGCGCGTGCCCGCCAATATGCAGGCCAACGTTCGCAACCAGATGTACCTTGTAAGCGAGACGATGCGCCTGTTGCCGAAGTATGGCCCCAGCAACATCTCCGACCACGATAAAAAGGTCTTCGGAAACTACAAGGGCTTTCTGGACCGTTCTACGAAGTTCATTCCTTCGTGGGTGAAGGTAGCGGTTGCTCTGGCCCTGGGACTGGGAACGATGGTTGGGTGGAAGCGAATCGTGGTGACGGTCGGCGAGAAGATCGGCAAGACTCACCTGACGTACGCGCAGGGCGCCTCGGCCGAACTGGTGGCGATGGCGACCATCCTCGCGGCGGATGGGTACGGGTTACCGGTCAGCACGACCCACGTACTTTCGTCGGGCGTGGCCGGGACGATGGCCGCCAACAAGAGCGGCCTGCAGGCGGCGACGCTGCGCGATATTGCCCTGGCATGGGTCTTTACGCTTCCGGCTGCGGCCGTCCTTGCTGGAGGCCTGTACTGGCTGTTCAATTTGCTGGTGAAATAGGTGGCGGGTTAGCTCCAGGCAGCGCTGACCTCAGTGGCTAAAGTTGCTTTCCGGGACAAAACCCATTGGCACGGCTGAAGCCGTGCCAATAAGCGAGCTGCGGTGAGGACTGCTCTCCTGGCACACGTATTCCGGGTGGGGAAACGCTCACTTTATCTCTTCCACTGTGCAAAACGCGTCCCGAATGCTCCTTCTGCTGGATGCTCTGGCGGGGCGGCCTTCTTATACACTCGTAGGCAATGAGCCTCAAAGCAAAGATCGAAGCCGTCATTTACGCATCGGAAGAACCGGTGACCCTTTCCCAGCTGATGGGCCTGCTCGGCCAGGAGGCCCAGGCCGAGCTTGACCAGATTGCGCAGGCCCAACAGGCGCTTGCCCTGGAGGGAGAGGAGCAGAACAGCGACGAGAGTTCCTCTGAAGCGAACGACGCACGTGATACCGATGTAGAGGGTTTGAACGAAGAGATTGTCGACTCGGATGAGACGTCTCCTGACGATGCCTCTGCCCCCGGGCCGGAGGGAGGGGCCGAGCCTGTCACCGAAGCGGCGGAGTCCCATCAGGAGATGGGATCTTTTCCGGAAGAAGTTGCCACCGCAGCTGCTACCGAGTCTTCTCAGGATGAGGAGGAGGCCGAGACTCCCGGACGGCAGTCCGCGCGAGAGGCGAAGGAGGAGAAGGAGAGAAACCGGAAACTGCGCGAGTACTTCCGCTCCATTCTCGACCAGCTGATTGTCGAGTACGCTAACGATCATCGCGGCCTGGAGATTCGTGAGGTTGCAAGCGGCTATCGCATGGCCACCAAGCCGGAGTATCACGACGCGGTGCGGGGTTTTGTAAAGTCGCTCAAGCCGCCCTTGAAGCTCTCGCTGCAGGCACTGGAGACGCTGGCAGTTGTGGCCTATAAGCAGCCGATTACGGCGCCGGAGGTGTCGGAGATTCGTGGGGTCGACTCGGGCGGCGTGCTGGGTTCGTTGATGGCCCGTAAGCTGGTGACGACTGCGGGACGCAAGCAGGTCATCGGACGGCCAATTCTCTATAAAACGACGAAGGACTTTCTTCTGCGCTTCGGGCTGAAGGACATCAACGAACTGCCCTCGATCGAGGAGTTCGAGAAGATGGCGGGAGAACTGGCCGAACAGGAGGAGATTCCTATGGAGCCGGCGCCGGAGCATCATGCACCGGAGAGCGCCGAGGAACTGGAACCAGAGCGGCATACGCATCTTCCGCAGGCCGACGGCAGCCCCGACCCGGTCGATGATCCGCTCGACGATCAGCTTCCCGACGATGAGCCTGAGAGCATAGGGGCTGAAGCGACAGAAGAGCCTGTGCAGGGCGAGAGCAGTGATCTTGTGGAGGAACCCGCCGAGTAGGTGGGAACTTGTTCTCCCAGGAAGCGGAGTCAGCCCGTTCAGGAGATAATGGAGGGATGACCGAACCGACCGAACAGAGGGGCGAACGCCTGCAGAAGATCCTTGCGGGAGCGGGAGTGACGAGCCGTCGCAAGGCGGAACAGCTCATTCTGGAGGGACGGGTCCAGGTCAATGGCAAGGTCGTCACCGAGCTGGGAACCCGTGCGGACGCCGACCGGGATCACATTCGCGTCGATGGCAAACTGCTGCATGGAAAAGAGCAGCGCCGCTACTACATGCTGAACAAGCCGCGAGGCTATGTCACCACGCTCTCCGATCCGGAGAAACGTCCCACGGTCGTTGAGCTGATGGCCAGCAAGCGTGGGCCTCATGGGGATTCCGTGCGTCTCTACCCGGTCGGGCGCCTCGATTATCTCTCTGAGGGCCTGCTGCTGATGACGAACGATGGGGGACTGGCCAACAAGCTGTCAAAGGCTGCAGCAGGCGTGGAGAAGACTTACCTCGTGAAGGTAGCCGGGGCACCGTCGCAGGAGGCGGTCGATCAGCTTCGCCGGGGCATTATGATCGATCGCGGCCGCCTGAACGAGGTGCGCAGCGGTCGCAGGGATCGCGTTCTTACATCGCCGGCAAAGATCGAGCAGGTGAGGGGCGGGGATAATCCGTGGTTTGAGCTTACCCTGACGGAGGGCCGAAACCGGCAGATCCGCAAGATGTTCGAGGAGGTTGGGCATCATGTGGAGAAGATCCGCCGAATCGGCTATGGCGCTCTGCGGCTCGATGTGCCTCCCGGGGAGTATCGTGAGCTGACGCAGGGAGAGGTGATGGCTCTAGAGAGAGCCGCACATGGCCTGAAGGTCACGCCGAAGCAGAGGGTTCCGGAGTTCGCCCAGCTCAAAAAGCCTGTTCCTCCGAAGAAGAAGCAACGTCCGGTCCCGAGGACCGAGGGCCGGCGGGGCTGATTTCCACAAAATTAAGATCCTGATAAGGTGCAGGCCATGCAAGCCATGAGGGGTTCGATGGCGGGCGGTGCTCCCTTCGGGAGAGAACTATCTTCCGGCTATCGAAAGATAGTCACGTGGCATTGACAGCTCCGGTTATAAGCGACCAGAATTACTCCCGCTATTCATCATCCGGGGGATGACAAACCGGTCGATAAGAGCATCCAATAGGTGTCGTCCGACTGCAACGAGGTGGTAAGTCAGTCGCATCACAGGCAAGTCGCAGTGTGCAGCAAAGGAGTCAGTAACAGTGGCAATCGAGAAGGCTACATTTGGTGCAGGATGCTTCTGGGGTGCAGAAGCAAAGTTCAATGAAATTATTGGAGTACTCGATACAACGGCGGGCTACGAAGGCGGAGACCTCGAGCGGCCGAGTTACCAGGATGTGTGTACAGACCGCACCGGCCATGCGGAGGTTGTTCAGGTTACGTTTGACAACTCACGAATTACATACGAGAAGCTGTTGGATGCATTCTTCGCGATGCACGACCCCACACAGGTCAATCGGCAGGGCCCGGACGTGGGTACGCAGTACCGCAGTGTGATCTTCACCCACAGCGAAGCACAGCTTGCAGAAGCGAGAGAGAAGATCGCTGAGTTAAACGCATCAGGCACGTACCGCAATGCCATCGCTACCCAGGTACTTCCAACGAAGGTGTTCTGGAAGGCTGAGGAGTACCACCAGCGCTACCTGGAGAAGCGTGGAATGGTGAGCTGTCATATCTAAACCGACCCCTTAATGAATCTGAAGTGGCGTGGCCGGTGAGCTGCGCCACTTCTGTTTTTCCCGGGGCGGCGCGGGCAGAGATTCGGCGGCTCCGCTTCCCGGAGTTGTGATATCCTCAAAAAGAAGGCGAGAAAGATTTCGTCCTCATCTGCTTTACGGGACGCCCCGGATGGATTCGGGCTGGCCAGAGACCGTGAAGCTTACTCCCCGCGCCCTTTCTGTTAATTTTCAGGATAGAATGCGCTGGTTGCTCTGGCTTGGACGGAAGGTCAATGGTGACCTTTCTCGCCGTGCAGCAGCGTACGCCCGAAGCAGGGCAAGCTGATAACCCCGGAATCCATGATGCGTCTTCGCATCGTTCTGCATTCTCCAGGCACACCGCATCGCTTGCGGCCTTACTTAAGGATTATTTTGACGACAATTTTAGAAGTACCTCAGCAGCTGGATTCGACTACCGCAAACAATTCCAGCAACTCACCCGTTTTTACAGACTTCAACATCTCGGACGCGCTCAAGAAGCGCCTGACAGACGCTGGCTTTGTAACCCCGACGCCGGTTCAGGCTGGAGCGATTCCTCCAGCCCTCGAGGGCCGGGACATTCTGGCGACAGCATCGACTGGAACCGGTAAGACTCTGAGCTTCCTTGTTCCGATGCTGGAGCGGCTGGACGCCACGTCCGCCCCGAGCACACGGGGTAAGCGCAGCCCGATCCGCGCGCTGATTCTGCTGCCCACCCGCGAGCTTGCAATGCAGGTGCTTGAGAGCTACTACAAGCTGATGCCCGGCATGAAGCACGACGCCGTGCTCGTCTGCGGTGGGCTCTCTGAGAACACGCAGCTTGAGAATCTCAATCGTGGCCCAAGGCTGGTGGTTGCTACTCCTGGCCGTCTTGAGGACTATCTTCGCCGGCGCCAGATCGATCTGTCGCATGTCGACATGTTCGTCCTCGATGAGGTCGATCGCATGCTCGATATGGGATTTCTGCCGCCGATTCGCCGCATTGTCTCCGCCATTCCCAAGGGAAGGCAGACGATGTGCTACTCCGCGACTCTGGATGCCAACATCCAGGAGGTCGTGCGCGACTACGTGAAGAACCCGGTTCGTATTGAGATCGGCACCACATCGAAGCCGTCGGATCGCGTGGAACTGCGCGTCTATACGGTGATGCAGGACCAGAAGCTTGGCCTGCTCAACCAGATGCTTCAAGAGGAGCAGGGAACCTTCCTGGTCTTCTCGCGTACGAAGCACGGTGCTGACCGTATCTCGCGCAAGCTCGAAAAGCTTGGGCACGATACGAACGCGATTCACGGAGATCGCTCGCAATCCCAGCGCAGTTCTGCTCTGAAGGGCTTTGCTACCGGAAAGCACCGCGTGCTGGTGGCGACCGACGTTGCAGCGCGGGGTATCGACATCTCTGACATTGCGCATGTCGTCAACTACGATCTGCCGAATGCGAGTGAAGACTTCGTGCACCGCATCGGCCGTACCGGGCGAGCGGGCGCTAAGGGCGTGGCTACGACGTTTGTCATGCCGCAAGAGCGTCACGACGCACGCAAGCTGGAGCGCGAATTGAAGATCAAGTTCGAGTGGCGCGAGGCCGACAAGAATCTTGAGAAAGAGGAGCGCAACAAGCCGGTAGATCTGAATTCCATTGTTAGATCCTCAGGGATCGTCAACCAGGCAGCTTCAGGCCTCGAGGCGTTGTTGGCGCTTGAGACCCGGTCCTGGCGTGGCGACGCAAACGGGCAGCCAGGCGCATCCGCAAACGGCGGAGACAACGGCCCTCGTGCACGTCGCAAGGGACGGAGAGGGCCTGGCGGAAGGCCAAGTGGCCCGTCAGGTCGTGCCAGCAGCAAGGCTCGCTCCGGTTCGCGTCCGAATCGCGGAGGGCGCTAAATAAGCGCTATGGGGCGATGCAGGCGAATCCTCTTTTATTTTTATAATGATCCGCTTGCATCGCCTTTGTGTTGAAAAAAGTCCTTAGTGACGGAGCGATTGAAGTTTTTGAATTTCTTCCGTCGAAAGTATGCTGTAGCCGCCCTGGTCCATCCTGATCCAGAGAGCAGGAGTGTCTGCGAGAAGAGCGGAGGCGGTGGCAGTGTCCTGGACGAGAGCGGCTGCCGTGGTTCCCGGTAGAGATACCAGCGGTACGCCAGCCCAAGAGCCGCGGCGAAGATCGCAATCTGAAGGAATGCTACCGGAAGATGAAGCAGACCATACTCGACCCGCGGATTCCCGATATACCGATATGCTGCAACGAACCGTGCGGCTGCGGCAGCCAAAGCTGAGAGGATGGCAACCAGATAGAAGGCAGAGCTGCCTGTCCAGGCTCTTGCGTAAACAGCGCGGGGATTGAGTTTCCTGAGCGTAAGGCCGCTCCTGAGGCGGATTAGCAGTGCTCCTAACTGCTTCTATTGGGATGCGGTTGATCGAATTTCTGCAAAATCTCAGCAAATTCATGCGGATGCGTCGTTATGATCCGCGCGCGGTCGGCTCTTCAGCTAGCGTTTAAGAACGCCGGACATGAGAGAATTAAGGTGATGATTTCTGTCTCCAATGTCACTATGCGCTATGGTTCGAAGCTCCTCTTTGAGGATGTTTCGGTCACCTTTACCACGGGTCGCCGCTACGGTCTGACAGGGCCGAACGGGGCGGGCAAGTCAACGTTTATGAAGGTCCTTACGGGCGAGATCGATGCCCAGAAGGGAACTGTTGTACGCCCGAAAAAGATCGGCGTCCTGAAGCAGGACCAGTACGAGTTCGACGCCTACCGGGTGATCGATACCGTCATCATGGGCAACAAGGGCCTGTGGGCGGCTCTTGAGGAGCGCGAGCGGATCTACGAGAAGCCCGAGCTGACCGACGAGGACGGCTCGCGTCTGGGTGAGCTTGAGGGCATCGTCGGCGACGAAGACGGCTATGAGGCCGAAGCCAACGCCGCCGTTCTGCTCCAGGGGCTCGACATCCCCGACGAGGTTCACGAGCGCAAGATGAGCGAGCTGCAGGGCGGCCAGAAGGTGCGCGTTCTGCTCGCGCAAGCGCTCTTCGGAAACCCTCAGGCGCTGTTGCTGGACGAGCCTACGAACTACCTTGACCTCGATTCAATTCACTGGCTCGAGAATTTCCTGAACCGCTACAACGGTACGGTTATCACGATCTCGCACGACCGCCACTTTCTCAACTCGGTCTGCACTCACATCGCCGATATCGATTATGAGACGATCATCACCTACACCGGTGGTTATGACGATATGGTGCTGCAGAAGACGCAGGTTCGTGCCCGCATCGAGAGCCAGAACGAGCAGCGTGAAAAGAAGATCGCGCAGCTGAACGACTTCATTGCGCGATTCTCCGCCGGTACCCGCAGCTCGCAGGTGAATTCCCGCAAGAAGGAAGTTGAACGCCTGGCAACGACTGAGCTTGCGCGTTCGAACATTCAGCGCCCTTACATTCGTTTCGACATGCTTCGCCCCTCTGGCAAGCACGTACTGGAGATAGAGGGCATCAACAAGTCCTACACCCAGCCCGACGGCAAGACCGAGCACGTCATCCACAACTTCAACGCGGCAGTCATGCGTGGAGACAAGGTTGTGTTGATTGGCCGTAACGGCCAGGGCAAGACAACGATGCTGAAGGCCCTGCTGGCCAACGCCGGTCTGGATGAGTCCGACCCGACCGCTCTCGATTCGGGCACGGTGAAGTGGGGCCATGAGGCGCAGATCGGCTACTTTGCGCAGGACCACAAGGGCTCTATCCAACTGGGCATGACGGCCGCTGACTGGCTGCACCAGTTCGATCCACAGGCCAGCCGCGAGGATATCCGGGGCATTCTGGGGCAGATGCTCTTCCGTGGCGAAGAGGGCAATAAGAAGACCGACGCACTTTCAGGAGGCGAGGCTGCGCGCCTATTGTTCTGCAAGCTGATGCTGCAGAAGCCGAACATCCTGATCCTCGACGAGCCGACGAACCATTTGGATCTTGAGAGCATCAACGCCCTTAACCAGGCTCTGCAGAAGTATGAGGGCACGGTCTTCCTCGTCACACACGATGAGGACCTGATCGATGAGGTTGGTACCCGCATCTGGCATTTTGAGGGCGGCCCGACCGACTTCCACATTACCGACCACAAGGGCCCATACGCGGAATATCAGGAGCAGCTTGCTTTGGCAGCCAAGTAAGCAGGCTCGTATACAACGAATATTTATTCATTCGATCGCAGGAAATGCGCGGCTTTTATGGCCGCGCGTTTTTCTTTTATGCATCGGATATGCATAAACTGCCCGTCTTTCGCGGGTTTTAGAAGGGCCGTGGAATAATAGAGAGATAAAGAGAGAAACTTCTATCGCTCTCGATCATGTTCAGGCGGTCGATATGGCAAGCTCAGTTCTGCACAGCGACACAACGGAAGATCAGAAAGACGGGACTACCGCAACCTCTCATCTTATTGCGCTTGAAGATACTTACGGCGCACACAACTACAAGCCTCTTGACGTCGTCGTCGAGCGGGCCGCTGGCGTCTGGATCTACGACGTGGAAGGCCGGCGCTACCTTGACTTCCTCGCCGCGTACTCGGCGGTCAATCAGGGGCATTGCCACCCTCGTATTCTCGCTGCGATGCAGGAGCAGGCGCAGCGCGTCACGCTGACTTCGCGTGCCTTCCGCAACGACCAGCTGCCTCTCTTCTACAAGGAGCTTACGGAGCTTACTGGTTTTGAGATGGTCCTGCCCATGAACTCCGGGACCGAGGCGGTGGAGTCGGCACTGAAGATTGCCCGCAAGTGGGGCTACAAGATTAAGGGAATTCCCGAAGGCAAGGCGGAGATCATCGTCTGCGCCAATAACTTTCACGGCCGCACGATCTCCATCATCAGCTTCTCCACCGAGGAGCAGTACCGCGATGGATTCGGGCCGTATCTGGCCGGCTTCAAGGTGATTCCGTTTGGCGATGCCAAGGCGCTGCGCGAGGCCATTACACCGAACACTGCAGCCTTCCTGGTCGAACCCATCCAGGGCGAGGCGGGGGTTCTGATTCCGCCCGACGGATTCCTCGCTGAGGCTGCCGCTGTCTGCCGCGAGAACAATGTTCTGTTCATCGCTGACGAGATCCAGTCCGGCCTGGGGCGCACCGGCAAGCTCTTCGCCTGTGAGCACGAGAACGTCACTCCTGATGTTCTTATCGTCGGCAAGGCGCTTGCCGGAGGTTTCTACCCTGTCTCCGCGGTGCTCGCTTCACGCGAGATTCTGGGCGTGCTGCACCCTGGTGATCACGGCAGCACCTTTGGTGGAAACCCGATGGCCTGCGCGATCGCGAGAGCCTCACTGCGCGTCATCGTAGAAGAGAAGCTGGCAGAGCGTTCTGCGGAGCTGGGTGCGCTGCTGATCGAACGCATCCGTCAGATTCGCAGCCCGCAGATCCGCGAGATTCGCGGACGTGGTCTGTGGGTGGCGATTGAGTTGAATGGACCGGCACGTCCGATCTGCGAGGCTCTCATGCGCGAGGGGCTGCTCTGCAAGGAGACGCACGATAATGTCATTCGCCTGGCTCCGCCGCTGACGATCACACGTGAAGACCTGTTGTGGGCGTGTGACCGCATTCAGGCGGTTCTTGAGGCGAAGTAAGGCCGCTGGAGTGGTCGAAGGCATTTCATCGAGAAACAATCCTTCGCCCCGTCATTCTGAACGGATGAAGAATCCCTGTATTCTGCCGATGGCGTCTAAGCTGCTTCGGGCAAAATACAGGGATTCTTCGCGTAGCTCAGAATGACTGTCGTCGTATCGAAGCCTTCATGACGATTACTTCGTCTTCTCCGGCTCCAGTCGGAATGCTGTCAAGGCCCGATCCAGCCCTTCGCTGGTGGAGATGAGCGGTCTCCAGCCGATGCTCTTCAGCTTTGTATTGCTGAACTGATTTCCGCCCCACATCGCCTGCGTCTTATAGGGCGTGAAGATCGCAGGAAGCTGACCGCGCGATCTCTCGCTGTAGCGTTCCACCATCTTCGATCCCCACATCAGGACAGGGTAGGGAACGGGGATAGACCGCACGGAAGCGACCTTGCTCTTGTAAAGCGCGAGATATTGCTTCGATGTGACGAGATCGTCATCGACGACGTTATAGACCTGCCCGGCTGCAGCGGGTGTCAGTGCGGCTACCACGATTGCCTCTGCGCAGTTGTCCACGTAGGTCAAAGGCAGCAGGTTGTTGCCGCCCAGATGGAGGAATCGTCCGAAGAGTTTGAGTCCCACTCTGTTCGAGAAGTGTCCGCCGCCCGGGCCGTAGATCACGCCGGGCCGCAGCACGACCAGATCGAAACCATACTTTGCGCTGTACTCCCAAAAGAGCTGCTCCTGCCTGAGCTTCGAGTGAGAGTAGACGTCGCGACGCTCCGGGTGGCGTTCGAGCGGAGTGTTCTCACTGACCATGGCGCCGCGTGGAAGCTCGGCGACTCCCATTGCTCCAAAGGAGCTGACCAGCACGACTCGTATCGGCCGCAACTCATTCACAACAGCTTCCAGCAGGTTGCGCGAAGCGACGACCGAGTCCATGAACATCTCGGCGGGCGATCCCTTCAGTGCTGCAGCGGCGTGAATCACCAGGTCGCAGGCGGAGACCGCTGGGGCGATCTCACCCAGGTTGCGGAGGTTGACAGCGACGAACTCGAGTCTTGCTTCCGGATAGCGGGATGCGATTGCCTCAAGGCCGCGTGCCTTCGACGGATCGCGTAGCATGCAGCGAATGTCGTTCTCGCCATGTGCGAGCAGACGCTCGACGATTGCCTTGCCAAGGAATCCACCGGCGCCAGTGACAAGAATCT
Source organism: Edaphobacter sp. 12200R-103 (assembly GCF_010093025.1). GTDB lineage: Bacteria > Acidobacteriota > Terriglobia > Terriglobales > Acidobacteriaceae > Edaphobacter. The sequence goes on along the minus strand of NZ_CP048114.1, from coordinate 2,337,198 downwards.
TCATCGCACGCCCTCCTCGACCAGGGCCGGATAGACCTGCTGGATTACCCGGTCCATCACCGTGCAGACCCGGATGATCTCGGCGTAGGGAATCGGCGGCGCACTGCCAGTGCGAATCGACTGGTAGAACAGCTCCAGCAGCTTCGACATGCCGGCGAAGAAGTGAAACTCGCTGCGCCGGAACTGCCCGATGTTCTTTCTGCCTTCGGAGAAGTATCGTCCAGCCATCTGGAGTGGAGGTGCGAGCCGCCCTAACGCACTGGGGTAACGCTGCGAAGCCGTTGAAACTACGGTGCGATTGTTGAAGTCCACCGCGACCGTCGATTTTGTGCCGTACACCGTCAGGGTGTTCGCGACCGGGCGTGCGTGTGAGCACAGGCTCCCATAAGCGGAGACGCCTCCCGCCCGCAGAAAGACTCTCAACTCGTCCAGCATGGCATCGGTCGCGTCGTTACGGACGGCCTCGCGCCGCTTGTAGGCAAAGGCGTGAACCTCTGGCTCGATGTCGGGGAACAGCGGCACAATGCGATTGAAGATATGGTCCATCATGTTGTGGAAGAGCTTTCCAGGGAGGCGGTGCACCCAGTGTGCCGCGTCGCTCATCAGTGCCTGTCCGTAGGCTCCTGACAGATCGTAGCCGATGAAGGCCTCCACGTGGACCGGATCGCCGATCTCTCCAGAGGCCAGCATCTGCTTGAACTGCATAGCGGGAGGATCGAAGTTGGGCCAGTAGTTGATGCTCATCTGGCGACCGCCAGAGACCACTGTGTCGATGAGTCGCTGCGCTTCCGGGGCGGTGAGGGCTAGAGGTTTTTCCAGAAAGACATGCGCGCCGGCCTCGACGCACTGGCGCGTGAGGGGCAAATGGACAGCGGGCGGGGTGGTGATGTGGACGACGTCCAACTGCTCCCGGGCCAGCATCTCTCCCATATCTCCGTACCAGGCGGGAACTCCAAAGCGGACCGCCAGCTGCTCGGCCAGCAGGGGCTCACGGTCACACACCGCAGCCAGTTCGGCACCTTCCAGGTGTTTCACCACTTCCGCATGTCCGTCGGCGATCTTTCCGCAGCCGACGATTCCAACCCTTAGCTTCTTTAAATCCGTCATTTCCTTTAGCCTATCGAATCCCTGCTTTTTCTCCTCATGAAATTGCCGCATTAGGCGCCATTCTCACCAGAGCGGCAAACATGGGATACTTGCTTTGAGCTCGCAAACGACACTCAGAGGTTAGGCAATCCATCATGCCAGATTTGGAATCCACGACGGAGAGTATTCGAGGCAAGGGAAAGAATGTCCTCGGGCAGCCGCTGGAGACCTGCGGTTGCGAGCCGATGACTGGCTTTTATCGTACCGGCTGCTGCGACACCGGGCCGGAGGATCTTGGCGTCCATACCATCTGCTGCGTGGTTAATGAAGAGTTTCTTCGCGTTTCAAAGCTGCTTGGCAACGACCTCAGCACGCCGATGCCGCAGTATGGATTTCAGGGGCTGAAGCCTGGAGATCGCTGGTGTGTCTGCGCCGCCCGGTGGCTTGAGGTCGAGCAGGCTGGCGCTGGCTGCCCCGTTGTGCTGGAGGCGACCCATGAGGCCACGCTTGCCATCGTTCCCTTCGAGACGCTGATTCGCTATGCCGTAATTCCCGAAACACTGCACTGAGATACGAACGGAAGAGAATTTACGGCTTGTTAACCGCTGAGATTTGGCGAGATTTATTGTTGAACTAGCCGTTCTGAGGTGTGCTCCCGGTCAAGTGCCATCGTTCCAGGAGTTTGAAGATGCATCTTGACAGCGACTCTTCATAGGCTTGACTCTTAAAGTGCTGCAAATTTCCCGTTTTTCTTCGTAACTGAACCCAGCTTGCGGCGGATTTCACAGCCGCGCTGCGGCAGTAAGCCTTTTTCACTCACCGTCTTTCATCGGTGATGTCTTTCAAGGAGCCAGTTTCCAACATGAGCGATCTCTCTGCGTGTAAACGCCTCTTTTCCATGGTTGCGGCGACGGTTTTTCTTGTCTCTGCGACCATTCCCGGCCGGGGCCAGACCTCCGGCGTAGGCAATATCAGCGGCACGGTGACCGACAACAGCGGAGCCATCGTGGCGGGCGCCACGGTAACGGTCATCAATACCGATAAGGGAGTGACCCGTACCCTCACCACGGATGCAGCCGGTAACTATCAGGCGACATTTCTTCAGCCGGGTCACTATGAAGTGATTCTGGGCGGCGAGAGCTTCGGCAAGGTTGATCGCACGAATCTCCTCCTGACAGTGGGCCAGACCCTGACGGTCGACGCTGCGCTTCCTCCGGCCTCCGCCTCCACGCAGGTCGTCGTTACCAGCGATACCCCCATCCTCGACACGGAAAAGACCGAGACTTCACAGACCATCGGCCAGCAGCTCATCAGCAATCTTCCGGTCAATACGCGTAACTGGAGCGCCTTCGTTCTGAATACGCCGAACGTCGCTCCCGATGGCGGCAGTGGTCTTGTAAGCTTCCGCGGTATTTCTGGCCTTTATAACCAGAACTACGTAGACGGCGCCAATAACAACCAGATGCTCTTCTCTGAGGCCCGCGGCCGCGCATCGGGCGCTCCCTACGTTTACTCGCTCGATTCCATCAAAGAGTTCCAGGCAGAGACCTCGAACTATTCGGTTGAGTTCGGTCAGGCTGCCGGCGGACAGGTGAACGCGATTACCAAGTCCGGCACGAACGTCATTCATGGCGACCTGTTTTACTACCTGCGTTATCCGAGTCTGAATGCGCTGGATCCGCAGACAAAGTGGAGCGCGCTACACAATACCAGCAATGCACAGGCAGCCGCCTTCCTGCTAACCCAGCCGGTCCATCAGCAGCAGCAGTTCGGCGGCTCAGTCGGAGGTCCAATCATCAAGGATCGCCTCTTCTATTTCTTCACCTATGACGGCTTCCGTCGCGTGGGCAAGGCGCTCTATTACAACAACAATGTTGTGACGCTGACACCGACTCCGGACAGCAGCGGAACGGTGATCTCGCCGGCGCAGTGTCCTACGACGATTACCTCGGCGCAGTGCAATGCTGCGGTTCAATTCATCCTGGACAACGGCTTTGGCGCGCCTTCCCGCAACTCGAGGCAGAACATCTTCTTCCCGCGCATCGACTGGCACATCAACTCGAAGAACGATATGTTCGTCAACTTCAACTGGGCGAACTTCGATTCCACCTACGGCTACAACGGATCGAACACCTTCAGCGGAAGCTCGCCCTCGACCAACGGTCCTACGAGCTACCACGAGCGCTTCCTGGTTGCGGGTTTGACCAGCCAGATCTCCGATCGCTCCATCAACCAGGTTCACTTCCAGTACGGCCGGGATCTTGAGACGGCGGGGGCCAATGCTGCCGGTCCGAGCGTAGGTATTGGAACCTTTACCTATGGCATGCCCAACGCGTTGCCTCGTACCGCCGAGCCGGATGAACACCGTACACAGATTACCGATGTTTTTTCGACCACACGCGGCCATCACAGCTTCAAGTTCGGCGGGGATGTGAACATCGTTCACGAGGTGATGATCAATCTCTTCCAGGGCGGCGGTATCTATAACTACTCCGGAACGAATAACCAGATCAACTTCCAGAACTGGGCTGCCGACAGCTTCCGTGGACAGCCTGGAGACACCGATCCGCTGGCGGGATATCACTTCACCAGCTTCGTTCAGACGGTCGATCAATTGAATCCTGCGGCCAAGGCGGGTCTCGACGACTTCTGGATGAAGATGCTGGATGCCTTCGCGGAAGATTCGTGGAAGATCCATCCGAACCTTACCCTCACGCTGGGAATCCGCTGGGATCTTCAGATCACTCCTCCTCCCGTCCAGAACAACACCAATTTTCCTCCCATTTCGACGCTTTATAGCAGCACGATCAAGAACACAGATCGCTTTCAGCCTCGGGTGGCTCTTGCCTGGACGCCGTTTGACGGCACGGTGGTTCGCGCCGGTTACGGTCTCTTCTCCGGCTTGAACCAAGGCTCGACCTATTACGCGATGCGTGTAGAGAACGGCGTGGTTCAGGTGAACTACAACTTTACCGGCTGCGGCTCGACCTGCACACCGAGCAGCGCCGCGAAGGTGGGCCTGCAGTTCCCGAACGTTCCCTTCCTTCCTCCGGGACCTTCGCTCTCATCCGCGATCATTCCCAGTGGAGCAGCCCAGCCCCAGGTTTCGGGTTCCGGAACTCTCGGTTCGCAGAGCTTCCACGGCCTCGATCCTAACTTCGTTCCTCCGTATGCGCACGAGGCTGAGCTTGGTGTCGAGCAACTGCTGCCGGGCAAGATGACTCTTTCGGTCGGCTATGTCGGCACTCGCGGCATGCGTCTTCCCATCTTTGTCGACGCCAATTTGCGTGGTCAGACCCCGACGGGCGCCCGTACTTACAACGTGGTCGATTCCAATGGAAATCTTCAGCAGCAGCTTACGGTTCCGGTCTACAGAGTGCAGGATCGTATCGTCCCGACCCTGCAGTCGTACAACACCGGCTTCTCTGTTGCGAACACGTGGTACAACTCGCTGGCTGTCAGCGTTCGCAGGCCTTTCAGCAATGGCCTGGAGCTGTTGGCGAACTACACCTGGGCTCACTCGACCGATACCGGTCAGGTGCAGGGTTCCAGTGGAACCTTTTACGGCGGCGACACCCCGCTTGATCCCAACCGTTCCAATCTTGATAACGGCAACTCCGATACCGACATTCGCAACCGCTTTGTGATGAGCTTCGTCTACCAGCCGAAGATCATGCAGGAGAACGTCTGGGTGAAGCACATCCTCGATGACTTCCTCTTCTCGGGCAGCTTTACGGCCTCGGGTGGACAGCCGATCTTCATGGGCATGAGCGGCACGGTCTTCAATGGCGGTAGTGGAAGCTACGGCTCCGGCGGCAATATCTACGGTGGCGCCATCAGCTCCAGCTCGGGCTTTGCGACTACAGGCCGTCCTCCACAGATTGCCCGCAACAGCATTTACGCACCGGGCTATAACAACCTGGACTTTCGCATCTCTCGGGATGTTCCGATCCATGACAACATCAAGCTGCAGTTTGTGGGCGAGGCCTTCAACCTGCTCAACCACCGTATCATCACCGGTGTGAATGGCACCCATTCGCAGTATGCAGCTGCAGCCTCCTCTGGAGCCTGCAATGTTGCTACTCAGGTTCCGGGTACGGCAGAAGCTCCCTTGCAGGGATGCATCGCTCCCTACTCCGGAAAGGGTTCCAGCGCCTTCGGTGCTGTCAGCTCGACCAGCAACTCGCTTTACGGTCCACGCCAGCTTCAGGTGGCCGCGAAGTTCTTCTTCTAAACTCCCCGTTCAAAACAAAAAAGAGAGGCTTCGAAAAGAAGCCTCTCTTTTTCGTTTGTCCGTAGAACTCCAGTTAGTGAGATCTCACGTTTGCGCTCCGAGCTTGCGAGGCCAAAAGAAACGCAGTTCAAAGCGAAACGTGTCGAAGGGAAAATGGTGCGCCCGAGAAGATTCGAACTTCTGACCTACAGCTTCGGAGGCTGCCGCTCTATCCAGCTGAGCTACGGGCGCGTACTTTAAGCGTAGCATGTCCGCCGCTGATTGACAGCGCTTGTTGCTTCAGTCCAGCATCGAAGGATGTCGCAACAGGATCACCTCAGCTCAACAAGGAAAGAGAGACAGATCATGCTTCGTCGCAGCCTTGCCGCATTCGCCTGTACAGCCCTGCTGGCCACTGCCAGCGTGGCCCAGATGCCCAGCCCCCCGGAGACCGCCACCGCCTCCCTGAACGGCAAGACGGTTACGGTGAAGTACGGCGCTCCTTCCATGCGTGGCCGCAAGATCATGGGTGAGTTGGTCCCTTACGGTCAGGTGTGGCGCACAGGAGCCAATGATGCCACCAGCTTCGTGACCAATGGGAGCATCAAGGTCGGAAGTACGACTGTACCCGCCGGAAACTACACCCTTTACACGCTTCCAAGCGCGGGCCAGTGGATGCTGATCATCAACAAGCAGACCGGCCAGTGGGGAACCAAATACGACCAGTCGCAGGATCTTGCCCGCATTCCCATGAAATCTGAAAGGCTTTCGTCGCCCCAGGAGAGGATGTCGATCTCCTTTGAGAAGACGCAGAGCAACTCGACCGAGCTGCATGTTAAGTGGGAGAACACGGACGAGTACGTCACGGTGACGGCGGAGTAGACAAGGATCTCTTCCAAATAGGCTGCAGATCGCTAGCGGCAAGGTGGAGTGCGACCCACAAGGTGAACCATTCCACGCCGAATAGCGGCTGCAGCCAGTGCATCGCAGGCAGCCATGCAGTTGCAGTTCCGATGAGAATCATAGCGAGATTAACCATCAGAATGGGTGAACTCCTCAGAGCTTTATCGGCGCCTTTCCCCCGGGACTCGGCGTAAAAATACGCGGTCAGATAGTGATAGAAACTCGCTGCGGCAATGTGGAAGATGTAGATGCCACCCGGAAAGACTCGCTCATGTATCTTCCATAGCTGGACCAAACCATAGTTTCGCCCAAAAGAAACAGAGTAAGCAGAGGTAGCAGAACCTCTCCTGCTGCAAGCAGTCGCCAACCGCCGAACACGAGTATGCCGATCGCGATTGCGCCGGAGCCTGCGAATACGATCAAAGCATTGCCGAGCGGTCCTACCTGAAACAGACACAAAGTAAACCAGGCGAATGCAGCTACTGGTGAGTAGTAAGCCGTGCGCGTCTCCCTGATCCCGGAGAAAAATACCTCTGCTTTAACAAAATGAGCGATGTTATACACCCACGCCAGCAGGCTGAAGATGGCCAGTCCTAGCCAGGCTCGTAAGCCGATCAGGAGAAAAAGCAGGATGCAGACTATTGCCCAGTAACCAATTCGAGAGACGCTGGAATAACGCCGACTGGCCAGCCACTGCCCACGCCAGGCATAGGTGAAGTGCGACCACCCCGCGAACACGGTGAGAGCGTAGAGATTCAATGTCTCAGTAGCGAGAGACCCTTCCCAAATATGTCTTGGCGGCAAAGGTACTAACCTCAGCGGGATGGAGTATCCAACGCCAAGCAAAAGGAACATAAGGCCGAGGGCCAAATAAGGACGGCTGGTTGTTTCTTGTTCAGCGGAAATGGAGGCAGAACTCATCGCAGTCGCTTGCGATTCTATCGAGCTTAAATATCGGCTGCTGCTCTTTCTTTTCGTAATTTTTCCATCACTGCCGAGACCAGCTCCTTTGCTCCATTCAGATTCACCATTACAGCCTGCAGATCGAGCGCCGGAACCTTCGGGTTTCGGTTGCTCGTACAGTAGACGCCATGCTGGCCTATCAGGATCAGCGCATCCGTCAGGCAATCCATTGTAGCGGCCAGACGACCGCGTGCCTCGCCCATCATGAACTCGTACTTCTCAAGCTCTGCTCGGCGGTCATCGCCTAAATAGCGGAAATCCGACACTACCACTCCTTCGCGGCAGAGTCCGGCATCAGCGCCGATGAATCTGCCGGCCCATTAGGGTTTGGCTTCCACCTCAGTACTGGCTTGCGAGCTGCCGTGGTCTCATCCAGTCGCCGAAGCCGTGTCGTATGAGGCGAGGTCGTCACGATCTCAGGATTCTCTTCGGCTTCACGCGCAATCTGCTTCAGCGCATCGATCAGCAGATCCAGCTCTTCGCGGCTTTCACTCTCCGTCGGCTCAATCATCATGGCGCCGGGAACAACCAGTGGGAAGGAGACCGTGTAGGCGTGGAAGCCGTAGTCGATCAAGCGCTTGCCCATATCGCCGGTCTTCACGCCGTTGCGCGCCTGTCGCCTGTCGGAGAAGACGACCTCGTGCAGGGAGGGAGCCTTATAGGGAAGTTCGAAGGTATCGCCCAGCTTCGCGCGAATATAGTTTGCGTTCAGCACGGCATCCTCGGTGGTCTGCCGCAGGCCATCCGGCCCATTGGCCAGGATGTACGCCAGTGCCCGCACGAACATTCCAAAGTTGCCATAGAACGCCCTAACGCGCCCGATGCTCTGCGGCCGATCGTAGTCGAGTGCCAGCGTCCCGTCGGGCTTGGTTGCGACGACCGGCGTTGGCAGGAACGGCTCCAGGATCTTCTTGCAGGCAACCGGACCGGATCCTGGGCCACCGCCTCCATGCGGAGTCGAGAAGGTCTTGTGCAGGTTCAGGTGCATCACGTCCACACCGAAGTCCCCGGGCCGCGTCTTGCCGACCAGCGCGTTCATATTCGCACCGTCCATGTAGAGCAGCGCGCCCTTGGCATGCAGGATGTCGGCGATCTTGTGGATCTCACTCTCGAAGACGCCGATGGTCGAGGGATTCGTCAGCATCAGCGCTGCGGTGTCTTCGTCTACCAGGCGCTCCAGCTCAGCGAGGTCGACCATCCCTTGAGCGTTCGACTTCAGGTTCGCCACCTGGTAGCCGCACACCGCAGCGGTCGCCGGATTCGTGCCGTGCGCCGAGTCAGGAATGAGCACCTTCTTGCGCGGATTTCCTTTCGCCTCGTGGTACGCACGAGCCAGCAGGATGCCGGTGAACTCGCCATGCGCTCCAGCCGCAGGCTGCAGGGTGATCGTGTCCATCCCGGTGATCTCGATCAGGCAATCGCTCAGCAGCTTCATGATGCCGAGCACACCCTGCGACAGCGACTCCGGCTGATAAGGATGCGCCTCGGCGATCCCCTCCAGCCGCGACACCAGCTCGTTTACCCGGGGGTTGTACTTCATCGTGCAACTGCCCAGCGGATACATGCCGAGATCGATCGCGTAGTTCCATGTCGAAAGCCGCGTGAAGTGCCTAACAATCTCGATCTCGCTCAGCTCCGGCATCACGCCAAGATCCTTGCGCACCGCATCGCCCAGCAGAGCAGCGGCATCGACAGCAGGAACGTCCAGTTCAGCCAGCCGATAGGCCTTCTTGCCCGGCGAAGACTTTTCAAACATCAGGTCTTCGTTCTGGTTGACGTGCGTCGTCACCTTCTTCGGCGTTCCGACAAATTTCGAATCACTCATTAATCCCTCACAGCAGCAAACCGTCCTACCTATGGCCGTCATCCTGAGCGGAGAGAAGAATCCCTGCATTCAGCTCGTGTCGCCACAACTCCAACCCAATGCCTAAAACTCTTCCAGATCCGCAACCAAACCCGTTGGCGAAAACGCTCCCGCCTGCGGCCCGTCCAGGTCCTCTTCCCGCAGCGAAAGCGCAATCACCGTGTCGTTCTCAAACTTCAACGTCAGCGAATCGCCTTCCTCCAATGTCGCGTCTTCCACCTTCTCTCCTATCAACGCGCAAAGAGCATTGCGATACTCCGGCTCGCCATACGCCAGCGAATACTCGCTGAACAGAAGATGCGGCCATGCGTAGAAGGTCAGGAGAGGCTCGTCAAAGCGAAGCTGCAGATAATCCTGCACAAACTCCACTGCATTCAGTTCTTCACCGGTGATTGCGGAGATATCCACGTTACTTCAGCGCCTCAGCCGCAGCGTCAATCTGCGCCTTCGTCGTCAACTCGGTAGCGCACCACAAACTTGCGTTCGGCCCAAGTTCCGGATACCACTTTGCCAACGGCAGTCCGCCAATAATCTTCTTCTCAAGCAGGGAAGCGTTGACCTCTTCCGCATCCTTACCAGCATCCAGCACAAACTCGTGGAAGCGCGGTGCACCCGCAAACAGTACCTTGCCTGCGTTGCCTAGAGTGTCAGCCGCATACTTCGCCTTTGCAAGGTTCTGCACGGCGAGATCTTTCAGGCCTTCCTTGCCGTACACCGTCAGGAACACCGTCGTCATCATCGCGACCAGTGCCTGATTGGTGCAGATGTTCGAAGTCGCCTTCTCGCGGCGGATATGTTGCTCGCGCGTCGAGAGTGTCAGGACGAATCCGCGCTTGCCATCCATATCCTTCGTCTCACCGACGATACGTCCCGGCATCTGCCGCAGAAACTTTTCCTTGCACGCAATCACGCCGCAGAACGGCCCGCCATAACTCGGCGCCACACCAAAGCTCTGGGCCTCCAGCGAGACAATGTCCGCCTCAGCCGGTGGCTTCACAATTCCCAGCGATACAGCCTCCGCAATCGAGACGATCAGCATCGCGCCCTTCTTATGCGTAATGTCCGCAATCGTCGCAACATCTTCGATGGATCCGAAGAAGTTCGGCGACTGGATGAGCACGCAAGCCGTGTTGTCGTTGATCGCAGCGTCCAGCGCCGCCAGATCCACACGGCCATTCTCTGCATAGCCAACTTCAGCCAGCGGGATCTCCTGGTGCTGCGCATACGTCGCCACAACTTCGCGATACTCCGGGTGCACTGTACGCGCAATCACCGCCTCATCGCGCCCGGTGACGCGCACCGCCATCATGATGGCCTCGGCGGCGCCGGTCGAGCCGTCATACATCGACGCGTTCGCGATCTCCATGCCCGTCAGCTCGCAGATCATCGTCTGGAACTCGAACATTGCCTGCAGGGTGCCCTGCGAGATCTCCGGCTGATAAGGCGTGTAGCTGGTCAGAAACTCACCGCGCGACACAACCGTATCGATCAGCACCGGCCGATAGTGCCGGTACACACCCGCACCCAGAAAGCTCGCATAGGCGCTTGCGTTCTGGCTGGCAAACTCGCGGAACCTGTCGATGATCTCCGACTCGCCATGCTGGCGGGGAATCGCGAGATCACGCTTCAGCTGGTACTCCGCCGGAATCGTCGCAAAGAGATCGTCGATGGAGCCGACGCCAATCTCGGCGAGCATCTCCTTGCGGTCCGCCGGGGACTTCGGAAGATAGCGCATGCCTTAGTGTCCGGTCTCTTCGCTGACAAACTTTTCGTAATCGGCTGCCGACAGCAGGCTTTCCAGCTCCGAGGAATCGCCAAGCTCCACCTTCAGCATCCACGTGGCATTCGCGTCCTGGTTGATCTTCTCGGGAGCATCCTTCAGCGACTCGTTCACCTCGGTCACCGTACCGGTCACGGGGGAGTAAAGGTCCGAGACGGCCTTGACTGACTCCACCGATCCGAAGATCTCTCCGGCCTTCAGCTCCGCGCCCACCTGGGGTAGGTCAACAAAGACAATATCGCCCAGCGAGCTCTGCGCATAGTCAGTGATGCCGACCGTGCCCTTCGCGCCATCGGCGCTGATCCACTCATGTTCCTTGGTGTACTTGTAATCCGCAGGATAGGACATAGATGTTTTGGGGGTCTCCGCTTCTATTGTAGTGTGTGCAGCGTGGAAAACAGTGGGGAAACGCCGGTCAGCGCGGGCCAAATCCCGGATAAGGCTCCAACTGCGTCACCAGCGGAAATCCAATCATGCCGAGCTTCCGTAGCGGGAGGCTTTCAATCGCCTCCAGGACCTCAGCCTCGCTCGCCACCTCCAGAACCAGTGCCGCGCCAGGCTTGTCCTTGCGCCGCCACGCGCTGCGCAGAACGCCTGCGGCATACAGCTCCCTCACCCGCTGGCCCTCTGCCTCAATCAGCTCCGGCTTCCACGCCTCGGCAGGGAACTTGTCTGTAAAACGCTCCGTCAAAACCAGAAACTGCATCGTCTCTCCTATGGTGTCACTTGGGTATGGTGCCAGTGCTTGTGCGGTGCCAGTGCTTGTGTCGCGGCTGACGCTGGTTCGGGGAAAGAGTGTCACCCTGAGCGAAGCGCAGCGAAGTCGAAGGATCTGCGGTTTGCCTGCACAGCCTCCAAACTCAACTCTGTTTCTTTGGCCGCTTATAGAACGGTGTCGGCACCACCTTCGCCTTCACCAGCTGCCCGCGAATCTCCACGGCGACCTCGGTATCAATCGCCGTAAACTCCACCGGAACAAAGGCCAGCGCGATGTTCTTCTTCAGGAATGGCGCCGGCGAGCCGCTGGTAATCTCGCCAATCCGCTTGCCGTCCAGCGAAAATACCGGATATCCATCCCGGCCAATGCCGCGCTCAACCATCTCCAGGCCAACCAGCTTCCGCTTCGGTCCGCCCTCTTCCTGAATCTTCACCAGGGCGTCGTGCCCTACGAAGTCGCCCTTGTCGAACTTGGCGTACCGCTCCAGCCCAGCCTCAAAGACATTGATCTCGTCAGAAATCTCGTGGCCATACAGGGCCATCGCAGCTTCCAGCCGTAGCGTGTTACGCGAGCCCAGGCCGCACGGCAGAATCCCGAACTCCTTGCCGGCTTCGAGCACCTCATTCCACACCCGCGCACTCGTCGGCTCGTCGGACGGGATGTAGATCTCGAACCCGTCTTCGCCCGTATATCCCGTGCGAGCGATCATCACGTTGTGCAGGCCGCAGACCTGTCCCCAGCTAAACCAGTAGTTCTTGATCTTGCTCAGGTCCACTGGCGTCAGCTTCTGCAGGGTCTCCTGCGCCTTCGGGCCCTGGATCGCAAGCTGCGTGTAGTAGTCGCTGAAGTCGTTCATGTGCACGCCCGGCATCCCGCCGATCACCTGCCGGATCCACTGCACATCCTTCTCGCGCGTTCCCGCGTTGATGACGATCAGATAATCGTTCTCCGACAGCTTGTGTACCACCACGTCATCGACAAACGTCCCGTTCGGGTACAGCATCGCGGAGTACTGCGCCTGGCCCACCTGCAGCTTCGAGGCATCGTTCATGCACAGCTTCTGGATCGCCGCCAGCGATCCCGGCCCGCGAAACTGAATATCGCCCATGTGCGAGACGTCGAAGACGCCCACGCCGGTCCGCACCGCCATATGCTCGGCCGTCAGCCCGCAGCAGTCTACCGGCATGTCCCAGCCGCCAAAATCCACCATTTTGGCCTTCGCGGCGCGATGGACAGCGTTCAGTGCAGTTTTTCGTAGGGGAGTTTGAAGTTCTGGCAAAGTTTTACCCTCTCGCTCCATCGTAGTTTCCCCGAAACTTCACGGTCAACGAATGGGGAGTTGCCAATAACGATTTCCTGTGGCATCTTTGCAGCAAATCCGACTTAACTGAGGCCTCTTTTGCAATCTGCTCCCTTGTCTGTCCTTTTCTCTGTCTTTTTCATACCTTTTGCCGGTTCAGCATACGCGCAGCACATCCCTGAGCCTATCCCCGGCGTACAAATCACCAATGGCAGTTATCCCTGGGCGGTGGATGTCTTCGAGGGCAAGCAGGAGCTGGTTCCTATTCATCACACGAACGTCGGCGTGAACAACCACAAGGGAGCCAATGTTGCAGGTTCTCTCGCCGGGAGTTTCCTCTACAAACCCAAGATGACGACTGAGATCGAGGGCGCCCACGCGCGCGTGGCGCTTCACTCTGACAACCCCGTCTTCTACATTCATCTCATGGAAGAGGATCCATCTGCGGACTCTTCGGAGAATATACTCGGTCCCTGGGCCCTGGTTCGGGCAAAGGTTGATAAAGATCACCGCGTTCTTTCGCAGGTTAAATTTACTCAACTCACTGGAAACGCAAAGCGGAGCGACTCCCAGATCGATGTCACTGTCGGAAAACTTTCCGACGGATGGTTCAGAATCACGCCCAAAGAAGCTCTTGCTCCCGGCGAATATGCGCTTCAGCCTATTCCAAGGGTCGCTAATACCTTTTCAACGGTTGTCTTCGACTTCACACTCGATCCAAATGCTCCGAACTCTCCAGAGGCCCGGCCTTCGCCGACCCCATAGACCGTTCGCTACACCACTACCGTCTCCCGGTACTCCCCAAACACCCCACGCAGCACATCCGCGATCTCCCCAACCGTGGCGTAGGCCTCTACCGCAGCCATAATCCGCGGCATCAGATTCTCGCCGCTGCGTGCAGCATCTTCTATACTTCGCAGGGCTGTGGCGTGTACTCCCACATCACGCCGTCCCCGCAGCTCTTTCAGCCGCTCCACCTGCCTGCGTTCCTGGGCTTCATCGATCCTCTGGATCGGGACCGCCTGTATCTCCTCGGTCACAAAGTCATTCACTCCCACAACGACGGCATTCTTCTCATCGACAGCGCGCTGGTAGGCATACGCCGCATTCTGAATCTCTCGCTGCACATATCCCTGCTCAATCGCGTGCAGCATCCCATAGTGGCCGCCCAGGTCGAATCGCTCGATCGCTGTCATGTACTGCTCGGCCCGGGCCTCGATCTCGTTGGTCAGGGTCTCCACATAGTACGAACCCGCGAGCGGATCCACCGTGTCAGCCACCCCACTCTCGTGCGCCAGTACCTGCTGGGTGCGGAGCGCGGTCCTCGCCGCCTGTTCTGTCGGCAGCGCCAGTGCCTCATCAAACCCGTTCGTGTGCAGAGACTGCGTCCCACCCAGCACCGCTGCCAGCGCCTGAACTGTCGTCCGCACGATATTGTTCTCCGGCTGCTGTGCCGTCAGAGTGGATCCCGCCGTCTGTGTGTGAAAGCGCAGCATCCAGCTCTTTGGGTTCGTTGCGCCGAAGTGTTCTCGCATCAGCCGCGCCCACATTCGGCGAGCAGCACGAAACTTTGCCACCTCCTCCAGCAGGTTGCTATGTGCGTTGAAGAAGAAGCTCAGGCGTGGAGCGAAGATATCGACCGCGAGGCCCGCGTCGATCGCCGCCTGAACGTAGGTCATTCCATTGGCCAGAGTAAAGGCCACCTCCTGCACCGCCGTACATCCTGCCTCGCGCATGTGGTAGCCCGAGATCGAGATCGTGTTCCACTCCGGAATCTCCCGGGCCGACCAGCCGAAGATGTCCGTTACCAGACGCATCGCATGTCTCACCGGATAGATATAGGTTCCCCGTGCGATGTACTCCTTCAGGATGTCGTTCTGGACTGTACCGCTGAGCTTCTTTGTATCCGCACCCTGCCGGCTGGCGACAGTGACGTAAAGCGCAAGCAGAATGGAGGCCGTCGCATTGATCGTCATTGAGGTCGAGATCTCGTCCAGCCGAATCCCGTCGAACAGCCGTTCCATATCCTCGATCGAATCGATCGCGACCCCGACCTTGCCCACCTCACCCAGCGCCATCGGCGAATCCGAGTCGTACCCGATCTGCGTCGGAAGATCGAACGCGACGCTCAGGCCTTTCGTCCCCTGCGATAGAAGAAACTTGTACCTGCGGTTCGATTCCTCAGCATCTCCCATCCCAGCATACTGGCGCATCGTCCACAGCCGGCCGCGATACATCGTCGGCTGAATTCCGCGCGTGAAGGGAAACGCTCCGGGGCTTCCCAACTCTCCGGCTGGGTCGAAACCTTCCAGCCGCTCCGGTTCGTAGACAACGTCCACGGGAATGCCGGAGCTTGTCTCGACTTTTCTCTGCGGCGGTCGTTTCGTGTCCTTTGACATGACGCCCAAGTGTACTCGTCTTCCCCACATTCTTTTATGGAACAATGAACCTATGGATGGAGAAGTCTTCGGTGGGTTTGTCTGCACGGTCTGCGGAGAGCGGCACGACGTTTTGCCTCTCAAATACAGCGTCAAGGCCCCTCAGGCCGTCCTTACAGTCCCGCAGGAACAGATCGAAGAGCGCGTCCTCCTCACGGCCGATCAGTGCGTCATCGACAACCAGCAATTCTTCCTCCGTGGCCGCATGCTGATTCCGGTTCACGGTGTCGATGCGCCTTTCGTCTGGGGAGTCTGGGCTGAGGTCAGCCCCAAAAATTTCATTCGCTCCAACGAGCTCTGGCACGTTCCCGGACGCGAACAGGAGCCTTCCTTCGCCGGCTGGCTCAACAATGATCTGTTCCTCTTTGGCGATACCATCAACCTTGAGCTGAACGTCCATACCCAGCCGGTTGGTGAGCGCCCGCGGTTTACCGCCGCCGACCCGAATCATCCTCTCGCCATTCAGCAGCGCGACGGCATCTCCATCGAAACCGTGCAGGATATCGCCGAGATGATTCTGCACCGGGGCGAGTCGCGCTAGTTTCGTTCTGTGGTGCGTTCTCTGCGTCGGGCTCGCAAAAAGCTGCTGACGCAGAAGTAAGTAAAGACCACGCCCATGATCGCCGCCATCAGGAAGTGGACGTGTGCATCATGACTGCCGGGTTTCTCATGGATGTATTCCCGCAGTTTCCAGGCTCCGCTCAGCGCATACAGCGCAAAGATGCCAAAGAAGACCCCTGTAAACTCCAGCCAGAGTACGCCGGAGAGCCGCACAAAGGGGCTCCATACAGCCTCGCCGAACCGCTTGCCCCCGCGAGCCACTCCTTCGGTCGCGCGGCGCGCCTGCTGCGCGGTCCGGGCTACCTGCTGGGTTGCCTGGGCTGCCGCCGGCCGGCTGGTCGTCGTACGCTGCGCACCTGCGCTCTGCGCCGGACGCGCCTGCGTTGTCGTCGAAGACGCACGCGGATTCGGTGAGGTTGCGGCGTCCACAGCCCCTACCAGCGTTTTTGCTGCCGCTCGCGCTCCTACCCCGAGCGCCCGGCCAAAGCGTACCGAATCCATACCGTTGAGTGTAGTCGTTCCTCTTCCCGCAGCAAAGATTCCCCATGCCATCAAACGCAGATCGGGCAACGCTGCATCCTAGCCGGAAGAAAAATTACGTGAGAGGGCATGATGAAGAAATTTCTCTATTTCACAGCAGGCGTCTGTGCCGCGGCTATTGGAATTATCGTCTGGGGGCCCCGCAGAACGGTTCCCATGGATGAGCTGGCCCACCGTCTCGAGGATGCCTGGGCCGATCATCATACCGTCGCCTGACCCTGGCTTTATGAAAAAACCGCGCGCAGAAACTGGCTTCTCCCCACTGGAGGAATCATCTCCATCATCCACTCCTGCACAGGGCAAACTCGTTGCGGCGCGCTTCCCGGTAGGCGTATTCTGTCCTCAACAGTCGTTCGTGGTACCCGCAATGCCGTTCCCGCAGTTCTTCTTCAGTCGGGAATACCCGATGCGAGGTCATGAGGTATTTCGAGCAATCCGGAGGCGGCATTGAATCAAAGAGTCAAACAGCTTATCCAGAAACTTGGTGAAGCCATCCACGAGACGGTCTCCGGATCAGAAGACATCGCCATCGTGGTCAAGGATATCCGCGACCAGGGCTTTGATGTCCTTCTCATGCTTGAGGCTACCATCGGCCTCAACGAGGTGGAGACGACCCCGGAGGAGACGGAGGAATCCGGCGAAGAGAGCGGCCCGTTCAGCTCCAGCGATGTGACCTTCCTAAGATCGCTTCGCATCAGCGTCAATGAGAAAGATGCCGCTGCGGATGCGGGCGAAGCGTCTTCCGCCAGCTAGCTCAAAACTCCGGCCCGGACCATCGAGTTTCCAGACAGAAGTGCCTGCGTCTCTCATGCGCAGGCACTTCTGTTTACACTGCCGTCATTCAATAAAAGCATTTAAAAGCGACGTGCAATGATAGACTCTCGTCTCCTCCCCTGGGGACGCGTTTTCGGTTTTGTGCATCCCACAAGCATGCTCCGCAAAGGGGCTGATAAGAGGTCGCTAGAAGATGAAAGATACGCTTGGTGTTCTGTTAGCCGGTGGTGCCGGGGAACGTCTCTTCCCGCTGACACGCGATCGCGCAAAGCCGGCTGTACCGTTTGCCGGTCAGTACCGCATCATCGACATCACCCTCTCCAACTGCATCAATTCTGACCTTCGCCGGGTGTACATCCTCACCCAGTACAAGGCGCTCTCCCTCAATCGCCACATCCGCGAGGGCTGGGGAACCCTCGCTTCCAATGAGCTGGGCGACTTTATCGAGATCCTGCCGCCTATGCAGCGCGTCTCCAAGTCCTGGTATCAGGGAACCGCGGACGCCGTCTACCAGAATATCTACTCCATCGGGTCCGAGCAGCCGAAGTACGTCCTCATCCTCTCCGGCGATCACATCTACAAGATGAATTACGCCCTCATGCTCCAACAGCACATCGACAGCGGGGCCGAGATCACCATCGCTACCCTCCCCATCAGTCCCAGCGAGGTCTCGTCCTTCGGCGTGGTCGAGGTGGCACGTAACGGTGAGGTCACCGGCTTTATCGAAAAGCCCAAGGAAACCAGCCTGCGATCGCCCTTCGATCCCGAAATGGTCGATGCTTCCATGGGCATCTATCTCTTCAACACCGACGTCCTTCTGCCGGAGCTGGTCAGAGACGCCGAGGATCCTCACTCCAAGCACGACTTCGGCCATAACATCCTGCCCAAGCTCCTGGGGCACTACCGCATGATGGCCTACAACTTCGTCGACGAGAATAAGCAGAAGGCGCTTTACTGGCGCGATGTGGGAACGCTTGAGGCCTATTACGAGGCCAACATGGACGTGGCCTCTGTTACGCCGACCTTTAACCTGTACGACAAGTCCTGGCCCATGCGCACCCGGCCTTATCAGTATCCCCCCGCCAAGTTCGTCTTTGGAGAGCCCGGCCGTACTGGCATGGCCATCAACTCCATCGTCTCGGCCGGTTCCATTGTCTCCGGAGCCGTCGTGCGCAACTCCGTCCTCTCGCAGGACGTTCGCGTCAACTCCTACGCCGATGTGGACTCGTCGGTGATCTTCTCGCACGTTAACATCGGCAGGCACTGTCGCATCCGCCACGCCATCATCGACCGAGACGTTCATATCCCCGACGGAACCGTCATCGGGTACGACCCTCAGGAAGACAAGAAGAACTATTTCGTCTCCTCGAGCGGACTCACCGTCGTTACCCGTGACTACTCCGTCTACGAGAACCCGGTCTCGCCCATGTTCCTGCAGAGCAATGGCGGAACTACCTAGTCGCAAAAAAGAAAAGGCCGCGTCCGGGGGCGAACCCTTGGACGCGGCCTTTCTTTTTGCGTCTTAGCGATGACCGAAGCGGTAGACGACGCCTCCGGAGATGCTGAAGAAGGTCCTCGTCTCCGTGCCGAAGTGCTCCAGGATCAGGTCAGGAGACAGCCGGATGGCCATGTTCTTCGAATGGTTGATATCGATGCTTGCGCCGACCGCCCCGATGGGTTTCGTCCTGTCGGTGTACAGTCCGATCAGCGGAAGATACTGCGGGGGGACCACGCCTGTGTCGTGGTTGAAAGCGCCATGGCCTACGCCGGCGAAGGCATGGTAGTTCAGCGCGGCGTACTGGTTCTTCGGCCCGCGATACTGCACTCCCAGCATTCCGATATTCAGCGAGACCAGAGGACGGCCAGAGATGTAAGGGGTCGGATTCACCGGGGTGGTTCCCCATTCTCCGCGATAATCTGCCGCAACTCCCCATTTGTGGGTAAGCCAGTAGGTACCCTGCAGTTCGACGCCGCCCAGGTTCATGCGCTCTGTCAGCGCCTGTCCCGCCTGGAAGTTCATAAAGCTGAAACCGCCATAGACATCGTACTTATTGTCATAGGTCACCGGCGCGATAAAGCCGACCTTGGGCTTCGGCTTCGGCGCCACCTGCGGTGTGTTCTGAACCTGTGCGTTTTGCGCTGTGGCCGCTCCGGTCGCCGCGGTCAACAATATGGCCAGGGTTCCCATCCATATGCGACGTCCCATCCGCCGCGCTCTCCTGCTCTCTTCGGGCAACACGAACTCCTCGGTCTTCTTCTCCAACATCTGCTCCTGCGTGTTTCGGTTACCTTTCAAAGATATAACGTCCGGCGCACCTATGCCTTTCCGGTGGCCCCGGAAAGCGCCAATTTCTGTTATCGCTGGTCGGAGACTTCTTCCCTCGTTTTGAGGGCAGCGTTCTTCTGCCATTCCTCCGACAACTGCGGGCGCCTCATCTTCAGCCTCAAGCGACGAAGTAGGCTTCATTCGAGTCCCGGCCCTCCCCCATCCCCAAATGCACCTTCTCGTGTGCGACAATAGTTCCTACCGCCGCTGAACTTCATCGATAGGTTC
This sequence comes from Edaphobacter sp. 12200R-103, assembly GCF_010093025.1. Taxonomy (GTDB): domain Bacteria; phylum Acidobacteriota; class Terriglobia; order Terriglobales; family Acidobacteriaceae; genus Edaphobacter. Next base: position 2,317,504 of record NZ_CP048114.1, on the reverse strand, counting down.
GCGGCAGCGCAAGGGGAGATATCCATGGGCGAACTATTTACACCGACGCATCTGATCGTCCTCGCGGTCGTTGTGCTCGTACTCTTTGGCGGTAAAAAGCTGCCTGAGCTCGGCAAAGGTCTCGGCGAGGGTCTTCGTGGTTTCAAAGAGGGCATGAAGGGCGTCACCGACGAGGTCAACAAGCCTGTCGATACGAACACCGCAGCACCAAAGCCCGAAGAGACCGCCAAGTAAGCCGGTCTACGAACTGGAAACTGCCGGCTGCTACAACCCGCATCTTCTCCGTCTAAACTGCAAGGCCGGCTCCCTGCGCATTGGATGAAGCTAAAATCACCCTATCTCGTCAAGCCGCACGCGAAGATCAGGCTCTCGCGCCTCGCAACGGACGAGACAGGGTCTTTTAAGCACGAGGATGCCGCCAAGGCCGCTCTGGACCGTCATCGGCAGGAGCTTGCCGACTTGCAGGAGATTCTCTATGCCAGCAAACAAAAGGCACTCCTGATCGTTCTGCAGGGGATGGATACCGCCGGTAAGGACGGCACCATCAGCCACATCTTCTCCATCATCAATCCCCAAGGCTGCGACGTCGCCAGCTTCCGTGAGCCTACCCCCGAGGAGTCCCAGCACGACTTCCTCTGGCGCATTCACGCCCAGGTTCCCCGGCGCGGGATGATCAAGATATTCAACCGCTCCCATTACGAAGACATCCTCGTTCCCCACGTCCACAAACTCGTCTCCCGCAAAAAGCTGGAAGAGCATATCGAGGACATTGTCGAGTTCGAATCCATGCTCCACGACAACGACCTTGTCATCCTCAAGTTCTTCCTCCACATCTCCTTTGAGGAGCAGACCCGCCGCCTGCAGTCGCGCATCGATACTCCAGACAAACAGTGGAAGCTCTCGGCCAGCGACTTCCGAGAGCGCGAGTTCTGGCCTCAGTACGAGGACGCTTATAACCATATCCTCGGAGCCACCAGCCGCAGACACGCTCCCTGGTTCATCATCCCGTCGGACTACAAATGGTACAGAAATGTCACCATCTCCCGGATCCTCGTCGAGGCCATGAAGGACCTGAAGCTCAAATACCCTGAGCCCTCAATGGATCCCTCCAAGATTAAGCTCTAGCCTTACGGGCGTCCCCATCCCCCTGTTCCATGCTGCAGGGAAGCACGAAAATCCCTCCCGCGCCTTCGACTTCAGTCCTGATAAACGTGTCATCCTGAGCGAGCAGAGCGAGTCGAAGGATCTGCGGTTCTGTCCTGGTACCGGGTGTGCCCCATTCATGACGCAGGCTTCCCGCGGCATGAGTGCGCCGTTTGTGCATTGCGCGAACCGCAATGTTAAGGGCACGGTTTCAGCCGCTGCGGACGCTCTCAAACCCTCCTCACTATCCAATCGGAGCATTTGTCATTCAGAACAAAGCCGCTCACTCGAAGAGGTCCGAGGTTCTCGGAGCTTACCTGACCACCCCGCCAACCAGTTCCCGCACATCCCCCGGCAGTCTCTCACCCAGCACCGCCGCACAAAATACCTGAAAGAACACCGATCCCATCAACATCTGCCCGGCCACGGCACCATCAATGTCAGCGGCAATCCTCCCAAGCGCCTTCTCCGCGTCGATGTACTCGGCCAGTGTAGCCACGCCGCGCTGCGGGCCGCGTCCCTGCGACCGCAGCGACTCCTGAAAACGGTTGCGTAACTCGGGTTCTCCTGCCAGTGAACACAGCATTACTACGACCTTCTCCTGGAAATGCCGCAGTCCCTCGACGGCAATGATCAGGTTCTCTTCCGGCGTCCCAAGCCCAACCTTCTCCTTCAGCTCCCGAAGAGGAACCAGCATCTCCGGGAGGCCCTCCTCCAAAACCGCCAACAGCAGATCGACACGGTCTGCGAAGTGCACATAGATCGCACCTTCGGAGCAGGGAACACTCTCCGCAATTGCCCGCGTCGTTACCCCCGAAGCCCCACGTTCTCGCACCAGCCGCTCTGCCGCTCTTACGATCTCCGCCCTGCGACTCGGCCTTCCGCGTTTTTTAGCACTCTCCGAACCTTTTACCTCTTCTGCGTCCATCCTCACCTCCTTCCGCCCGCTAAGTACACGACCGGGACGACTTCCACCGCACACGTATACGATCTCTACCCTCACCCTTATGTAGTCCTGAGCGAAGCTATTGCCAGCCTATGTACTTCAGAATATAGTGATCAATCACTCACTAAATAGTGAGCGCGAGGTCGCGATGCGTCAAGCTGCTATCGGAAGAATCCTTCTCACCTTCGTCCTTCTCGGCGGGTCCATCATGTCTTTCGTCCTGGACTGGAGCCCCAACCACCTGCTTAATCCGCTCTGGCATCCGCATGCGCGGTATCACTCGGCCATTCTGCTCTTTTTCTTTGCCGGAGTAGCGATGACTGCTACGTGGCTGCTCTGGCGGCCTTCCCCGGAACCGCGTACGGCCTTCACAGCAGCGGCCCTTCTTTCGCTCTCCTACTGGACTCCCTTCTTCTATGTGCCTCTGCTGCTCAAGCCAGCTTCGTACTGGGCGGGGACCCCTGGCCACGAGCCCCACATCCACGGGATTCTCATCTATCCCAACCTCCTCGTCGTCGGTCTCTTTGTAGCACTCACGCTTTGGGGCTGGAGAATGGGAACGCACGGTCAAGCCGTGACTATAGATAAATAGAGCGGAATGAGAGACATAACCGGTGTCGGCTCATCGTGTCCGATCCGATAATGGAAATGCGAATTGAAGAAATCTGGGGGCTAAAGGGTAATCATCACCACTGCGGCAGCGGCCACCAGCATCCCCACAGCCTGCCGTCGTGTCGGCCATTCATGGAGCATCCAGGCCGCCAACAGGATCGTTGAACCTGGATAGAGGGATGCCAGGACTGCCGCGATATCCAGCCGTCCGGCTCGCGTGGAGGCGATAAACAGGAGGTTCCCGGACGTGTCCAGCAGGGCAGTCGAAAGCGCCCACAGGATAGCCTTGCCGGGCAGCCAACGGCGTCCTCCCGCTTTGCCGCTTCCAGCAAAGACGGTCCCCAGCAGGATCAATGAACAGGTAGAGAGGCTTCCGATCCTCGCCGTGGCCATCGGCCATACCACTCCGGCAACTCCGGCAAACTTGAGGGCAGTAAAGTAAATCCCGAAGCCTGCGCCGGAGAGAATCGCCAGCCAGGTCGTTCCCTTCGAGACTGGCTGTGCCTCCGGATTATCGCCTGCGGCAATCATCCAGATTGATACTCCGGCGACCATAAAACCGACGATTCGCAGCAGGCCGGGTGAACCCTCCCGCGTGATCGAGACCGCCGCTGGAATCGCCGCCGCCAGCAGACCGCTGATCGCGGCCGAGACGCCCATCGCTCCCCGCGAAAGAGCGATGTAAAAGCCGACGAGAGAGAGTCCTCCCATCACCCCGGCCAGCACCCCCCATAACAGGGGAGCACCGTGAGGGAAGGCATCGCCTCGCCATGTAGCGATCGCCACCAGCACACAGAAGCTGGCTGCATGGCTGGTCAGGACGACGCGCAGAGCGCCGCCCATGGTGCTGCCGGCCCGCTTGGCTCCCATGCCTCCGGAGAAGTCGCCACCGCCCCACAGAACGGCAGCTGCTAGCGCGAACCATGCGTTTGCTCCCGGCATCGTCTTCTGCCTGGCGCGTCTCTATCGGTTCGGTGTGATCGTATTTACCGGCCCCGAATCGCTCGCCGTCGGGATATAACCCTTCTTGGCGATCACGGTGAGGTTCGGACGAAGCACTCGGACATCGATCGATCTGTACTTGCCATCGATGAAAGGCTGATGCGAGTAGTAGCCAATGGTGTACTGGGTCCGGACCTCTTCAAAGATATTCTGGAAGCTCTGCTCGATGCCCCGCTGCCGGAACTCCGCATCCAGATTTCCGCCAGTCTCGTTCACGTAAACGGGAAGGACATTATCCCGCATGGTATAGGGCAGATGAATCTTGTCGAGGAAGCCGACCATGGGCAGGGAGGAGTCGCCGACAAGCGTGCCGTAAACCGCAATCTTGTTGGTCTGCAGGTATTGGATCACTTGCTTGGTCTTGGCCTGTGAACCATATTCCTTGCCATCGCTGATGACGTAGATCACGCGCTTGCGGCCCCTGCCTCGGGTTGTAAGAGACTTCGCAGCTTCGAGGATGGCGTCGTTGAGGGTGTGGACTTCCTTGGGAACCTTCAGTTCCATCGCCTGGCTGTTGCGGATCGGCGCGGTGTTCGGGTCGAAGTTTCTGCCGTTGATCACCGTCGTCTGGGCCAGCGGGCCGCCCAGATTCATGTAGACCTCGCGGCCCGTGCTTTTGGAGTTGTTAAGAGCAAACTCCAGGCGCGCGCTGTTGGCGGCGGTGAAGTCTGTGCGCTTCTGCGGTCCGTTGTTGTAGGTGAAGACCGCCACCTCGTCATAAGGTGCGAAAGCTCCCTGTAGCGCAGCCAGAGAGTTATTTACCTTGGCCATGTTGTCCGGGGTCAGGCTCTGATCGATCACAATGGCGACCGAGAGAGGGAAAGGGTCCACCGTAAACAGGCTGATGCGCTGGGGAATGTTGTTCTCGTAGATACGCACTTCACGCCACGTAATCCCTGGAACCAGCCGCTGTTTGTTGTCCTTGACGGTAAACGGTACTTCGACGAAGTTGGTGCGGACAACCAGTTTAAAGGCATCGGCGCCCTCACCGGGAGCAGGCAGCTCCGGCGGGGTTTCCTGGCCGGCGGGCTGCAGCTGCTGCGCCGCAGTTGAGGGCAGACTGGAAGGCGGGCCCTGCTGCTGATCGGCCGGAGCATGATCTCCGTTGGAGGTGGGCGTGGTGCCCATGCCTGGCGCAACCTTATCGACAGCCGGCAGACCGACCTGTGGGCGCGGCGCGTCGGGTATCTGCTGCGCTGCCGAAGCCTCTTCGGTCGTCTTCTGTGCCTGCGCCTGCCCCAGCGCCAGAAACGCCAGAACTCCCGCCAATACGCTTTCCCTGACCACTCAAAAACCCCCGTACCACGTTCCACCCAGACTTCCAATGGCGCCGGGTGTTGCCTCATACCAGAGTACCAGCCAGTGAATCAGGAGGCTATCACATTGAAAGACCTCAGATCCTCTCAACTGATAGGACGCAGGAGGACGATAAGCGCGTTGCGCCTCCGGTACTGTACAGGAGCGCCTTGGAATTATTTTTTTAGCTGACCCGTTGGCGGCTTCGCTCGTCTATATAAAGCATGCGTTCCTCTTTGTGTGTCTCTGCGGCTCTGCTCGTCTTTGCTCTCGGCTTTGCCAACCCTTTACGCGCGCAGGAGGCTCCTTCACCCGGTGGGCCGCCCCCGGCAAGTTCTGCTCCCGCTGAGCAGCCGGTCGACACGGGCGACACCCAGACCCTGAAGGTGAACGTAAATCTCGTCAACGTGTACTTCTCCGTCCGCGATAAGAACGGGTACATTACCAACCTCGGCAAGGATGACTGCCAGATCTTCGAAGACAAGGCCCTGCAGAAGACCAAAAACTTCACCCAGGAGAAGAACCTTCCTCTGACCATTGGAATTCTGCTGGATACCAGCGGAAGCCAGCAGAGTGTCCTTCCGATGGAACAGGACGCCGGAGCAGAGTTTCTAAAGGACGTTCTGACCCCGAAGGATGAAGCGTTCCTGATCTCGTTCGATATCAACGTCGATCTGCTGGCGGATTACACCAATTCACCCAGCGAGCTAAGGCGCGCTATGCAAAAGGCCAGCATCAATACCGGCGCTGGAACCGGATCGGTCACAGGTAACAGCACTCCTCGTGGAACGCTGCTTTACGATGCGGTCTACCTGGCGGCCCACGACAAGCTTCGTCAGGAGGCCGGCCGCAAGGTTCTTGTCATCCTGACCGATGGGCAGGACCAGGGATCGCAGGAGAACATCCGCACGGCCATCGAAGCCGCCCAGAAGTCGAATGCCCTCGTCTACGTCATCCTGATCGCGGATCGAGGATTCTACGGCGGTTTTGGGTACTACGGCGCAGGCGATATGGACCGTCTTGCGCGCGAGACCGGTGGTCGCGTGATCAATGTGGGCAACAATGGCAAGAAATTGCAGGAAGCCTTTGACCAGATTCAGGATGAACTGCGAACCCAGTATCTTGCCAGCTACACCCCGACCAACCTGAAGGCTGACGGCAGCTTCCGCACCCTGAACATCACCTGCGGCAAGGATACGAAGGTGCAGGCCCGCAAGGGGTATTACGCTCTGGCAGACAGCCCTGACAACAACTAGGCCAAAGCGAGAAACATAGTGGTTAGTGTTCCATCCTTACAAAGTGTCATCCTGAGCGTAGCGGAGTCGAAGGATCTGCGTCCTTTTGTGCAGGCCATCTTTTTGAACTACTGCGTACAAACCGCAAATCCTTAGACTTCGCCTCTCGCGAGAAGACTGCGAGAGGCTTCGCTCAGGATGACACGTTAGATGACTGGGATGATGAAAAGCCTATATTTCTAGGCCTCCATCGCTCCCGAATAAACCGCCATCCCCGCAACGGCATCCACACCCATGCCATCGAGATCGTCGACCTCGCGGCGTTCCTTGATCCCTCCGGCGACGATCAGTTGTTTTGCCGTGGTGGCACGCAGAATGGCGGCGACATCGATCGGAAACCCGGTCATCGTGCCTTCCGTGTCGACGTGCGTGTAAAGGAAGGCGGCACAATAGTCCTCAAGCCAGGTGACGGCTTCTTCCGGGGTGAGCGCAACGTTCTCCTTCCATCCGCGCACGGCTACCTGGCCACCCTTGGTGTCGACTGAGAAGACGAGTTGCTCTTCTCCGAGTGCGTCGCGCAGCTTCTGGGCGAAATCGAGGTTGATCAGTGGGTGACGTTTGCGGTCGGCATCATTGTCTCCGCCAAAGAGCGACGAGCCATAAATGACGCGCTTTGCGCCGAGGTCGAGCATGCGCTGGCCATCCTCAGCCGTGCGCAGGCCTCCGCCCACCTGGCAGGGGAGCTTCGAGGTGAACTGCGAGATCAGCTCGGCGTTCGATCCCTGCCGCATAGCTGCATCGAGGTCGATGAGCTGGACGAGAGGATACTTATTGAAACGCTCGATCCAATAGTCGAAATCATCAAAGGCGAGCTTGAGCTTTTCACCCTGGACGAGCTGCACGATGCGGCCGCCCATAAGGTCGATAGAGGGTATAAGCATGTCGATATTCTCTCAGGTATCGCGCTGTGGACGCAGTGCATTGAAGAAGGCGCGCGCCCAGATGGCCAGAACAATGTTCACAAAGAAGCTCAGGACGGAGGCATAGCGAAAGAGGTCTTCAGAGGTGAATCTCTCCCAGTAGAACTTGTCGATGATGGCCCGAGCGAGGACCAGGCCGGGCTCGAGCAAGACGATTGCGGCCAGATGGCAGGCGAAGCCGAGAGGGTTTTGATGGAAGATCCCGACACCCACAGAACCGAGCAGTCCTGCAAACTGCACGGCGAGGAAGGCCAGCCAGAAACTCGTCATACAAAATGCTAGCAGGGTAGGCGAACGGGAACGCCGGCCCGCTGCAGCTCGGCCTTCAGCTCGCGTGAGTCCGTCACGCCGAAGTGGAAGATGCTCGCGGCGAGCGCGGCATCGGCTTTACCGCGTCCGAAGACCTCCGCGAAGTGCGCCGCCGAACCTGCGCCTCCGCTGGCGATCACGGGGATCTGCACGGCCTCGGAGACGCGTGCTGTCAGCTCGCAGTCGAAGCCCGAACGCATGCCATCGGTGTTCATGCTGGTCAGCAGAATCTCGCCCGCACCGCGCTGCTCAGCTTCGCGTGCCCACTCAATCACCTTGCGCCCAGTGGGCTTACGGCCACCGGCGACGAAGACCTCGGCATCACCGACCGGGTCGGCTGAGTTTTCCGCGCGTCGAGCATCAATGGCGACGATAACGGCTTGCGCGCCGAAGCTTGAGCCGATCTCGCCGATCAGCTCTGGACGAGCGATGGCAGAGGAGTTGATGCTGACCTTGTCAGCACCAGCATCGAAGACCGCCGCCGCGTCTTCTGCAGAGCGGATGCCGCCACCGACCGTGAAGGGAACGAACAGCTCCGCAGCAGTGCGCTTCACCGTATCGAGCAGTGTGCCTCGACCCTCGTGTGTGGCCGTGATATCGAGCAGCACGATCTCGTCGGCTCCCGCGGCTGCGTGCCGGTGCGCGAGCTCGGCGGGGTCGCCGGCATCGATGATATCGACGAACTGGATGCCTTTGACGACGCGGCCGTCGCGGACGTCGAGGCAGGCGATGATGCGTTTGGTCAACATGGTTGCGATCTCACGGGTGTTACGGCGTCGACCTGGCGTTCGGCACCCTCCGCAACGATGCGTGCGAGAGGCTCGTCGGGATCGAGGGAGTCTCCGCTCTCGGCGAACCAGCCCACCAGCAGACCCTGCAGCGGTGCGCGCAGATGGAACTCGCATTTGCCGTCGGAGAGCACGGCGATGTTCTGCCCGGTACCGACGAGCGTACCCGCGGGGACGAGCTGCTGCGCGAGCTTGTACTGCGCCTGGGACGTCTCTTCGGCGAGCATGAGTTCATAGACGAATGGCATGGTTATAGCTCCACGAAGTTCTTGAGGATCTGTAGGCCGACGGTGCTCGACTTTTCGGGATGGAACTGCACGCCCATCACGTTGTCGCGCTCGACCGCTGCGGTAAAGTCGCCACCGTAGTTGGTGGTTGCGGCTGTATCTGCACTCACCGGCGCGCGCCATGAGTGCGTGTAGTAGACGAAGCCGCCGGGCGCAACGCCGCGCAGTAGGCGTGAGTCTTCGCGAATGTTCTCAAGCGAGTTCCAGCCGACATGCGGCGACTTCAGCTCTGCGCCGTTGAAGCTGGCAGGGAAGCGTTCGCACTTCGAGCCGAAGTGGCAGAGACCTTCCGTTGCCTCTGCTTCGGTCGATCCTTCATACAGCCACTGAAGACCAACACAGATGCCGAGGAACGACACGCCACTCGCGATCGCTTCGCGGGTAGCTTCCGTGAGTTCAAGGTCATGCAGAAGCTGCGTCGCCTGGAAGTGCCCTACGCCGGGCAGAACAATCTTGCTTGCGTTGCGCACGTCGTCAGGCGACTGCGTGACGTGTGTCTCCGCGCCGAGGTAGTGCAGCGCCTTGAGGACGCTGGTTAGGTTGCCCGCTTTGTAGTCGATAACGGCTAGCATTGCATTTGTCCTATCCAGGTAATCCAGCTAAACCAGAAGTAAGAAGCCACAAGGCCGGCAGCAGCCAGCAGCCATCGGCCCATACCTTTACCAAAGAGAGCGAGAACGACTGTTATGAGTGCAAAGGCCAAACCCACTTCAACCCCGACCGCTTTCCCATGACAAGGAGTGAATCTCGAAGAAAGCTGCTGCCAAAGGCCATAGAACATAAGATTGGTGACAAACGCATACACGCCCACCTTGAAGATGCTCCGGCGCAGGCGGGCGTCCATGTTCACAGCAAGCCCTTCGTGCTCGGCAGAATCTCGGCCATCCTCTCATCACGCGAACACGCTCCACGCAGAGCGCGTGCAAAAGCCTTGAAGATCGCTTCGATCTTGTGGTGGTTGGAGCGGCCGTACATCGTCTTCACGTGAACGTTGGCCTTGGCTCCGCGGGCGAAGCCGTCGAAGAAGTCGGCGAGCAGCTCGGACTGGAAGTCTCCCACTAGGCGCACCTTCACCTTATCGTCGACGACGTAGGCGACGCGGCCTGAGAGATCGACGGCAGCGACGGCGAGCGTCTCGTCCATCGCCATCACGAAGTAGCCTGCGCGCAGGATGCCCTTCTTATCGCCGAGCGCCTTATTGAAGGCCTCGCCGAGCGCGATGCCCACGTCTTCGACGGTGTGGTGCTGGTCGACGTCGAGATCGCCCGTGCAGGTGAGCGTAAGATCGAAGCCGCCGTGACGGGTGAAGAGCTCCAGCATGTGATCGAAGAAGCGGATCCCGGTAGAGACCTTATAGACGCCGGTGCCGTCGATGTTCAGCTTGAGCGCAATCTGCGTCTCGGTGGTATTGCGCTTGATCGTTGCTGTTCTTGGCTTATAGCCGGTTGCTGTGCGTGCCTTTGGCATCTGGGACCTCAGGGGCTAAAGCCCTTTCTCCTTTGATTCTTTTCGGCACGGCTGAAGCCGTGCCCTTAACAAAGCGACAGTGTGTATCGGAAGAATGGTCTTTTCTGGTTTCCATTCTCAGTATTGCGGTTTCCAGCCGATCTCGTCGAGTGATGCTTTCAATGCTTCGAGTCCTCGGGTTACATGATCGCTGACTCCGACGGTGATGCGAACATAACCGTCACAGCCCGGATCGGCAGAACGATCGCGCAGCAGGACGCCCCGACGCCGCATCGCAGCGACCAGTTCCTTGTGGAGCGGTCCGATCTTCATCAGCACGAAGTTGGCGGCGCTGGGGAAGTAGTGCACTCCCATCTCATCGAGCGCGCCCATGACGCGTTCGCGTCCAGTGCGGATCTCCTCGGCGTACCAGTTGATATAGGCGTCGTCTTCAAGCGCGGCTGAGAGACAATCGAGCGCGATGCCGTTGATGTTGTAGGGCGAACTTGCTTTGCGCAGATACCCGATAAGCTCCGGGCTTCCCGCAAGCATCCCGATGCGCAGGTTCGCCATGCCATAGGCTTTGGAGAAGGTCCGGGCGACGAGGAGGTTGGGCGTTGTCGCCAAATCATCGAGAACCGTTTCGCCATGAAAGTGGAAGTAGGCTTCGTCTACCAATAGCACGGCATGGGGTGCTGCATTCGCGATTGCCAGAAGCTGAGCACGGCTGGCGGTTGCCCCAGTAGGGTTATTGGGAGAGGCGACGACGATGAGCCTGGTCCGCTCGTTGATAGCGTTGAGAACCCGCTCAAAAGGAAACTGCAGCGTCTCGTCGGCCTGCACTTTGACCAGGCCGCGTGTCATCAGGGAGATCGAGACGTCGTACATGAAGAAGGATGGAGGCGAGATGATGGCTTCATCGCCGTCTTCAAGAAAGGTGCAGCACACCAGATGGATGCCCTCATCGACTCCGTTGGTCAGCAGGACCTGCGATGCCTCAAGGCCGAAGTGGGCGGCCAGCTTGCGTTCGCCCACTTCGCGCTCGGGATACACGGTAAGTTGCTCGGCAGTGATCTGCTTCAGCCGGTCCATAACGACCGGCGAAGGCGCCAGCGTGTTCTCATTGAAGTCCAGCCGCAGAGCATCGCGGCCGGCGAGCGGCGGATGATACTCCGGCATCTCGAGGACGAGGGGGCGCGGTTTCACAGTCGCAGTGCTCGATGATGTGCTCATTGCTTTGACCTCATTCGTACGCGAACGCTTTCAGCGTGGCCGGTCAGCCCTTCCGCCGTTGCCAGAGCAATGGCGTGCGGACCGAGTTTGCCGAGTCCTTTTCGCGTGTAGTCCTGAACCGTAATGATCTTAACGAAATCAAGAACGCTGAGGCCGCCACGTACGCGACCTACGCGGCCTGTGGGGAGCACGTGGTTGGGACCGGAGACGTAGTCGCCCATCGACTGCGGAGCGTAGTCGCCGACGAAGACGGAGCCCGCGTTCTGCACCCACTTGAGATCGCTGGCAGAGTCGACCGTGAGGTGCTCCGGAGCGAGGCGATTCGTCAGCTCGCGTGCCTCCTCGACCGTCTGGGTGATAAAGATGGCTCCCTGTGCTGCCAGCGACTGCTTTGCGATCTTGTTGCTCTTCGCTTGCAGCTTCACTTCGTCAGCAACATCGTTGGCGAGCTTCTCATTGCTGGTGATCAGGATGGCAAGCGTTTCAGGATCGTGCTCGGCCTGAGCGACCAGATCGGCGGCGATGCCGGGAGCGTATCCCCGCTCGCTGGTGACGACGATCTCCGTAGGACCAGCGGGCATGTCGATGCCGCATTGAGTTGAGACGAGCGTCTTCGCAGCGGTGACAAAAAGATTGCCGGGCCCGACGATCTTGTCGACCGGCGCGATGGTGTCGGTGCCATAGGCAAGCGCCGCAATGGCCTGCGCTCCGCCGATCCTATAGAACTCGGTAACTCCAGCGAGATACGCGGCGGCAAGCGTCTCGCGCACAGGCTTGGGCGAGCACACCACGATGCGCTCTACGCCAGCGACTTGCGCGGGAGTGGCGGTCATCAGCAAAGTGGACGGGAGAGGATAGCGTCCTCCGGGAACATAGCAGCCGACTGAGCTCAGCGGCCGAACGATCTGACCGGTCTTGACGCCGTCTGTGGCATCGAAGCTCCACTCTTGCGGAAGCTGCGCCTCGGCAAAGGCGAGGATGTTGCCACGCGCGATCATCATGGCTGCCTGCAGCTCGGGAGCGGTCTCCTCCCAGGCCGCGCGCATCTCTTCGCGTGTGACCAGCAGCGGCTGTTTTTTTGGCAGTCCATCGAACTTCGCAGCGTATTTGTGTAGCGCGGTATCACCATTCTTCTGGATATCCGCGAGGATACGGCGCACCACGGGTTCCACCTTTGCCGTGTTGACCGCGCCGCGCCGCTCGATCGATGCGATCAGGGCGGCGGCGGACTTCGCGGTGCGTCCGTAGGTCTTTACCAACTTCATCGTGACGGCTCCATTCCTCTTCTTTAGAGAACGACCTTGCTCAGCGGATACTCGACAATGCCTGTGGCTCCAACGGCCTTGAGCTTGGGGATGACATCGCGAACTTCGGACTCGTCAAGGATGGTATTGAGCGCCACCCAGGCGGGATCGCTAAGCTGCGAGATGGTCGGAGAATTGAGCGCGGGGAGGACGTTAATGACAAGGGGAAGATCAGCCGCCTTTGCATTCAGCATCAGGCCAACACGGCCCTGGGCGGCGATGGCGGCGTTCAGCATCAGCGAGATGGTCTCGATCTTCGCCTTCTTCCAGTCATCCTTCCAGGCAGTCTTGTTGGCGATCAGCTGGGTCTCGCTCTCCATCAGGGTCTCGATGATGCGCAGGCGGTTGGCACGTAGGGAGCTTCCGGTCTCGGTGACCTCGACGATGGCGTCGGCCAGCGTGGGAGGCTTCACCTCGGTCGCGCCCCAGCTGAACTCAACCTTGACCGGGATGTTCTTCGAAGCGAAGTAGCGCTTGGTGAACTCGACCAGCTCAGTAGCGATGATGCAGCCAGCCAGGTCCTCGGGCTTCTGGTAGTGCGAATCCTCCGGGACAGCGAGCACCCACTTCACCTTCTGGCGGCTCTGCTTGGAGTAGGTGAGGCTGGTGACGTATTCCACGCTGTGCTGGTTCTCAAGTACCCAGTCGTTGCCGGTCAGCCCGGCGTCGAGCGCGCCGTGTTCCACGTAGCGAGCCATCTCCTGCGCACGGACCAGCATGCATTCGATTTCGGTGTCGTCGATCGACGGAAAGTAGCTGCGGCCGTTGGCGTAGATGTTCCAGCCGGCACGCTGGAACAGCGCGATGGTTGCGTCCTGCAGACTTCCCTTGGGAATTCCGAGCTTCAGCTTCTTCTGCACGTTGCTCATTTACTTCTTCTCCGTTTCGATCTTTTTGGTGAAGCAGCTTACGGTTCCCTCGTGGCAGACAAGGCCATCGCCTTCCACCTCGACGCGGAAGAGCAGGGCGTCGTTGTCGCAGTCGGTCGAAGCCTCGATGATGCGCAGGCGATTGCCGCTGGTCTCGCCCTTCATCCACAGCTTGCTGCGGGTGCGGCTCCAGAAGGTGACAAATCCGGACTCAAGGGTCTTCTGGTAGCTGGTTTCGTTGAGAAAGCCCAGCATGAGCATCTCGCCGGTCTTATGGTCCTGGACGATGCCGGGGACGAGGCCGTCCATCTTGGCAAAGTCGATTTGGGGTGCAGCGGTCTGGGGTGCTTCAGCCATTTCAATCTCCAATCGGTCGTTGACACGTAAAAAGGCCCGCTCGCGGTATGCGCGTTGAGCGGGCCTTTCAGAATCCTGTGGTCTCGAGCTTCGTTACTTCGCCACACCGGACATAGCCGCCAACACGCTCTGCGCATGATGATGGTGATGTCCGTGATGGAGGTTCAGCGAACGCATCGCATTTTCAGAGTAGCGTTGGAGGCGACTGTAAGTCAACCTGCCTCCAAAATGCCCGACGTGGGGGCAGCGCCAAGCCCCTTGGAATCACCGAAGGCCGGTGAAGTTATTGTTTGACGGGAAAGCTGTGGTTCCGTACTCTTCCTCTGCAACTGCAGGTTATTCCCTTCAGGAGTTCCACCGCATATGCGTATCCTTCGTAATCTTTTGATCGCCGCGACGCTCTTTTCGACTCTTCCCCTCACTATGACGGCTCAGAAGGCTTCGACCAAAAAACCGGCCGCCACCGCTGCCGCCACCGCTGACAAGATTGATATCAACACAGCAACTGCGGACCAGCTCAAGGCCGTTCCGGGTATTGGAGACGCTTACGCGAAACGGATCATCGACGGCCGTCCCTACACTGCAAAGAATCAGCTGGCTTCGCGCGGCATCCTGCCACAGGGCGTCTACGACAAGATCAAAGACCAGATCATCGCAAACAAGGCAAAGAAGTAGTATGCGGGGGCTGGAGCCTCGTTTCCTCCAGCCTATCTCCGCCCTTTCCTGATCTCTATTTCAGGTCCATCACGGCGATGCGGCCGTCAGAGCGGAAGCTGCCGCCGGTCGCTGTCTTCGCATCGAGCAGAGGATTCGAAGGTGTTACATACGCCGCGCTTGAAAATGCTCCGGCGGCGTCGAAAGTGTGGACCAGGTAGTCGCGCTCCTTGTCGATCTCCGGGTCGATCTTGTGCGTGACCCCGCCATTACGCTGATCCTTTTCAAAGCCAATGTCGTGCGTCGCGGAACCCACCCAGAGCGGACGACCGTCGATGGTCTTATCCGTCTGCCATACGCGCAGATGATGACGCTCCGCCGCCACCATCAAAGGATCAGCGCGCGCAAACGATATGTCTTGAGGTCGCCCGAAGAGATACAGTGTGCTCATCGGCATCGCCGTATATGCCTCGCGGCTAAGCGTCTTCAGAAGTCCGTTGATGAGGGCATCCTGTACAGATTTATCGACGGCGACCCACCCGGCAGCTTTGAATGCGGCGAGGACCTGCTCCTTGGTCCCGACAAGACCGAAGTTGACCATGTCTCCAGGATTGCCTTCGCCTGAAGGAACATCCGACACGCGACGCGGAATATCAGCGAAGATCGCCGGACTGATCAGGGAGCTGACAGGCACGGCGGGAGCTGCAGGCGCGGCTGCCTTTGCCTTCGATGGTTCCGGAAATGTGAGTTTTACCTTGTAATCTCCGCTGAAGCTCAGGTCGCTGCTGGTATTTACGCGAAGATACAGTTCGCCTGTCGTCGGCATCGTGACCTGTCCGGAGGCACCGATGGAAAATGGCACGGAGGCGTCGGCGTTACCCACCCTGCCCACCAGCGCACCTGCCTTCGCGCTGTTGAGTGGGAATTGACGGAGAAGATCCTTCCAGCCACGGTCTACTCCATCGGGTGTTGCCGTTCGACCGTCAGCCAGGGTGATCTTACCGCTGGCGGTAAATGAGGCGACCTCTCCGGCGGCAACGGTCGCCCCGGTGTCTACCCAGTCCGCACTGTCGAGGGTAAATTCGTAGTTTTTCTTGTGTGCCGCGACGGCAGCGGCAGTCGTCAGGTGATTGTCGCGCATGCTCACAATTGCCTGTACTCCGCAGCCAATTGCCGGAGTGGTAGCCGCTGGTACAAGGACCGGAGTTGTCGGCGACGAGACGGGAGGTGCAGGCGGGATTGTCGCAGGCGATTGCTGCGCGGTGCCGGAGGGGGTAGCCGGATCTGTCTGGCCACTCGCGAAAGACGCCGCCGTGGCGATAACGAGATACAAAGCCACAGGCGCCAGTACCGGCAGCCTCATTCTTTGGAATCGTTTAGAGTGTTGCATATCGAGTCCCTACTTAAGATGCTCAACCCGAACCAACGGCCTTTGTCGCTCCATTCTTTCACCATCAGGACTCTCTGCGGAGCGGCTATGAGCATCTGCCTCGTCCTGCTGTCAGGATGCCAGGGCATGGCAACGGCCTCCAATCGACCGCAGGTGCGCATGATCGACGTCTCTCCCGACGCTCCGGAGATCGATATCTACCAGGACACGTCGCCGCTCGCCTATAAGCTGTCGTTCGGAACCATTACCTCCTATGTTCCACTCGAAGCCGGACCATCTACCACGATGTCGACAATCTCAGGTACCCGGCAGGCCCTCACCCGGTCACGAACCACGTTCGCAGCCGGGGGACAGTACACCGTCCTGATCGGAAACTTCTCCGACGATATGCAGCAGACCGTGCTGCAGGACCGAAACATGCCCGCCGCCCCGGGGCGTGCCGCGCTGCGGTTTATCCATCAGGCCATAAGGGGTGGCATGGTGGATATCTATCTCTTGCCCGCCGGTCAGAAGATCAGCGAAACCCGTCCGGTCATCACCCGGACCAGCTTTGGTGACAACACCGGCTATCTTGATCTGCCTGCCGGCACCTACACGCTGATCGTGGAACCGGCCGGAGCGGTTCCGCTCGAAGATTCCGATGCAATGTATGTAGGCGCACAGATCTCCTATCCATCAGGATCGGCCAGCACAGTCGTTCTCTCTGACCGTCCACTGGAGGATCAGGAACCGGGAATGCAGGTTATCGTCGCGCCGGACTATGTTCCGAACTCTCAACGGGAGCGATAGGCTCAAAAAATGGCCGCCGGAGATCACCGGCGGCCTCTGTTTTCTGTAAGGCTCCAGGCCTAGTAGCGATACTGTTCGGACTTATAGGGGCCTTCGACAGGAACGCCAAGATAGTCCGCCTGCTTGCTGGAGAGAGTTGTCAGCTTGACCCCGATCTTCTCCAGATGAAGGCGTGCGACCTCTTCGTCCAGCTTCTTGGGCAGGATGTAGACGCCGGGCTTATAGCTGTCCTTGTTCTTCCAGAGATCGAGTGCCGCCAGCGTCTGGTTGGAAAAGCTGTTCGACATCACGAAGCTCGGATGGCCGGTAGCGCAGCCCAGATTCACCAGACGGCCTTCGGCGAGTACAAAGATGCTGTTGCCGGCGGGGAGGGTGTACTTGTCGACCTGGGGCTTGATGTTCAGCCGCGTGACGCCGGTCGCGGCGTTGAGAGCGTCCATCTGGATCTCGTTGTCAAAGTGACCGATATTGCAGACGATGGCCTGGTCCTTCATGGCCTGCATGTGCTCATAGGTAATGACGTCCACGTTGCCTGTTGTGGTGACATAGATGTCGCCGAGGCCGAGCGTCTCCTCAATCGTGGTGACCTCGTAGCCTTCCATCGCAGCCTGCAGAGCATTGATCGGGTCGATCTCCGTGACGATAACGCGAGCGCCCATGCCGCGCAGCGAACGCGCCGAGCCCTTGCCCACATCGCCATAACCGCACACCACCGCAACTTTACCAGCGACCATGACATCGGTAGCGCGCTTGATGCCGTCCACCAACGATTCGCGGCAGCCATACAGATTGTCGAACTTCGACTTCGTAACCGAGTCGTTGACATTGATGGCTGGGACGAGCAGCTTGCCCTGTTCCATCATCTTGTAGAGGCGGTGAACGCCGGTCGTCGTTTCTTCGGCGACACCCTTCCACTCCTTCGCGATCTTCTGGAAGTGTGCGGAATCCTCTGCATGAATCTTCTTGAGCAGGTTCTTGATGACCTGCTCCTCCTGGTTGCCGGAGGGAGTATTGACCCAGCCATCGCCCTTCTCCAACTCGACGCCCTTGTGGATCAGCAGCGTCACATCTCCGCCGTCGTCGATGACGATCTGCGGACCAAGGCCGCCTTTGTGGCGCAGAGCCTGGTCGGTACACCACCAGTACTCCTCCAGCGTCTCGCCCTTCCAGGCGAAGACAGGGACTCCTGCAGCGGCGATCGCGGCGGCAGCGTGGTCCTGGGTGGAAAAGATGTTGCAACTTGCCCAGCGCACATCCGCGCCCAGGGCAACCATCGTCTCGATCAGAACGGCGGTCTGGATCGTCATGTGGAGCGATCCGGTGACCCGAACCCCTGCCAGCGGCTTCGAAGGAGCGTATTTGTTGCGGATGGCCATCAAGCCGGGCATCTCCTGCTCGGCGATGTCGATCTCCTTACGTCCAAAGTCCGCGAGCGACAGGTCGGCAACCTTGTACTCGGTTGCAACTGCCGCTTTATCGATGGTTGCTGTCGCCATGAAAGGCACCTCTCGTGTCGGATGTTCTTGAAATCTCGAAAAAAATCAGCACTTTGTGCTTGTCTAGAATACCACTCGAAGGCACGCTTCCGGTGGCTTCCGGCCTCCCGAGATGCTGAGCTAAGCCCTTGTGGTTGCGTCATTTCTAGACTGCAGCCAAATGGTCCCAACACTCACCAGGGCAGCCGCAAGCGCAAGCACAGCCATTGCATACAGCCCATTGGAGAAGCTGTGGGTCGCTTCTCGAAGCCGCCCGGTCACATAGGGGCCCACAAACCCGCCTAAGCCTCCCAGTGTTGTGATCAGCGCCACTCCTGCCGCTGCCGCTGTGCCTGCCATGGTACGCGTCATCAGGGCCCAGAACGGCCCCATGGTGCTCCACAACCCCATCGCTGCCAGGCAGAAGGCGCACAGTGCGATGGCAACGCTATGTGCCATGCCCGCCCACGTAAATCCAATCGCGGCCAGCGCCATACAGCCTGCAAGATGTCCGCCGCGCTCATTCCAACGATCCGAGCTCCACCCGACGACCACGGTGAACAATGCAGCCAGCAGATAAGGCACAGTGGCATACCGCGCGATCGTGCTTGCATCACGGACGGCCGCGCCGGAGAGGCTGTCGAGCATCAGCGGCATCCACAGATTGACGATATAGACGCCAATCTGGATCGTGACATAGACAAAGGCAAGCATCCACACCGCAGGCATGCGGAACGCATCTTTGAATGAGTGGTGCTTCGTCGCTCCATACCGTGCCCGGTCGGCTTCCAGCTCCTGCAGCAGCCACGTCCGCTCCTCTGGCCTCAGCCAGTCGGCCTCCGCAGGTCCGTTCTTGAGCACGAACAGCACCGAGATCCCCAGCAGCATTGTGGGAATGCCCTCTGCGATGAACAGCCACTGCCATCCCTGCAGCCCCAGAAATCCGTCGAGCCGCAGCAACGCGCTCGAAAGCGGTGCCCCTACGACACCAGCCAGCGAAGTCGCCGTCATGAACTTGGCGACGGCACGTGCGCGCTCATGCGAGGGAAACCAGAAGGTGAGATACAGCAGCATTCCCGGAACAAACCCGGCCTCAGCTACGCCGAGAAGGAATCGCATGGTGTAGAAAGAGGCGGCGGAGTGGACAAACGCCATGCACCCCGCGATCAGCCCCCACGTGATCATGATCCGGGCAATCCACACCCTGGTGCCGACACGCTGCACCATCATGTTGCTGGGCATGTCGAACAGAGCGTAGCCGATAAAAAAGATGCCTGCGCCTGTGCCGTATACCGTGTCACTGAAGCCAAGCTGCCGCTTCATATCCATCGCGGCGAAACCCACGTTCACGCGATCGACGTAAGCAACGATGTAAAGCAGAAAGAGATAAGGAATAATCCGCCAGGTGATCTTGCGGTAGAGCGAGCGCTCCACGACCGCTGGTGACTTCGCAGTTTCGCTCGGAATCATCGCTCCTACTCTATAGGAGCTTGGGAGGGATGCGCGACTGCCTTCTCCGCCTGCAGAAGCTTTCGCTTGCGCTCCGTGCCCCAGCGATAGCCCGTCATTGAGCCCGTTCTTTCCGACGACACGATGGCAGGGAACAGCCACAGCCACAGGATTCGCTGCACATGCCCGGGCTACCGCTCGCGTCGCCGATGGCGAACCCAGCTCCGCAGCAAGTTGGGAGTAGCTGCGTGTCTCGCCGCGGGGAATCTGCTGCAGGGCATTCCACACGCGTTGCTGAAATGCCGTCGCCCGAATATCAAGAGGAAAAGTCGCCGCCGTCGGGCTCTCGCTCAGGTGGCCGGCGACAAATCCAATCGCGTCGGCCAGCCATCCGCTCCTTGCAGACTCGCGCGTCAGCTCTGCGTTCGGGAAACGCTCCTGGAGGGCGGAGGTGACCTCAGCGTCGTCTTCGCCAAACGTGATCGTACAGACGCCCTTCTCGGTGGCTGCAACCAGCATCCTGCCCAGCGGACTCTCCGCCGTCGCATAATGAATTGCCAGACCATGCGCACCGTTCCGCATCTCTCGTGGCGTCATCCCGAGCCGTCTTCCGCTGTTCTCGTACAGTCTGCTGCTAGAACCGAACCCTGCTTCATAGATTGCATCGGTAACGCTCATCTCCGACTCCCTCAAGTTTCTGTCAAAGCTCTTCATGCGCTGTTGTCGCACGAACTCTCCCGGACTGATTCCGAAGATGCGCTGGAAGGCACGGTGAAGCGTGAGCCGATTGACCCCAGCGGCTGCAGCTATCTTTGCTGTGCTGATACGTTCGCGTGCATGGCGTTCGATGTAGGTGGTGGCCCTTGCAACCGCCTGCGCCACAGGATCAGGTGTTGCTTCCGTTCGTTCCGGATGGCATCGCTGACACGTACGGTACCCCGCCTCAAGAGCCTCTGCCAGCGTAAGGAAGAACCTTACATTCGCACGCACAGGCCGGCGGCTTGGGCAGCTCGGCTTGCAGACAACCTTCGTCGACCGGACAGCGTAGAAGAACGTTCCGTCTGCACTTGCATCGTGGTCCAGCACCCGTTGCCAGTGTTCGCTGTGGAAGCTCTCGGAGATCATGTCTGCGGCCATCGTCATGACAGTATCTTCCCCCGCCTTGGCGCAAGGCTACACTCCGCTTTGTTCGCGCAAAGTTTGAGGGCGGCCCCATCACGGGACCGCCCTTGTTTTCGCCGAAGATCGACGGCTTACTTTGCTGCAGCCAGAGCCTGCGCCTGCTCCTTGAGAGCCTGTGCCTTGTCCGTAGCCTCCCAGGTGAAGCCCTCGCCGGTACGTCCGAAGTGGCCATAGGCTGCGGTCGCCTTGAAGATCGGGCGGCGCAGTTGCAGGGTCTCGATGATGCTCTTGGGCGTCAGCGAGAAGTTCTTGCGAACCAGCTCTTCCAGCTTCTTCTCGTCGACCTTTCCGGTGCCAAAGGTGTCGACCAGCACGCTGACAGGCTCCGCCACGCCGATTGCGTAGGCAAGCTGCACCTCGCAGCGGTCCGCGAGACCGGCAGCCACGATGTTCTTGGCCACGTAGCGGGCCATGTAAGCAGCCGAACGATCCACCTTGGTGGCATCCTTGCCGCTGAAGGCTCCGCCGCCGTGACGGCCCATGCCGCCGTACGTGTCGACGATGATCTTGCGGCCGGTCAGGCCGGTATCGCCCATCGGTCCACCCACAACGAAGCGGCCGGTCGGGTTGATGTGATACTTAGTGTTCTCGTCCAGAAGCTCGGCCGGAATCACGGCCTGGATGACGTTCTTCAGAATGTCGGCACGCAGCTCATCGTTGCCGACATTCTCCGCATGCTGCGTCGAGATGACGACCGCGTCCACGCGCACCGGCTTGTGGTTGGAGTCATACTCCACCGTGACCTGGCTCTTGCCGTCAGGCCGGAGATACGACATTGTGCCGTCCTTGCGGACTTCACTCAGCCGGAGGGAAAGACGATGCGCCAGCGAGATTGCAGCGGGCATCAGCTCCGGCGTCTCGTTGGTGGCGTAGCCGAACATCATGCCCTGGTCGCCGGCGCCGCCCGTATCCACGCCCATGGCAATGTCGCCGGACTGCTTGTTGATGGTCGAGATCACCGCGCAGGTATTCGAATCGAAGCCATAGAGAGCATTGTCGTAACCGATCGCAGCGATCGTTCCACGAACCAGGCTCTGGAAGTCGACATACGCCTTCGTCGTGATCTCGCCTGCGATGACCACCAGGCCCGTACACGTCAGGGTCTCGCACGCCACACGGCTATAGGGATCCTGTGCCAGGCAGGCATCAAGGATGGCATCGGAAATCTGGTCGGCGATCTTGTCCGGATGACCTTCCGTGACGGACTCGCTGGTGAAGAGAAAACGCTCGCGTATAGCCAAATGAAGCTCCTTCAGAGGGCTGACCTTCTGTGGCCTGCGCCTCATGGGTTGTTACAACCCTTTTATTTTACCTTTGAGAGAAAGAACTGCCTGACTTTCACCATCCAGCGGTGAGCTTGCGCGGCAAACGGTGCTAATCGCGCATTAAACGGTGGAGCGCTAGCCGTACTACTCGGGTCGAACACTATATAAATGAGTGTCATCCTGAGCGAAGCCCGAAGGGTGTAGCCGGAGGACCTGCGGCTCCACTTGACTTCTAGCATCCGGAGAGATGCAGCGCAAAGTGCGAAGAAAAGGCGTCCGCATCGACGGACGCCTTGAAAAGAAATGGTAATCGCCAATCTAGAAGATGAACTTCGCCCCAAGCTGCAGGATGCGCTTGTCGCGATAGCTGGTAATGTTTCCAGCCGAGGCGCTGTAGCCCGATGCCGTAATGAGACCGGAAGTGCTGATGCCGTCCGGATTGGTGTGGTTGAACAGGTTGAAGGCCTCGCCGCGGAGCTGGAGATGCAGCGATTCGGTGATGTTCAGGTTTTTGAACAGACCGGTATCGACGCGCCACCATCCCGGACCCTGAACCACGTTGCGTTGTGCGTTTCCGCCGCGAACCTGGCCCGCAGGGACGGGAGCAAAAGCATTGACGTTAAACCAGTGCCGGCGTGTATGGATCGGATTGCCCGGTGTTCCGGCATTTGGATCTCCAACGCGGTCGGGGCGCCCTGAGGAGACGCTCGAGCTGAAGACGACGCCGACCCCCGCAGGATCCAGTCCGCTGGTGGTGACGTTGAGCGGAAGGCCCGTGTTGAAGTAACCAAGCCCTGAAATCTCCCATCCGCCGAGGATATGGCCCACTACGCCATGCTGTTCATACCAGAAGGGCAGGGCATAGACGCCATTGAAGTTGAACATGTGCCTGCGGTCGGCCGCAGATGGGCCGTACTCCGCCGCGGTGTTCGAAGATATCTGCGGAGCGCCGCTGCGATCCGCATTTGCGTTCGTCAGAGCATGCGACCAAGTGTAGTTTGCCGCCAACAGGGTTCCATGCGACCACTGCCTGCGTGCAGAAGCCTGCAGTGAGTGATAGTTGCCTATAAAGATCGGCTGCACCGAGTTGATGGCGCTGAATCCCTTGTAAGGACGGTACTGATTCAGTTGAGCGATGTTGCCTGTCGTCAATGCCGTGCCAGGTTTGGCTGCGGCCCATGCGCCGACAGGGGCCTGGTTGATGTCTACCAGGCCAAGCAGGTGGCGCTGTCCGCTGCCTACGTAGCCCACCTCGGCAAGGACGCCGAACGGAAACTGCTGCTGCAGGTTCAGTGACCATTGCTGGTTGTATGGCGTGTGGAACTTTGGTGAGGTCGCACGAATCACCTGGGCACTGTAGTTCACATTGGCCGAAACGGCCGCGGGATTGTCAAAGCTAGTGTTCGAGATGGTTGGCGTATTGACGAAGGGAGGGTTTTGGAAGATGTTCTGCTCGTAGATGCCGAACAGGGAAGAGTCGTATGCGATGCCGTATCCGCCACGCAGCGAGGTCTTGCCATCCCCAAAGACATCCAGGGCAAAGCCCACGCGGGGAGCGAAGTTGTATTTATCGGTTTCTGCGATCTGGGAGCCGTACGGCGAGTTCTGGCCATTGATGCTGATACCGTTGGTGATTGCCTGCTGGCGGCTGATGTTGCCATTGGGCGTAACACCCGTACAGGGCGCTCCCACGACGCAGATGCGCCCCTGAGCGTCGATGGTTGGCGCATTCGACGCCGAGTACAGTGAGGGATCAAATGTAGTGAGCTGGTGATTCTGATCCACAGGTTGGCCGAAATGCGAGTAGCGTATGCCCAGATTGAGGGTCAGGCGAGAGATGATCTTCCAGTCATCCTGCACATATCCTTCGATCTGGTTCGCGGTTACGCTTGGAGTTACGTCATAAGAGGCTTGAGAAAAAGTATCGACAAATCCAGTCAGGAAATTTGCCCAGGCCTGCTGATAGTTCTTGGTTGAGGTCGATGGAGCGTAGTTCCCGGCATTGAATGCAAAGCTGCCGGCATTGGCTCCGGCGTTGTTCTCCGTCTTGTTGTAATGGTTGTAGTCCACGCCAAACTTGATGGTGTGGTTGCCCAGCGTCTTCGTCACATTTACGAAGATGTTGTGGTTCTTGTTGTAATCCCGATAAGGGCCGTAGGTGGTGAGGGTTGTGCCTCCGCTGAAGGTCAGGGCGGGGATGCGCGGGAGCGTCGAGGCGTAGGGCAGGTTCGGCTTGATGTCCGGAGAGTTCGCGTTCAGAGCCAGTCCCACGGGGTCGCTCAGCAGCGCGCCATAGGAGTAGGCGTAACCACCGTCAACCAGGAAGGTTGGCGTGATGACGTAGGTTGCGTGGCCCAGATAGATTCGGCCGGGAGCATTGGTGTTGGTCGTGTTCACGCCCGGATAACCTGAACCCTGAAAGAGTCCGCCCGGCTCCTGCGTTGGAATGGAGTCGTTGATGAAGCGGAAGAAGACGTTCAGCTTCTGTCCGAGCTGCTGGTCGATTCGGACAATCTGCTGATTGCCGTTGTAGAGGTTGCGCTGTGGAGGTGTGACCAGGGTGCCGGATGCGTCCGGCGCTCCTACGTGCGCGTAGATATCCTTAAGATATGCCTGCGCCATGGTGCTCTGGATCGGAACTGTCGTAACACCTGCATCGTTGCATTTACCGGTTGTCTGGTTGTAGTTGATGCAGACGGGGGTTGTAAATCGGCCTGCCCTCTCGTTCAGGGTGGGAACGCCATTCAGCGTGAGAGCCTTGTACGTGATCACGCGACGAAGTTCCTGCGAGAAGAAAAAGTAGGTCCCATGCTTGCGGCCGTCGTAGATCTTCGGCAGCCAGACCGGTCCGCCGATGGTATAGCCGAAGTCGTTGTAGCGTAGGGCGCTGCGCGGCGAGGTCTTGTTGACTCCGCCGGATGGCGTTGTCGTCAGCTTGTTCAGCGTGTCATTCGCATTGAAGATGTCGTTGCGGACAAATTCGTAAGCCGTTCCATGAAATTTATCTGTACCGGAGCGGGTAATCACGTTCACCTGCCCGCTTGCCGAGCGGCCAAACTCCGCCTGGTAGGTGCCGCGCAGTGTCTTGAATTCGGCGATGGCATCAACCGATGGATAGGTCAGCAACGTGTAGTTCGATCCGCGGTCCACATTGTCAGCTCCGTCTACCGTCCACGCATTTCCGCTGGTGCGCGAGCCATTGACCGAAAAGCTGACGACATTGCTGGAGCCATTCGGGCTGGAGTTGCCAATATAGATCTGGTCGCCACCCGTATAGGCAACGCCCGGCTGCAGGCCGACCAACTGCTCGTAGTTCCGGCTGGAGAGGACCAGTTCCCGGACCTGGGTTCCGTTGATCAGGCCCGCCTGCGTCGCATTCTCTGTATTGATTGCGAGAGCATCGGCGGTTACCACAACCTCTTGGACGGCTCCCGGATGGAGTTTCGCGTCGATTGCAAGGGAGTCGTTAACGTGCAGGACGATTCCACTGATCACCTGGTCACCGAAGCCGGTCGCCGAGACGGTGACCTTGTAGCCTCCAAGTGGCAGCGTCGGAGCGGTATAGTTTCCGCTGCCATTGGTCTTGACCGTGCGAACAACCTGGTTGCGGTCGGTATTGAGAAGGGTCACGATAGCGCCACTGATCGCGGCTCCGCTGCTGTCGGTTACATTTCCACTGATACTGCCGAGGACATTTTGCGCCCAGATGTTATGGGTTCCAAATGCCAGTATCGTCGCCGCAATAAGCATCATTGCGCGACAGGCGAAAAGCCCGTATCCCGTCATCACTGTCTCCTGAAAAAGAAATGCAATTTGTGGCTGGATCTTCCGTCCGGCTCTCTTAAATGATTTGGGCTGCAGAACACGTAAGCGCTTACGCAGCCTAGAAAGTACGATTCGTGTGAACCAGAGTCGTCTCAAGGCGCAGGCTTGTCAATCCTGAATTCGGATCCGAATCTGACCGGTAAATTTATCTATTTCAGGACTTAGGTGAAGGCGTCCCTGCGGAGTCCTTTAGAGGAAAAGCCGTCCGTGAAAGACGAATCTCCACACGCCCCATCCCAGTGCGACTAGCACCATAATCATGACCGCGACCCCGATCCAGCGCGAATCGATTCCGGAGGTTCGGCTTCCGGTACGATTCCTGCGAACGTTCTCTGCAAATTCCGTCCAGCCTTCCTCTTCATTCTCCGGATCAGAGGATCGTATTGCGTTCTCAAACTGCTCAACCCATTCCGACTCTTCGAGGCCGATCGCCTTCAGATAGCTTCGCAGGATCCCTTTGCGAAAGACTCCGCCGGGTAAATCTGCATACCGGCCGGCCTCCAGGGCTTCAAGGTGACGGACTGAGATCTTTGTCACCTCGCAGATGCTCGCAAGGCTAACCTGTCTTCTCTCACGCTCGATTCGCAGTGCGTTGCCGAATTGCTCCATCCCGCCCCGGTTTCCTGTGGAATTGATCTCGTAATGCAGAGAATTCGCGGTTTTCGGCAGGATAATCCGCTATTTTCCTGAAGTCAAAGCAGGGGAGCCTCATAGGTTACTGGAATCAAAGTAGTTAGGCGGAACTTTCCCAGATTGGTCCTGCAGGCGTGGGCGATTTTTCATCCGGCCACCTATAGTGTTGGTTTTTGACGCCCGGTTTCGGACCCTTCTATGATGGGGTTCAGTCCAATGATCTTTACCTTGCGGCCAGTGCTGCAGGCAGACTCACCCCCAGGCATCCTCCCACCAGTCCGGGAACCATCTCCCCGAAAGGCCACTTCGAACAGAGAAGCAAGTGCGGATCTCCCTCCCAACCTCTATCCCCGTATCACGGGTAACCATCTTCGCCGGCCTGTTGTTTCTGGTGGAGATCTACCAGGGGACCTCCATGATCTTTGCGCTTTCGGCCTTCGTATTTATCGTCCTGTCGGGTGTCGCATTTAATCTTGCCGGAGGATTGTCCCGGTCTTCCGGCGGCTATATTTTTTTTTACGCTACAGAGGCGGTCATTGCCGGGTTGGTGATCAAAGCTGTTTTGGGGGAACCTGCCGACTCTAATCTTGCCTATCCAGTCCTGACCATGCAGGTCTATGCCGGTACGATGATCTCTTTAATCGTGGCGGTCCTTGTAGCCAGGAAACTGACTCTTAAGCGTCCTCTACTGGTCAACGTTGTCGCAGTTGAGAATATGGGCGATGCCGCTTATGGATGCCTGCTGACAGGCTTGGCGATCTTTGCCCTTGCGCTGGTTATACCTGTCCAATCAGGTAGTGTGATGAGCGCCTTACAGCAAATCAATCGGTTTCTGCCTATGGCAATGATCCTTGGCATTGTTTACGAGATGCGGAGAACCGGAGGACGTCGAAGCATCAATCCTGCCGTTACGATTGCCGGGTTCTCAATCTTCGGCCAGGGGCTTGTGGGCTTTTCGAAGGAGGGTATCTTTACGCCGCTGGCCTGCTGGTTTATTGCCACGGCTTCAATGGGATATCGATTTTCAAAGGCACAGTTGGTCGGTTTGCTGGCGGTGACCTTTTTCATGGTCCACTACCTGGTCCCCTATTCCCAATATGGAAGAACTCTTGCAGGCGAGGATGTAGGTGATCGTGTTCATGTTGTCTTGACTTTGCTGGGCGACCTGGATGGGACGCGCGCAAAATACAAGGAGACCGCAGAAGATCGAGATGTTGTGGGCTACTTTAACAAAAGCCAGGGATTCTTTGACCGGCTCCAAATGATGGGTCCGGATGATGCCCTTCATGGGCTCACCGAAAGAGTGGGACCGATTGGGCCTGCTGGGATTGTTTTTGGCTTCCAAAATGTTGTTCCCAGGTTCCTCTGGCCAGATAAGCCGACCATAAAAGCCGGCAATCTCTACGCTCGCCAGATGGGAATGATCTCTCAGGACGACACCACCACCGGGATCTCCTTCAGCCCTGCAGGGGAGGCTTATCATATCGGTGGCTGGTTCGGAGTTTTCTTCTGGGCGCCTGTTATCTGGATACTGCTCTTCATCGTTTTCGACTCTCTCTGTGGGGATACGCGCCAATCGCCCTGGGGACTTCTGGCGCTCGCTATCTTTGCTCACGCAGCGCCTGAGGGGGGAATCACCGGCCCCATCAATTTCATGACTTCCATCGCATTTGGGATCGTCTTTGCGGCCTTCGCAGCTGCTTACGTGATGCCGCTGTTGGGCATTCTAGTAAAGGGTCCGGGGAGATCGAAGATTACCCCGATTCGAGGCGGCGGTGCTTCCCGACCTGTCCGCTCCCTCCCCTCGTCGGGGTTCGGACGCTAGCCTCTTCTGCTGCCATACACTAAAGAGAGCATGAATAAACTCGTCGTTGGTAATCTCGTTCACCGCCCCCTCCGCTCCCTGATCAGCGCCCTGGCCATTGCCATTGAGGTGATCATGATACTCTCGATCACAGCGATACTCCTCGGTAAGATCAGCGGATTCAAGGCGCGTCAGAACGGCATCGGTATGGACATGATTGTGCGTCCAGCCACGACGAACAACTTCCTCGGCATGAGCGGAGCCGGTGCCTCGATCAAGGTGGCCGATGTGGTCCGAAAGATTCCTCACGTCGAGGTGGTCGCTCCCGTAAATATTGCGGTGACCAGCTCTCTCGACAGCATCTACGGAATCGACTACCAGAGCTTCAATGCTCTGTTGCCCTTTACTTTCCTCTCAGGAACACCTTTCCAGGGGCCGGACGACGTCATCATCGACGACTACACCTCCGAAGGCAAGAAGATCGGCGACACTATCAAGATCCTCAATCACGACTTTCGCATCTGCGGAATCGTTGCCCATGGAAAGGGCGGCCGCAAATTTATCCCGATCGACACCATGGGTTCGCTCAATGGCACCGAAGGTAAGGCCTCAGCGTTCTATATCAAGACAGAAGATCCGCCCCGCTACCAGGAGGAGATCCGTAAGGCCATCCTGGCCACGCCCGGCATGAGTCAATACGACGTAAGGACCGCCGAAGAGTATCTCTCCGCGATCTCTCCGACCAAGCTGCCCTACATGAGCACAGCCATCAACGTGGTGGTTGGAATCTCCCTCGTCATCGGATTCCTGGTGATCTTTCAGTCGATGTATACCGCCGTCATGGAAAGAACGCGGGAGATTGGCATCCTCAAGTCGCTCGGCGCTTCGCGAACTTACATCGTCTCGCTGGTGTTGCGCGAGACCGCTCTGATCGCCGTGGTGGGAATCGCCCTTGGAGTCGCTTCGAGCTATCTGCTGAGTTCTGTTCTGAGTGCCCGTTTTCCTACGCTGGACTTCGTCATCAACCTGCCCTGGGTATGGAAATCGGTCGTAATCGCCTTTATTGGAGCATTGCTTGGAGCCGTTTATCCTGCATATAAGGCTGCCAGCAAGGACCCGATCGATGCTCTTGCCTACGAGTGATCTGGCTTTCAGGGCATCTGCGAACATCTAATGCTGCAGTGATAGACCTGCAATCTTGAGGATCAGGTAAGGAATAGAGTGCTGGACGGGGCTTCGCGTCCCCGGAGTGCTTATCTATGGAGAGACTCATAGAACATTCTGGGCATAAAGTCGCACCAGCATCGCGGTGGCGCAGGATCGCCTTCGTGGAGTTGATCCTGCTTGCGGTGGCGGCTATCTTTGTCGGGCTGCATGGCCTTCACCTGCGTGCTGACTTTCCGAACCATTCCCCCTGGATGGATTGGGCCAAGTACACCGATGAAGGCTGGTATGGCGATGCGGCCATCCGGCACTTCCAGCGAGGCGACTGGTACGTTCCCGGCGACTTCAACCCCGCCGCCGCACTGCCCGTTTGGCCTCTGACGGAGTCGCTGGTCTTTCACTTCACCGGGGTCAGCGTCATTGCTGCCCGGGCCCTGACCGTGGCCATCTTCGCTGTGATTCTGTGGTGCGTCTATCTTCTCGTTCGCCGCTGGCATCGACTTCAACACCCCGGGGAGAGGTCACTTGCCCCGGCGATCTCTGTTCTCCTGCTATCGACGAGTCCCTTCTGTTACGCATTCAGCCGGATGGCGATCCTGGAACCCTTGTTGATCGTCCTTACACTTCTGGCACTTCTGTCCGCTTCTTATGTGCCCTGCGAAAATGCAGTTGAGGCCCAAAGAAGCTGGTGGGGTGGGAGCCTTCCTGTTCTGGGCATTGGTGTTCTTCTGCCTCTCATGGTCCTTACCAAAACCACAGCGGTCTTTCTTCTGCCCGCTGTCGCTTGGCTCCTCTTTGCCCGTTCGGGCTATCGTCTTCGAGTGGCCTTGCGGGTGATGGTGCCCGTCGCTCTGCTCGCGGTCTCCATCTGGGGGCTTTACTACGGACTCGTGGTTCGTCCCCGCTTCCTGGCGGACTATCGCTATCTCTTTTCGGTGAACTCCTACTCCGGCCTCAACGTCCAGAATTTTTTTGCGGTCCTGTCCGAGAGCTTCTCCGACGGCATGTGGATCGGCCCTATCCTTTACCCGCTGGCGATTCTCGCAATGTTTTTCGCGGCCTTCATTCGCCCGCGGCTCCTCAAAAATCCCCTTCTGGTCGCTCTTGCCCTGTGGTCGATGGGGTATTTCGCCTTCATTCTCTATCACGACAATCTTCAGCCCAGGTACTATCTCGTCACAGTTGTGCCTATGACGGTTTTCACGGTGCTGGTGTTTGAGCGTGCCTTCCGTGGGGAAAACTGGCGACGGCTCTCCACGATTCCCGCTGCTAGCCTCTGCACCGCTTCGTTGATCGCGATGGCTGTCTCCGATGCGCGACAGACATTGGACTATGTTCTCCATCCGGAGTACACCTTCGTGGCCGCGGCCCAGCAGATTCGCAGGATCATCGATTCCGACCGTACCCATAGTCCGCTGGTCCTTTCGATCAGCGGTTCGGATCTCTCCCTGATCACAGGTATTCCCTCCATCTGTGACGATTTCGGCACCATGGACCTTGAAGATCGGGTGAAGACGTACCATCCCGGATGGTACGTCGCCTGGAACCAGGTGGACGATGACAAGATGGACGCCCTGACCTCCGTCTATCGTGTTCAGAGAGTAGCCTCCTTTCCCACAATGGATGACCCGGATAGAAACCTGATGATTCTCTACCGCCTGGACCCCATCCTGCGACAGACAAAACCTCGGCTGGGGCATCGCGGACCCCGCCTGGAAGCCGCCAGCTTCATCCGGCGAGCCTCCGAAGCAGAAAAACAGCCCTGATTTCTACCACGGGCATGGGGAAACTGCTGCATCCATGACCATCCGTTTCGCATCCATGCTTTATGAGCCTGAGGTGATGTATCCTCTGAACTATCAGCGATCTGTCATGTCGTTCAAGGAAGGATGTTCCCCAAACCGGAAGGCTGGTTATGTGGGTTAAACTTCAAGGAGAGCTATGCCGAGTCAACAGGAGGTGAGATGGTCACAGCTGAAGGTCGGCCTTATCGTCCTGGTGGCTTCGGTAGTCCTGGTGACCCTGCTGTTCCTGATGACCAGCTCCGCCGGTCTGGGAATCTTCTCCCACAAACTGACCATCACCACATACTTTGAAAACTCTGCCGGCCTCAAGGCAGGAGCCGCCGTCAATCTTCAGGGCGTGACTATCGGTACGGTAAAGACCGTGACCGTCGTCGCGACCCCGGACAGGAAGCTAACCCCGGTCAAAGTGGTGATGAAGCTCAACGAGAAATACGCCGACGAGCTGAGGAAAGATTCCAAAGCCTCCCTGACGACCATCGGCGTCCTGGGCGATACGGTCGTCGATATCAACAGTCAGTTTGCGGTAGGCCCTCCGCTGCGCGACGGCGACGAGCTGAAGACACTGGAAACCCCTAGCCTGACCGACGTCGTCAAGGCGAGTCAGGGAACCATCGAGAGCCTGAACGTCATCCTGGCAAAGATGAACACCATCGTCGATAACCTCCAGACCGGCAAGGGCTCGATCGGGCAGCTCATCAATAATCCGGATCTCTATAACAAGCTGAACGGAACGGTGGATGAGCTCCATAAGCTGACCGTGAACCTGAACAAAGGCAAGGGGACGATTGGCAAGCTCATCAGCGATGACTCTCTCTACAATCGGCTGAATGAGACGACGGCGAAGCTCCAGGACATTACGAACGACCTGGACGCAGGCAAGGGAAGCGCCGGTAAGCTGCTGAAGGACCCGAGCCTGTACGATAACCTGAACTCCACCCTGAAGCATGCGAACTCGCTGATGGCTGAGGCTGATGCAGGCAAGGGCGGCCTTGGTCTCCTGGTCAAGGACCCGAACTTCCGCAAGCAGCTGAATGACACAGTGACTCAGGTTAACCAGCTTGTCAGCGGTATCAATCAGGGCCGCGGAACTCTGGGCAAGCTGGCGACAGAAGACACGCTGCACACGAACATGAACAATCTGCTGACCAACAGCTCCGATCTGGTCACAGCGGTTCGTCAGAATCCCAAGAAGTACCTGACCATTCACCTCAAGATCTTCTGAGAACGCTCTGCTGAAATCAGTCCGCTCTTTGACGGAGCGGGCTTTTCTTTGCTTTCCTCGCCGGAGTAGTGTTTGGTTATCAAACAGCACTTGTTCACCCTTTTTCAAGGAGAGCCATGACCTTTACTCGCTCCAGACTTCTTTTTTCCGCCATGGCAGCTCTGCTTTGCCTCTCCTCTGCCATCGCCGAGGATGTCTCCGGCCCGAAGAGCGCCCCGAAGAAGCCGCAGATCTTCGATCTCTCCGCCATCGATACTACTGCCGACCCCTGCGTCGACTTTTACCAGTACGCCTGCGGCAACTGGCGGAAGAACAATCCCATTCCCGCTGATCAGACCCGCTGGGGCCGCTTCAACGAGCTGGCCGAATACAACAATTACCTGCTCTACACCGATCTGAAGGCAGCAGCCGATGCGCCGAAGACGCCTCTTCAGAAGAAGTACGGCGACTTCTTTGCCGCCTGCATGAACTCGGATCTCGCCGACAAGCTCGGGGCGAAGCCCATTCAGCCTATTCTCCAGACCATCGCCCAGTGGAACGACCGCAAAAAGCTTGCGACCCTGTTCGGAAGCATGGAAGACAAGTACGCCGTCGGATACTTCTTCACCTTCGGCTCCGATCAGGACCAGAAGGATTCCACCCAGCAGATTGGTGAGTTGGACCAGGCTGGTCTTGGACTACCCGATCGCGACTATTACCTGAACCAGGATGACCGTTCGAAAAAACTTCGTTCGGAGTACACCGACCACGTCGCGAAGATGTTTACGCTCGTCGGTGACACACCGGAGCAGGCCGCTCAGGAGGCGAAGAACGTTCTTGCGATTGAGACCGCGCTGGCCGAAGGCTCGATGTCCCGCGTCGACCGCCGCAATCCGAAGAATGTCTACCACGTGATGACGATTTCTGAGATCCAGTCTTTAACGCCTGACTTCGACTGGAAGGTTTATCTCAACGCGAAGAAGCAGGGAGGTCTGAAGACGCTCAATGTCGTGGCGCCTGATTTCTTCAAGGCGATGAACCAGCAGATCGACTCCGCCTCGATAGAGGCCCTTAGGAGCTATCTGCAGTGGCATACCATCCACCGCTACGCCCCCAACCTGAGCGATGCATTTGTGCAGGAGAACTTCCGCTTCTTTGCCGCTACTCTTGCAGGCCAGAAGGAGTTGGCGCCGCGATGGAAGCGCTGCACCCAGGCGACCGACCGCGCTCTTGGAGAGGCCGTCGGCCAGGACTGGGTTGCAAAGAACTTTCCGCCCGCAGCCAAGGACAGTATGGAAAAGCTGGTCAAGGCGCTTGAGGTCTCGCTCGATCAGGACATCCAGCACCTGGACTGGATGAGCGATGCTACAAAAGCGGAGGCAAAAAAGAAGCTCGATGCGTTTCACGACAAGATCGGTTATCCGGAGAAGTGGCGCGACTACTCCTCGGTAAAGATCGATCGCAACAATCCGGTTGGAAACGCGCAGCAGGTTGCCGCGTTCAATGACCGACGCGATCTCGCAAAGATCGGCAAGCCTGTGGACGAGAAGGAGTGGATTATGACTCCGCCCACAGTGAACGCCTACTATAACCCTCCCCAGAACGACATTAACTTCCCCGCGGGCATTCTGCAGCCGCCCTTCTACGACTTCAAGGCCGATCCGGCGGTCAACTTCGGCGGCATTGGGGTCGTCATTGGCCACGAAATGACCCACGGCTTCGACGATGAAGGCAGTCAGTACGACGCCACGGGCAATGTACGAAGCTGGTGGACCGATGAAGATCGAAAGAAGTTTGATGAGCGCACCGACTGCGAGGTGAAGGAATACAACGGCTTCGAGGTGGCCCCCGGACAGAACCTGAACGGCAAGCTTACGCTGGGCGAAAACACCGCCGACAACGGGGGGCTGCGCATCGCCTACCAGGCGCTGATGAGCACGCTTGCGGAAGAGAATGCATCCACGACGGCGAAAAAAGACAACTACACCCCGGCGCAGCGTTTCTTCCTCGGCTTTGGCCAGGTATGGTGCGAAAACGTCACCGAGCAGGCGGCGCGGCTGCGGGCCAAGACCGATCCGCACTCGTCCGGCCGCTGGCGCATCAATGGCTCTGTTCAAAACTTCGAGGAGTTCGGTAAGGCGTTCGGGTGCAAGGTGGGCCAGCCTATGAGGCCGGCCAATGCCTGTCGGGTCTGGTAGGCCAGTAGAGGGGCGGGCGTCTTCGCGAGAGGAGAAGTTCGGCGTTTTGCGCAATTTCCGATTCCACGGA
The DNA here is from genome assembly GCF_010093025.1 of Edaphobacter sp. 12200R-103. Classification (GTDB taxonomy): domain Bacteria; phylum Acidobacteriota; class Terriglobia; order Terriglobales; family Acidobacteriaceae; genus Edaphobacter. The sequence goes on along the minus strand of NZ_CP048114.1, from coordinate 2,282,793 downwards.
AGTGGCACAAAGTCGCCGCACCTTCTACAATGTGCAGAGGAATTTATCCCTAAAGATTTGCTCGCAACCGGCGGCCTCACAATGCAGTCGGCGCCGGCGAGGATTAAGGAAACGCATGAGGTTGAGCAGGATTGGCCGTGTTTCATTGGCCTTGGTAGCATCCGTTGCATTAGGTCTGGGTATAACAGCGTGCGGTAGCGGCACGGTGGCTTATCTCTGGGTGCTTGGCACACAGTACAACCAGATCGCGGGATTCAAGGTCGATCACTACTCCGGCAATCTGACACAGGTAGTCGGCTCTCCTTTCAGTTCGAACGGTACCAATCCCATCTCCATTGCGGTGAAGCCCGGCGGACGGTATGTCTATGTCGTCAACAAAGGCGTCGCGGCCTCTGGAACGACTCCGGCGACACCGGGTAACATCGCGCTCTTCAGCGTTGGCGGTGACGGCACCCTTACCTTCCAGCAGAGCTACACCAGCCGCGGCAATACGCCGGTATGGGCGACCGTGGACACCACTGGAAGCTACCTCTACGTTCTGGATTCCGAATATCCCGATACGCCCGAGTACCCGAATCCAAACCATCTCGGCGCCATCACCGTATTCGTGATTGACAACAATACAGGCCGCCTACAGCTGGTTCCCAATCAGCAGATCAAGGACAGCAATCAGACCCAGCTGACCTTCTTCCCTGTAGGTCCTGCACCGACAATGATGCGCACCTCCGGAAGCTGCCTCTTCACGATGGACACCGGCGATCAGACCATCTTTCCCTATGCCGTGGGAGCCAACGGCCAGCTGACCCTGACGGCGAACTCGACCATTGCAACGGGAGCCGGCCAGCTGACCTCGATCACTGCTAACGGAACCTACGTCTACCTGACCGATGCTAATCCGACTCCGGACAGCCCCGGCGGAAGAGTGCTTCCATATACGGTAGGAACAGGCTCTGCGGCCTGCTCGCTCAACACCCTTACCGGCGGTCCCGTCAACAATCTTCCCCTGACCTCGAACCCGGTCTACTCGATGGTCGACAACAAGGGCAAGACGCTGTATGTCCTGAATCGTTCTTCGCTCGATCCCAACAACAAGGCGAGCTCAATTTCGGCATTTACCATCGATCCCACGACCGGCAAGCTGCAGTTCCTGGGAACGGGCGGAAGCCCATCGGCTGGTAACCCGTATCCTATTGATGCTGGGCCGGTGTGCATGGTGGAAGATCCGACCAACCAGTGGGCCTACACTTCCAACAATATTGCTGGGACTATTAGCGGTAAGCGGCTCGACTCCAATTCCGGTGAGCTTCGAGAGTTGCCGAGAAACTCAACATTTCCCACGGTGGGTCAGCCAACATGTATGGCGCTCAGCCCGTCCGTCAATTAGCCGACGTAACCGTCGGTCACAAGACCCGTCTGCCTTCTTCTCGTCAGAGAGGAAGGCAGATGAGATTTCCGGTTCCTCTGTACAGGCGGGCCGGTTCGTATCTGGAGTAAGGGAAGCGCATGACGTTGAAGAAGATGGGCCGCGGAGCATTAGCCTCGATAGTGTCCTTGGCGATGGGGCTGGGCCTGACGGCGTGTGGCCGCGACTATACAGTCGGCTATGTCTACGTGACCACGGCGTCGGGAACCTCCGGGCTGGTCAACGGATACAAGGTTGACTATCAGCAGGGCTACCTGACCCAGCTCGCGAACTCTCCTTTGCCCTCAGGCGGCAAAAATCCCGTCACTATCGTCGCTTCACCGGATCATCTCAGCATCTACATCGTCCACCGCGATGACTCGAACGTCGTTCACTTCCTCGTCGGTACCGACGGCAAGCTTTACCCGCAGAAGACCTACAACATCCTGGGAAGCTTCGCCACCGACGCCTCCATCGATGCCGCCGGCAAGTTTCTGTACGTGACGTACACCTACCAGAACACGATCCTTCCCGACGGCACGCAGCAGCAGCTCTATACTCCTGCCAATCCCGGTCCCGGCGGCGTCACTATCTTCCCCATCGGCTCGGATGGAACGCTGGGCACGCCCTCGACATTCGCTCTGGGACGCAATCCTGTAAAGATCTCTGCGACCAATCCCAATCACTTTGTCTACGTGGTCGCCCAGGACTCTGCGACCGGCAATAATCTCTTTGGCTTCTCGCAGGATCCCAACACGGGCGCGCTCACACCCCTTCCCGGAGTGACGATCAACCCCGGCAACGTAGTCTCCACGGGATTCCCCTCCGGAAACACTCCTTCGGGCATCATCGCTGACGCATCGGGAAGTCATCTGTACGTCACCGATCAGGTGCTGAACGATGTGATGGGCTATACCATTGGCGCGAACGGCATCCCCAGCCTGATAGCCTCTGCCACAACCGATTCCGCACCGGCAGGAATGATCATCGACGCCAGCGGAAAATATCTTTTTGTCGCTGCGACCGGAGCGGGTGCTGTCGACGGATATACCTTCGGAGCGAACGGTGAGCCTGTTCGTTCCACGGTCTCCTCCAGCGTTCAGGTGGGCACCGGACCCACCTGCCTGGGAATGATCGGTGCTCCCAGTTCCGGCGATCCCACGCACGGGATTTACCTCTATACCTCAAATTCGCTGAGCAGCAATGTCTCTGGAAACCAGATGGATGCCTCCACGGGCCGTCTCTTCCAGGTGCAGAGGACGCCCTTCAGCGCGAACGCTTTGCCTTCCTGCCTGGTCACGGTCCCTATTGTTCCCGGGCGGTAGCAGATAGCAGAAGGCGTGAAGTTAAAATGGATGCAAGGCGGGATGATCCGCCGGATGAAGGAAAAGGATGAGCTTGACAGGAAAGATCTTTGAGTCGATGCCTGGAGAGAAGGCAAAGGCCCCCTCAGCAAGGGCCAGCATGATTGGACGGCTCGCTTCAGCAGTGATGCTGACCGGCGCGCTCGGCCTGACTGCCTGCACCCGCGACTATACGGTGGCCTACGTGTACGCCACCGCCGCAAATGCAGGCATCAATGAGTATGGCGTCGACTACCGCTCCGGCGCACTTGTGCCGATCGCCGGATCGCCGGTCGCAGCCGGCAATAATCCCGTCAAGATTATCGCTTCTCCCAACAGTCTGTTCGTATACGTCCTCAACCAGGGCGATTCTACGATTCAGCAGTTTGCGGTAGAGACTGACACGGGTAAGCTGACTGCGAAGAACACTTACCCCACCGGGGCGACTCCTACATCGATGGCGATCGACCCCTCGGGTAAGTTCCTGTACGTCACCTTCAAATACCAGCAGGGATACTCCGACACCAATCCAGGGCCCGGAGGCGTGGATATCTTCCCGGTCAGCTCGGACTACTCGCTTGGAACACCAACCATTCAGCCCTTGGGCAACAACCCAGTTGGCGTCACTTATACGAACTTCAACAACTACGTTTACATCGTCGATGCTGAGCCGGCGACCGCTTCCAGCTCTGCGGTCGGCTGGATTCTTGCCTTCTCGGCCAATACCGCCAACGGAGCGCTTACGCCCATCGGCAAGACCAGCGTCTCGACCGGGAACGACGGAAAGACGGTCGCTACAGGTTATGGCGCGGGAACCAACCCGAGCTCCATCGCGGTTGATCCTGCCTCGCGCTTCCTTTATGTGACCGATCGCGCCACCAACCAGCTCTACGGAAACATCGTCATCTCCGGCGGTCTACTGCAGCCGATGCAGAACTCGCCCTTTGCCACTGGCCTGCTTCCAGTGGCCGTCACGGTCGATCCTCGCGGAAAGTACCTGTTCGTCGCCAACTATAACGACAATTCAGTGAGCGCCTATGCCATCGACCAGCCGACGGGCGCTCCCAGCGGCTCCGTCGGGTCCTCCTCCACCAAGGTCGGCACCGGCCCAAGCTGCCTCTCGATCGAGCCCGCGCTGGGTATCTATATGTACAGCTCCAACAACCTGGATAACACCACCACCGGTCTCAAGCTCGATTCTCACAACGGCTCGTTGCAGGATGTCCAGAACACGCCTTTCCCGGCAGCTGGAACACCTACCTGCGTCGTCGCCGTGGCAAATGGATCGCACGCGACGCAGGTGGTCAACCCATAGGCCAATCCAGTCACTCAAAAGAAACGGCTCCGCTTCGTCGGAGCCTCTTTCTTTTTAGGGCTATTTCCCAGGGGGGTGTCATCAAACTCACTCCTCTTGGATTCGAGACATATCTCGTTGTGTCTTGGAAATATCTCAAAAGCATGTCATTTTCGACCGGAGCGGGACAGTTTTCTCGTCCTGTGGAGTGGAGAAAGTCCCACATTCGGGTGCCGGCTGGGATGATCTGCGCTGCTTGAGGCAGCGTGGCCGTCTTGGCGAATGCGGGGTCCCATTCGCGCTCCGGTCTGGATGACACCTCAAAAGTGGTTCAAGGGTAAACATGCGGTACTGGAAGGGATGTTGCGGCTCTTAATCAAGAGGTTGCAGCCCTGCGCGATGCTGGAGGAAAGCGATTGAGGATGGCCCGGCGCACCGGGTTCTCAAAGAACTTGTATACCAGCACTGACATCGCGATCAGGGCAGCGTAGGAGATCCAAGGGTCAAGCGTTGTCAGATGAAGTCGCTCTATCAGGTGATACTTGTGCATCAGGATGTAGGCGTTAAAGTGCAGAAGGTAGAGAACGTAGCTGCTCTCGCCCACTAGCAGCAGCGGACCCCAGGCAAAGATACGGGAGATCGCATGGCGCCCGCTAAGCCCAAAGACCATGGCAGAGAAGAACGGCAGTAGAAGCCCGCAGTGCAGAACCAGGTAGGGCACCCTGTCCGAGATCGTGAAGAAGAAGAGTCCCAGCAGCCCCAGTGCAGCCGCTGCAATCGACATGCGCTGCCGCTCGCTGATCTTCAGGGTCCATTGCAGCCGCGATAGCGCAATGCCCGACAGGAACGTAGGAGCATAGGGCAGGGGCGTGTACTTCAGAAAGCGGATGATCGTCGTCGAAGTGTAGCGATCCACCGGCGCTGAGAGGTGATCGGGATTCAACCAAAGATACAGCGCTGCCGGAATGAGATCGATGACCCACAGGATAAAGATTGTCAAGATCAAACGCGAGGGCTTCTTTGGCCAGGGAAGCCGGATCAGCCACGGAAAGAGCGCGTAAAACGCTACCTCGCATGACAGCGTCCATGCAACGGTATTCCAGAACGTTGCCAGCGAAGGGCTCCATCCCTGGAGCAGGAGGGGGGTCATCACAACTCCCTGCCAGAACTCCGTAACGGACCGCGCCTGCCACTCCAACTCAAGCATTGGGATCGACATCAGCAGGACGAGCAGATAGACGGGATAGAGGCGGGCAAATCGCGCCATCCAGAAATCCCGCTTGTTCAGGTTCACACCTCGATCGAAGTAGTTGTACGAGAGGATGAAGCCCGAGATCAGGAAGAAGACATTGACGAAGACAAATCCATGTTCCACAAATGGCCGAATCGGCCCCAGATAGGGCGGTGTGAAGTGGAACAGAACGATGTTGAATGCCAGAAGGGTCCGGATTCCTGTAAGAGCGGGAAGGGGAGGTTTCCGTGCCGGGGTTACCAGCGGTGTGGTTGCAGTGGAGGCCAAGTTTCAAATCCCTGTATCGAAGAGCGCCTTCGAGGCTTTGGATGCCGAAACGCTGGAAGGCGTTCTCAGGCTGTAACCAGCGAGCCGATCTTCTCCCCTGAGGCTACGCGAACGATGTTGCCCTGCTCGCGCATGCTGAAGACCTTCATCGGCATATTATTGTCCCGGCATAGAGATACAGCCGTAGTGTCCATCACGCCGAGGTTGAGCCGAAGAATATCGTTATAGGTAATCTGTTCAAACCGCGTCGCATCCGGGTCTTTCTTGGGGTCCGCGGTGTAGATGCCGTCCACTGAGGTAGCCTTCAACAGAATGTCAGCCTTGACCTCCATCGCTCGCAGGGCGGCGGCGGTATCGGTGGAAAAGAAGGGATTTCCGGTACCGGCAGCAAAGACGACAATGCGTCCCTTTTCAAAGTGCCGGATAGCCCGCCGCCGGATGTAGGGTTCAGTCACTTGGTGCATCTCGATGGCGCTCATGACCCGGCAGAAGATTCCACGCTTCTCAATGGCATCCTGCAGGGCGATGGCATTAATCACCGTGGAAAGCATTCCCATGTGGTCTGCGGCGACCCGATCCATATCGATCGCCTGCTGGGCGACGCCTCGAAAAAAGTTACCTCCTCCGACGACGATTCCCACCTGACAGCCGAGCGCATGTACGGATGCAATCTCTTCGGCTACTTTGTGGATAAAAACGGCATCGATTCCGAAGCCCCGGCCGGCTGCCAGAGCTTCTCCTGAGAGCTTGAGGAGGACTCTTTTATACATGTCAGGTTCTAGTATCGCATGTCTGCTCAGGTACCGGCCCCGGAATGCAGATGCAAAGATTTCACACCCCGACGCGAATCATTCTCATATCATGACAGCAGATGCGATCTCCTTGGCTGTCACATAAGCCTCGCACTGACTTCCGCGTTCGCAGATAAAATAGAGGAATCGCTTCCGGCCGATTTTATTGGAAGCCACTGAATCGGAACTTTCTCCCTGACCGCTCAATAAACCGGATTCCGCAACTATTATGGCGAACTCCCCAGCCAAACCTAAGATTCTTCCGCTGACTTCTGCCCGTTTTTTTGCGGCACTGTATGTCGTGCTCTATCACTCAGCCCTTGGCGTTCCTGCTCTCAGGAACTGCAATGGAGCATTGCGGCGGATTCTTGAGATGGGACATATCAGCGTCAGTTTCTTCTTCATGCTTTCAGGCTTCATTCTGGCGGTTGTTTACCTCAAAGATCGAGGGTCCATTAATAAACGCCGTTTCCTGGTTGCTCGATTTGCTCGTATCTATCCCCTCTACCTGGCAGCCATGTTACTGGATACGCCGCATATGCTTTACACCCAGTTCCATATCCTGCATGCAAGCATCAGGCAGGTCATTCTCGGCTTCCTGGCGACAGCCACACTTGTTCAGGCGTGGGTCAATATGCGAGGACTCAATCCTCCAGGCTGGTCTCTGTCGGCCGAGGTCTTTTTTTATATAACGTTTCCGTTTATTGGCATTGCGCTATGGCGCATGCGCGGCTGGCTGGTGCTGCCCATGTCGGCGGTCTTTTACTTCGGAGGGATTTACCTGGTCACGCTCATGGTGAAATTTGGCGACGCCGATGAGCAGGCATTCAATCCTTTTCCTTACCTCTTCCTGTTTCTACTAGGAATTCTTCTCGCCAGGATATACACGTGGATCTCTCAGGATGCAGTCTGGGCAAATCGGCTGGAGGCCTGGGCTCCCTGGCTTCTCCTCACCTCTGTGATCGGAGTTTTTGCAGTACCCGTGTTCCGCCTGATCCCATCCGAGACGCTTCTGCTGCACGGTATCCTTGCACCGTTATATGGGCTGGCGATTCTCGCGTTTGCAAGTGGAAATCTATTCATCAATAGAGCCTTTTCGGCTTCGTGGCTCGTTGTTCTGGGAGAGGCGAGTTATGCGCTCTATCTCATTCATTATCCAATCCACTCGATCCTGCGCGGATCTATCGAACGTTATGGCTTGCCGATGTTCGCCGTCTTTCTGGCAGGCACGATCGGCCTGAGTGTCGCCAGCTACTATCTGTTGGAGATTCCTGCGCGACGATGGATCCTGAAAAAAGAGCGTGTACGCAGCCTGGAAACGGAAGTCACCAGCGCTATTGCTCAATAAATATGTCGGCTCCTACCCGCCTCTGCAGCCGCAAGATGCTCATTTGCACAGAACAACGCCGACCGTTTCTCGCTTGAATTAAGCCATGAGACGAGTCTTACTGCGGATAGGCATCCTCTACCCTCTCTTTTGTCCACTTGGTATTGTCCTTGCTCTCCATCTGCTTTTCGTGTGCCCGGTCCTTGGCCTTCGTTTTGGTCTGATCGTCAGAGCCCATGACCTTCTGGGTGCCTTCCTTGGTCCGATCGTAGGCCTTGACTGAGGTCTCTTTGGTCTTATCGACGGCGACCGTTCCGCCCCCCTGGCTTTATCGACGGCCGTGCCCGTGTCTTTCTTCGTGGCATGGCCAGCATCCTTGGCGGCATGTTTGGTGTGGGTTCCAGCGTCTTCCATGTCCTGGCCCGCGGTCTGGTTAGTTTGCAGGCGCTCGCCCCTTATTATCGGTTTTGGTCCAACCATATTGCCAGTAATCTGCCTCGGTCCACGAACCGGTGCAGACAAGGTCCTCTTCTGCTAAAACTAGTATTTCCAGCGTTGACACTCAATGTTTCGCACTCATAGGATCTCTTCGGCGCCAGAAAGCACTCTGCCGGAGATCTCAATTGAGTGTGTCTGTTGAATTTTTGGTATGGCCAATTATGTCGCTTGATTCCCTGTAGTTGCGCAAACTCACGAAACCAGCTCTCAGAGACCGGTTTAACAAATCAGCACAAAACATGGAGGTGAAGAGGAATGAATCTCCCCATCTGGGAACGCCGTACGTTTTTGAAGCATGCCGGAAAGAGCCTTGGAGCAGCATCTCTACTTGCATCTGTCTCAGGCTCCGGCCTCCAGGCCCAGACCACGGTGAAGCAGGGCAGACGAGTTGCGAATGGAACGCCGGTCTCGCATACGTCTGTTCATCTCAACGTCAAGGACTTCGGCGCCATTGGGGACGGTAAGACGAAAGACACACTCGCCGTTCAACAGGCTCTCGATCGCTGCAATGTGCTGGGTGGAGGAGAGGTATTTGTTCCCGCAGGCGACTATCTGACAGCCGCCCTTGTCCTCCGGTCCAATACAACCCTTCGGCTTGATGAACAGGCCAGCCTGCTTGGATCCCCCGACCTTGCAGACTATCCATTGACCCAGGTGCGTTGGGAAGGGCATTGGATCAAGGGCTACAACGGATATATCTCTGCAGTCGATGCCACCAATATTGCGATCGTTGGTAAGGGCAAGATCATCGGCAACGCCGCCATCAAGGGGCGCTACAACCGCCAGACAGGAGTCCGTAATCCAGCGCTGCTGGAGTTCACCAACTGTAAAAATATTCGTGTCGAAGACTGTTACACCGCCCAGAACGATATGTGGTCTATCCATCCGGTGTACTGCGAAAACATTACTTTCAGGAACATGACGGTAAAGGGAAATGCCGACGGCATCGACGTTGATTCCTGCCGGCGTGTCGTGATCGAGGGCTGCGACTTTGCCACAGGCGACGACTGCATCTCGCTCAAATCCGGCCGAGGCATGGAGGGCAATACTATCGGAGTTCCGACCGAAGACGTGAAGATCTCCAACTGTACTTTTCGGGATCTGCACTGGGCCTGCATCGGAATTGGAAGCGAAACTTCCGCGGGAATCCGCAATGTTCGCGTCGATCATTGCAGATGCCTGAGCGCACGCACCTTCGCCATCTATATCAAGAGCCGCCCCGGCCGCGGAGCATTCATCGAAGACATCTACATGAACGACCTGGAGGTCGAAGGCGCGCAGGCAGGATTTCTCCGCATCAATATCCTGAACAGCGGCCTGCAGGATAAGGCTCCCGTGCAGGGAGACGAGGGGATCCCCACCATACGCAACTTCCACTTCTCCAACATCAGGGTGAAAGACATGCCCATGCTCGTCGATGCAGTATCCATCCACCCACACAAACCGCTCGACGGGTTCTCGCTGACCAACGTGACGGGAACCTGCAAAAAGGGAATTGAGTTGGCAAATATGAATCGCGTTGTATTGAAAAATATCGATGTGACTGGCTATGAGGAGCCGCTTCTCAGCACGTATCACGTGACTGGAACAGGATTGAAGGGCGCTGTTGCGCTCCCTGAGCCAAAGCCCACCGCCCCAGTACCGGAGTTGAAGGAACCTTACGTTCTCCGTTAGTCCTTGCTTTAGCCGCTTGCCTTGCTCTTAATCGCGGGCTGTCCGATGGAGGAGATGAAGCTTTTAGCTCATACCCTGCCGACTGCCCAGACTCGCTATACTCTTTCGCCGATCGAGGCTATGGGGCAAGGCTCATCTGCGGCATTCGACACACATCAAACATGCTTCGTCGTGGTGGCGCCCGTGTGGCGCCAGAGCAAGCAGCATTGCAGTGATTGCTCCGCCAAGAATGCGTGGACGCTCTTCTTTGCAGGATCGGCAAGATCCGTGCAGGAAGGACCAGTGCTTTCTGCAGAAGTACTGCTTGCATGCCGGGCACTCACGCATACCCGCATCAATGCGGTCTTCCGTATGAGATCGTTCTGCAGACGCCCAGAAAGCTCCTGCAGAGAATGGATATTGGAGAATCGCTTTCGTTCGGAGTGCGTGGCCCATTGTTCAGCACACTTTCCTGCCCAAGGCATAATGATCAGGCCGTCAAGAAGACGGCGAAGGTAAAGCCGTTGCATGGTATACACAAACGTAAGTGCCTCTGTCGAGATGATTTATTTTGCATAGTCGAAGCGACTACGGCATTGCGGAAATACTTGCCGCCAGCGATTCAACGAGCAAAGGGTCCAGGCATAAGCCTGGACCCTTCAGTCTTCACACAGTTGTTTGGAGGAGAGCGCTACGCTGACGCCTCTTCCGTAGCAGCAGCGACAGCGGTCGTGGCCACCGTCCAGTTGGGGTCGCCAACCTTGAAGCGGGCGAAGCGCCGGACAGAGATGTTCTCGCCCAGCTTAGCGACGCGAGCCGAGATAATCTGGGCGATCGTCTGGGCCTGGTCCTTGATGAACGGCTGGTCGACGAGGCAGACCTCTTCGTAGAACTTGCTCATCTTTCCTTCGAGCATTTTCTCAATGATGTTGGCAGGCTTGCCGGAGGCAGCAGCCTGGGCGCGATAGATCTCCTTCTCACGCTCGATGTCCTCGGGGGTGACGTCCTCGCGGCGGACGTAGCGGGGATCGGCAGCGGCGATGTGCATCGCGATGTCGCGCAGAAGCTCCTGGAAGTCGGGCGTGCGGGCCACGAAGTCGGACTCGCAGTTCAGCTCAACCAGAACGCCGATTTTGCCGCCGGCGTGGATATAGGTTCCTACCGAGCCTTCATTCGTGGTACGCGAAGCCTTTTTGGCGGCCGAAGCCATGCCGCGCTTGCGCAGCACGACGAAGGCCTCTTCCATATCGCCCTTGGACTCCTGGAGCGCCTTCAGGCAATCGCCCATCGGCGCGCCGGACTTTTCACGGAGTTCCTTGACGAGTTTTGCATCGATCTTTACGGCAGTCTCAGACATTGATCCTTCCCTTCCTGGTATACAGCTTGATTTCAAACAAAAGGGGCGCGGGCTTATGAACCCGCGCCCCCTGATGATGCCAGATGGCGGTTACAGCACTGCGAACGCGGTGCCTGGGGGCTTAGGCTCCGGTCTCGGCGATAGCCGTATCAGGCTCATCGGCTGAGGCAGCAGCGGGCGCCTTGCGAATGTTACCGCCGAGAACAGCAGCCAGATCAACGTTCTCGTCCTCATCGGAGTCGGCCGCGGAGATGGAGGCTTGAACTTCGTTCAGTTCGCCTTCCTCACCGACAAACTCGGGAGCGACCTCGGCTTGCTGTACATCGGCAACTTCCTCAGAGAAGGCGCGCTCAGAGATCATCTGGGTACCTTCGTAGGCCGAGTCAGCGATCTTGGTGGTGAAGAGGCGGATGGCGCGCAGAGCGTCGTCGTTGCCGGGGATGACGTAATCGACCACCGTGGGATCGCAGTTCGTATCGACAACGGCGACGACCGGAATGCCCAGTTTGCGGGCCTCGGAGACGGCGATCGCCTCGTTGTTGGAGTCGATGATGAACAGCGCATCGGGAAGCCGCTTCATGTTCTTGATGCCGGCGAGATTGGTCGACAGGTGTTTCCGCTCACGCTCGAGCTTGATGACCTCCTTCTTAGTCAGCAGCTCATAGCGCCCGTCCGTCGACATATCGTCGAGTTCCTGCAGGCGCTTGACCGACTTCTGCACCGTAACCCAATTGGTTAGCAGACCGCCGAGCCAGCGCGAATTGATGTATGGCATTCCGGCGCGGTTGGCCTCTTCGGCTACGGCATCCTGAGCCTGGCGCTTGGTGCCCACGAAAAGGATCAGCTTGCCCTGTGCGGTCAGATCGGTTACGAACTTCGACGCGTCCTTGAACATCTTCAGCGTCTTCTGCAGGTCGATAATGTAGATTCCGTTACGCTCGCCGAAGATATACTCCTTCATCTTCGGGTTCCAGCGCTTGGTCTGATGCCCGAAGTGAACGCCAGCCTCGAGCAGCTCTTTCATCGTAATGGTAGCCAAATTGAATCTCCTTGGTTGAGGCCCATACGGAGTATGAACATCCGGGACCTGTATTTATCCCCCGTAGGGGAGATTGGACTCCTTGCCGCAGACCGTCTTTCTTCTGCGGGTGTTGCGAGCAGGAGCCCGATCCGGTAGATCAGGCTCCTGCCAAAGCTGAAATCCTCAAAGCAGAAAAGCACCAGCAAAAGGCTTTGCTGGGGGGGCCTTTTATCGCTTCGAGAACTGGAAGCGTGCGCGAGCACCCTTCTGTCCGTACTTCTTGCGCTCTTTGGCGCGCGAATCACGGGTTACAAGGCCCTCGCCCTTGAGCGCCTTGCGGAGCTCAGGGTTAAACTGCATCAGGGCGCGGGCGATGCCGAGCTTGACGGCATCCGCCTGACCCATCACGCCGCCACCGCGAACGGTGGTGATGACGTCAAAGGTTTCGCCAATGTTTTCGATGCCGAGCGAACGCTTGGCGGCGGCGCGCTGCTGCGCTGTTACGAAGTAGGTGTCAACGTCCTTCTTGTTGACGGTGAAATTTCCGCTGCCCGGGCGCAGGAAGACGCGCGCGATCGAGCTCTTGCGGCGGCCGGTGCCATAGTATTGGACGAGATCTGCCATATATCCTCTGAATCCCTCTTGAACCTCAGGGGCGAAAGCCCCTTTTGTGATTCGAACTCTTCCTGCACGACTGAAGCCGTGCCCTTAACCAAACTTCAAAAGCAATCATGGAGCGATTGCGAACTAGGCGGTCGCCTCAAGGGGCTCCGGCTTCTGCGCCTGGTGCGGATGCTTGTCGCCCTTGTAAACCTTGAGCTTGGTTGCCATCTGGCGGCCTAGCTTCGACTTGGGAAGCATTCCCTTCACTGCCTGCTCCACCACGGCTTCGGGACGGCGCTTCATCAGGTCGATAAACGACTCTTCGCGAAGGCCACCGGGGAAGCCGGTATAGCGGCGATACAGCTTCTGGTCTGCCTTCAGACCGGTCAGTACGACCTTGTCGGCGTTGATAATGACGAGGTGGTCGCCGGTATCGATATAGGGCGTGTACAGCGGGTTAAGCTTGCCCGACAGCACGTTGGCTGCCTGGGTGGCGAGACGGCCAAGCGTCTTACCGCTGGCATCGAGGACAAACCATTTGCGCTGAATCTCTTTTGCGCTCGGAATCCTGGTGGACATCGTCTTTAGTACTCCTTACCTCTGCCGTCTTCCTTGTTCGGCGTGCTGCGGAAGAATCGTGGAACGAATGGGTGTTGCAACTGCGATGAAGCAAATCGTGATGATGGAACCGAACCTCGATCCAGGATTCGATCTACCGGAAGACCTGCACCTGCAGGGCACGAAAGATCAAATGCCTGAACTGCGCACAGAGCCTGGTTCCTGGGCCTGAAGTGTGGGTGCTTTGGGGGCAAACTGGTTCATTCCGCCCCAGGTGGATCCACCACGACGTACCGCACTTTCCTGCCTGCCAAGTCATCACAGACGCGGAAACGCGAGACTGCGCGAGCTTTTAGAATAGCGGAGCCTCAGCCGGGCGTCAATGAGATTTCCCGGCGAAATCCAGTGTGTGAGGCCTTCTTCCAGCCGCTGCGCCAATGGCTGTCCGGGCGATCCGTTCTGTCGAGGGATCTCTTTCGTCTGCCAGATTTTCTCCGCTAAGTGTTTGATAAATAGACCTATTTCTCGGCGATTGCGACTGCCAATGCCATGTCGCGGCTGTGAGTGAGGCTGAGCGACAGGCTTGCGATCCCTAGTTGTTCCGCGATCTCCCTCGCCCTCCCGGTCAGATGCAGGGTCGGAGGGCCTCCCGGCTGCCTCTGAACCTCGATCTCTTTCCAGGAAACCCCCCGGCTGATCCCCGTCCCCAGGGCCTTGGCTGCGGCCTCTTTAGCAGCGAAGCGCGCGGCGAAGCTTTCGGCGGAGTGCTTCTTCTTTTGCCGGCAGTAGGAGATCTCCCCCGGAGTGAAGACGCGATCCAGAAAACGATCACCGAACTGCTCGATACTCTGCTCGATCCGGCTGATCTCGATCATGTCGGTGCCGATTCCAACGATCATCCTGTCACCCCGCTCGTCATATGACCACCGTACCTCGGCCGGCATCACGCTACAACCCTCTGACTCCGATGAAGGTGTATGACCCGCCACGACGGGGAGGTCAGAAACGGGGGGGGACGCATGGCATCGCTCGATATCCAGGGGTTCAGCTACGACGATCGGGCGGACGTGCTGCCAGGGCTTCTTGTCGCTCTGGCGGACTGTGGCGGCTGGGTGCTCGACAGGAAGACCCTCAATGCCAGCCTGGTTGAGCTGCGTCTGGAGGTACAACTCCGCTCCATCCTGGAGCTCTACGGTTCAATCGTTGCCGCGGGACTGGAATTGACCCGCTCCTCGCATATGACGCTTACTGATCTCTGTACCTGCAGGCGTAACATCACCAATGCCATCGATCTCGGTCAGGTGGTTACCATCCGAATGCAAGTCAGCTTCCTCGAAGAGGTCACTCTTCACTCTGTCCTGGAAGCAGGCAGAGTCCCAGCCTGAGAAGCAAGGATGTGTCTCCCATTGCAGAGGTGGTTCTGTCCATGTGGTTGAAGATTGATAGAGTTAAAGGCCAATGATATTGGTGGGCGAGGATCTCCGCTGACAGGATCCCTGCTCATGGTTGCGATATTCTGACGGGGAATGTTCGCATCCTTAAAGCTGCTCTTTGTATATCTGGCCCTCGGGGTTCCGGCGGGGGTCTTCGGTATCCCCTATTCGCTTTTGGTGGGGAACGTTCGCCGGTTGTATCCCATCGCGATGTGGATCGCAAACGCCGGGGTGAGAGCAGCCGGTGTCCGGATTGAGGCAATGGGGTTTGAGAACATTCCTAAGGGACGGCCCTGCATCTTCATGTGCAATCACGTCTCGAACCTCGACCCTCCAGTGGTATTGCCGATCCTGCCCGGGCAAATTGCAGTGTTTCTGAAGAAAGAGTTGATGAGTATCCCAATCCTTGGATACGCGATGAGGATGGGTAAATTTATTCCGGTGGAGCGCGGAGGCAAACGCGACGCGGCTCAGGCAAGCGTGGCTGCCGCGACCGATGCGTTGCGGAGTGGTCTTAGCATTCTGGTGTTTCCCGAGGGAACGCGGTCGAAGGATGGCAGACTGTCCTTCTTCAAGAAGGGCCCTTTCTTCCTCGCAATGGAGACGATGGCCCCGGTTGTGCCGGTGGCGATCTCAGGGACGGAACGGATGATGCGCAAGGGAAGCGCAGCGATTCTGCCGGGAGTGGCCCGGGTGCAGATGCTACCGGTGATCGAGCCGAAGGACTTTGAGAACCGCGAGGATCTGCTTCGGGCGGTGCGGGCGAGGATTGCAGCGGCGTTGCCCGAGGAAATGAAGCCGTTGGAAGGATGAGATTCAGGCACGTTCATCAATAAATAGAGCAAACAGGGCGGAGGACAGCTTGAACCGCTGATCCTTCGACTTCCTCGTCGACCTTCGTTCAAGAGACACGGCGACGACATTGCGGGCAGCAGGATGGCGGTGGCGGATCGGTGAATCGTTACTTGACGATGGCGTTGTAGCCATCAGAAGAAAGTCGCTGCTTCATGGCATCAGCCTCTTTGCGGTTGGCAAACGGGCCGAGCTGGATATGAAGGAGTTTGTCGTTCGGCTCGTGGCGGATGGCGACGGTGTATCCCTTACGCTTGAGGGCGCTGGCAAGGATATCGGCGTCCTCCTGGTGGGAGACGGCGGCGACCTGGACCAGCGCGGTGGCACCGCCTGCAACGGGTCGAGAAACTGCCGGGGCCGTTGTGACTGCGTGCGTCGGTGTCTTGACGGCTACAGCGGCCTTGAGCTGGGGAGCGGGCTGGGATGTAGAGGTCCGTTCGAGCCGCGGCGCTGGCGCCGGAGTATCTGCTGGGGCAGCGTCGCTGGTTGAGCTTTCGTCCGCAGACTGGGCTGCGGCGGCATCAGCCGGAGTGAGACTGGCTGATGAGTTGGAGAGTCCAGGAGCCGGTTTGGCATCTCCGGTGGCCTTGAGGGGAGCGGTGTCGCCGTTCTCCGCGGCCTGAGCCGCTGTCGTGGCGGAGCGATGTCCCATGCTGTAACCGAAGCCAAAGAAAATGGCACAGATGATGGCCAGCAGAAAGAAGATGCCGAGCAGCGTAGACGGGCTAAGAGAGAGCTCGCGGCCGCTGGAGTCGGTATCGAGGTCGTCGTCTTCGAGATAGCGAGAGTTCACGGTGGGGTCCTTGTTTGGGCAGGGCCAACGTGAGGGCGCCTACTCGATGGATTCAGTTGGCGAAGGGCTCGCGGGCGGTGGTGCAGGAGCCTGCGGAAAGCCGGTTCCGCCCTGCTGCCCGAAGGTGCTCTTCGCAGCGTCCGCGGTCTGGACTGTTTTATTCAACAGGTTCATCAGTTCCATGGGAAGCGGAAAAACGATGGTCGTATTCTTCTCGACACCTATCTCGGTAAGTGTCTGGAGATAGCGGAGTTGGAGGGTCATGGGCTGCGTAGCCATGAGGGCGGCGGCGTCCACGAGCTTCTGGGCGGCATTGAATTCGCCTTCCGCGTGGATGATTTTGGCGCGGCGCTCGCGCTCGGCTTCGGCCTGCTTGGCCATGGCGCGGAGCATGGATTCGGGCATATCGACCTGCTTGACCTCGACCGAAACGACTTTAACGCCGAAGGGAGCAGTGTGGCCGTCGATGATGGTCTGGATGCGCTGGTTGAGCCGGTCGCGGTGGGCAAGAAGCTCGTCGAGTTCAACTTCGCCCAGGACGGAGCGGAGGGTGGTTTGAGAGAACTGAGAGGTCTGATAGATATAGTTGGCGACCTCGATGACGGCGCGGGTGGGGTCGACGACGCGCAGGGTGATGACGGCATTCACCTTGAGAGTGACGTTGTCGCGCGTGATGATGTCCTGCGGGGGGACTTCCATGGCCTCCTGGCGCAGGGAGACGCGGACGAGCTGGTCGAGCGGCCGGAAGACAAGGATGATGCCGGGGCCTGCGGCGTGTTCGCGGACGCGACCCAGGCGGAAGACAACTCCGCGCTCATACTCGCGGAGAATCTTGATGGAGCTGATGAGGTAAAGGACGATGATGACGATGACGAGAAGGACGGGCGTATCGATCACAGAGACCTCGCTGCACTATCGGATGTGATTGTACGCGTTATGGGAGCGACGGATGTGGCAGGTATAGCGAGGAGAGGGGAAGATGTCTGGTGGAAGACAATTGCGGAATGGGAGAACCGTAGATCCTTCGGGCTTCACTCAGAATGACGCGGCAGCGGGGGTAAGGTGAGTGATCGGCCGTCGATTCCTTCCATCGAGGCGTCAGAAGCTGTGAGATGGGGCTGGCTGATTTGGAGTGTGTCTGTAGAATGGTGAACAACAGACCCATACTCAAACCGAAATTTTACCTGGTGATGATGCAACCAGCCGCTGTTCGGGCTTAACGGGAGTTTGACGATGGCGCCAGCAAGCTTTGATGGATTGAGGATTCTCTCGCTCGAGTCGCGCCGGGCAACTGAGATGGCGAAGCTGATCAGAACGTTTGGGGGCGAGCCATTCGTGGTGCCTGCCATGCGTGAGATCTCGCTGGAGTCGAACCGGCTGGCGCTGGAGTTCGTGGACAAACTGATTGCCGGCGAGTTCGACCTGGTGATTTTTTTGACGGGCGTCGGAGTGCGCACGCTGCTGAAGATCGTCGATGGGACTGGGAAGAGAGAGACATTCCTTGAGGCTCTGAAAAAAACTCGGGTTGCAGCGCGTGGTCCGAAGCCGGTTGCGGCCCTGAAAGAACTGGCCATCCCAATTGAGGTAGTTGCTCCAGAGCCGAACACGTGGCGGGAGATGGTTGAGGCGATCGAGAGGAAGTACGGCGAGGCGTTGTCAGAATTCCGTGTCGCGGTGCAGGAGTATGGGACGTCGAATCCCAATCTGTTAGAGGCTTTGAATGAGAAGGCTGCCCTCGTTACCAAGATTCCGGTATACCAGTGGGCGCTGCCTGAGGACCTGCAGCCGCTGCGCGAAGTCGTACTGGGAATAGCCGGCGGAGGGGTTGATGTGGTGCTGTTTACGACGGGTGTGCAGGCAGTCCATCTGTTCGAGGTGGCGGAGCAGATAGGCTCTGCCGAGGACCTGCGAACCGGGTTGCGGTCGGTCGTGGTGGCTTCAATCGGGCCTACGACGACGGAGGTTCTGCAGGAGTATGGCGTGCAGCCTGATTTTGAGCCTTCCCATCCGAAGATGGGTTTTCTGGTCAATGAAGCTGCGCAGCTGTCGGGCAAACTGGTGGAAGAGAAGAAGAGCAATCGCGCCCGCAGCATGAGCACGCGCCAGGCGGGTCTGCGGGTGGCGGTGTCGCGATCCGTTCCGCCAGAGGAACCGGCCGTAGAGAAGCCGAGATCAGAGAACCAGACGATTGATTTTCTGCATGAGATCACGAGCCGCATTGCATCTGCGGACTCTTTCCACAAGGTTCTGGGAAGAATCGTGGACTTTGTGACAACGATCATTCCCTGCGACTCGTGTTTTATCTATGTGCTCGATGGAGAGAAGCTGACTCTGCGTTCCTCGAAGAATCCGCATGCCGATGTGGTGGACCAACTGGGGATCAGGCTGGGTCAGGGTATTACGGGCTGGGTAGCAGAGCATCGCGAGCCGGTCGCGCTGGCCTCGAATGCTTCGGAGGATCCGCGATTCAAGCTGTTCAAGAACCTGCCCGAGGACCGCTTTGAGGCGATGTTGTCGACTCCGATTCTGTGCGCGAGCAAGGTGGTGGGGGTCATCAATCTGCAGCATCGGCATACGTACCAGCACACCACCAACGAGGTGCGTTTGCTTTCGACGATCGGCTACCTGGTGGGTGCCGAGGTGGAGCGAGCACGTCTGGAGAATGAGAATGCGCAACTGGCAGGCCGGCTGGAGGCGCGCAAGGCTGTCGAGCGCGCGAAGGGAATCCTGCAGCGCGATATGAAGGTGGGCGAAGAAGAGGCCTATCGCATGATGCAGCGCGAGAGTAGGCATCGCCGTAAATCGATGCTGGAGATCGCTGAGGCAATTCTGCTGGGCGAAGAGATTCGCAAGGGGCAGGTGGCGACCGAGCAGAAGCCTGCGTCGGGAAGCTGATCTAATCGATCAGTGTGTAAGGAAGGGCGAAGCGGCCTATCTGCACGAAGGTATGTTCGCTGGGTGGCCAGATGCGAAAGCTCTCAACGCGTGTTCCCTGTGCCAGATGCGGGGCTATGGCTGATCCGCGCTCTGCTCCGGTGGCGGCGTCGTAAAACGAGACGGAGAGTGCGTCGTCTTTCCGGGTCCATCCGACAGCGTATGCTCCAGGGGAGAGGGAGACGTTCTGAAAGCGGATGGGAGATTGTACGAGCAGATAATGCGAATACTTTCCTTCAGCGGAATAGCCTGCGGTGATCAGAACGACTCCAGCAATAATCTTCCCCTGTGAGTTGATGATGCCGGACGCTGTGCGCATCTCCGTCTCAATGCGTTCGCGTTCGACGGGTGCCCGAGCGGGCAGGGCGGCAGAGAGCTCGGCCGCGGTGGCTGTGCGCCACGTAGTCTTGGTCTGCGCGAGCAGACTGCAGGGCAGGATGACGAAGAGGGCGAGCAACAGAACGAGGGTGATCTTGAAACGCATATCGGACGCCAGTTTTATTTAAGGTGAATGATGCCACGTTGAAGCGCGACAGTGGCGGCGTGGGTGCGATCTCCTACGCCGAGTTTGCCGAGCAGGCTATTGATGTGGGTCTTTACGGTTGCTTCGGAGATCTGAAGGTCGGAGGCAATTTCCTTATTGGATCGTCCTGCGGCGATGCGTTCGAGGACATCCTGCTCGCGGGCGGTGAGGGTCTGGCCACTCATACGCTCTGCGAGTTTTTCAGCGATGTTGGGAGCGATGCGAGTCTTTCCGGCGTGAACAGCTTTGATGGCCGTGGTGAGCTCCTCGACGGTCATTCCCTTGAGAAGATAAGCTCTGGCGCCGGCTTCGAGGGCGCGATAGATGTCTTCATCCCCGTCGAAGGTGGTAAGGACGATAAATCTGGCAGACGAATCGCTCTGCCGGATGCGACGGATGGCCTCGACACCGGAGATGCCGGGGAGCTGCAGGTCCATCAGGGTGATGTCGGGGTGAAGATCAGAGTGGAGCCGGATGGCTTCGGCGCCATCGGCTGCCTGGCCGACGATCTCGATCCCGGGCATGATGTTGAGCAGAGCGACGAGGCCTTGGCGGACTACGTGATGGTCGTCAACGACAAGAATACGGATGACTTCGGACATAGGCGCCGTCAACCTTTCTCCCCCGGCAGGGGAACGACAAGCCTGACCTGTGTTCCGTGGCCTGGCGAGCTGGTGATAGTGAGGTCCGCGCCGATGGTGAGGGCGCGCTCTCGTATTCCCTGGATGCCGAAGTGACCGCGAGAGGAGCTTTTCGGAACCGTGGGAGAGAAGCCCCGACCGTTGTCGACGACGGTGAGGGTAAGTTGCGATGGCTCGTAGTTGAGACCGAGGGATGCGGAAGTGGCCTGGGCGTGTTGCGATACGTTAGCAAGAGCCTCCTGCGCGATCCGGAAGATTTCGTTTTCGATCGAGGCAGGGAGAGGCCGATAGGTTCCGCCGATCTGCACCTGTATGCGAAGCAGATGGCCCTCTGCCTTCTCTGCGAGCCGCGAGAGACGAGTAGGCAACGTGTTTTGTGCAGTGGCGGCCCGCAGATCCCAGATGCTGCGGCGGGCCTCGTCGAGGCCTTCGCGGACGTAGGCGCGTGTCTGGTCAAGCTGCTGGCGGGCTGCATCGACCTGTTCGTGAGCGAGAAGCTGGCCGGCGAGCTCAAGCTGAACGGAGACTCCGACGAAGCTCTGCGCGAGGGTATCGTGAACCTCGCGGGCAACCCGGTTGCGTTCTGCGAGCACTGCATTGAACTGCGAGCGCAGACGACGCAGCCGCAGACGGTAGATGAGCAAGATTGCAAGAGCAAGGAGAATGATGACCAGCAGGATGAACCACAGCGTGCGATAGAAGGGAGGACGCACGGAAAAGGTGATTACGGCGCCGCGCTCGTTCCACACGCCGTCGTTGTTGGCTGCCTGCACAAGGAAGCGGTAGTGTCCCGCAGGAAGGTTGGTATAGAACGCGGTACGCCGGGATCCGGCGTCAATCCAGTGCCGGTCGAATCCTTCAAGACGATAACGATACTGGACACGAGAGGGCGCGACGAAGCTGAGAGCGGCGTACTGGAATGCGAACCGGCTGTGGCCGGGGGAGACATCGATCCCGGCTGATCGCTCCACATCGTCGACGGTGAAGCGTTCGAGAACGACGGGTGGAGGAATGCGGTTCATGAAAAGATTTGCCGGATCGACGATGGCGGCTCCCTTGCGCGTAGCAAACCAGAGAGTGCCTTCGGCCGTCTTCCATACCGCAGGATGGCCCATGGAGGAGACCTCTTCCGTAGGCATGCCGTCGGAGGCGCCGTAGCGGTTGATGTGCAGCGTGCAGGAGGGCGACGACGCGCAGGCGATCATCTCGTAAAGACGTACGCGCAGGACACCGTGAGCAGAGCCGAGCCAGAGGAAGCCCTGATTATCACCGACGATGGAATCGATGGTGGAGGGAAGGTCATCCCGGTGAATGGCGAGGAGTCGTCCGTTCGCTGTCCGGACGGAGAGGCCATTTCCGCGGGTCCCGATCCAGAGATTGCCCTGGGTGTCAGCAAAGAGCGCAGTGATGGTGTTGCCGGACAGCCCGTCCTTCTGTGTGTAGGTCCTGATATTTCCATTGCCGTCGCGGACGGAGAGGCCGGCGAGCGTGGCGATCCAGAGATGATTCGATCCTATGGGGCGCACCAGCGCACCGACCAGATCACTGCCGAGCCCGTCCGTCTGGGTGAATGTGGTGATCTTTCCATTGACGAGATGCGCGAGTCCGCGTCGTGTACCAATCCAGAGGGTCCCATCAAGATCCGGATAGAGGGAACGGATAAAGTCGTCCGGCAGGCCGTCAGCCGAGGTGATAGCGGTGATGCGGCCTCCCTGAAGATGATTGAGGCCATCCGGTGTTCCGATCCAGAGATCTTCTGCCGGCCCGGGAGCAAGCGAGAGGATGACATCGCTGAGTAATCCATCACGGGTGGAGACGGTGTGTCTATTTCCTGAAAGCCAGCGCTCAAGTCCCTCGCCATTCGTGCCGACCCAGACGGCGCCGTCGGTGGTCTGGGTGATGGAGGTGGCCATGTTTTCGGTGTCGCCGGGAAGAGTGTGGAAGTTTCGATGCCGGAGGACGTGCAGACCGCTGCTCTCCGTCCCTACCCAGAGATCGCCTTCAGCATCTTCCTGAAGAGAGAGAATGCTGTGGGTGTCGAGGTCCGGTTGGAGGCGAGGAGCAGAGATAGTGTTGTCGAGACGGTAGAGGCCGTGATTGGTTCCGATCCAGAGTCCTCCCTGGAAGCTGGGCAGAAAAGACTGTATATGGGCGCCGTTGAGGATGGAGGGTCCGATGGTGCGGGGGTTGCCGTTTGCGGTAAAAGTAACGCCGGTGGAGGTTCGCTGCCACAGGGAATGGTCGGAGAGATACCCGAAGGCGTGGACCGGCTGCGAAGAAGGCATAAGCTGCTGGTATGCGCGACTGAGCGCGTTGCCGCGATATTGAAACAGACCGGCAGTGGTGTTGATAAGAAGGCCGTCGCCAGAAACGCTGATGGCTGTGATGGGAGACGACGTTGGAATGGCAACGAAGCGGGTGCCATCGAAGTGAGCCAGGCCTTCTGCCGTCAGAGCGAAGATGGAGCCGTTGACGGAGGCCAGCGACAGGATGCCGGAGGAGGGAAGACCTTCCGCGGTTCCATAGTGCTGGAAGATGCCGCCGTTATAGCGCACGATGCCATCGGCGGTTCCGATCCATACCGTGCTGTCTTCGGCTCCCTGGGCAAAGCAGCAGATGTCGTCGCTGGTGATGGCGGGCGTGTTGTCGTGCTGGAAGATCCTGAACTCGACTGCATTGGAGCGCGCAACTCCACCTTCGGTTGCGATCCAGAGATAACCGTCCCGCGACTGGAAGATAGCGTGAACGCTGTTCTGTGGCAGACCGTTTTCGGTTGTCCACGCCTGATGGCTCAGGTTTGAGGATTGCGCCGCAGCGGGGCTGGAGAAGATTCCGAACCAGAAAACAGACAGAACCAGCAGTGCGCGATGGAGAGAAGACCTCATGTTGATTGCTGTAAGAAATGGTAGTGCGTTTGTCTTGCGGGGTCTTCTGAATTTTGAGGTTACTGTTTTCCATCTGACTTCGGATCGCCCTTTAGCGAGCTGAGGTAGGTGACGAGATCGTTAATCTCCGATGCTTCGAGGACCTTTCCGAAGGCCGGCATCTCCTTGCCTCCTTTTATGATCTGTGTGCGGATCTGGTCCGCCTTAAGCCGACTGCCGACGGCAGAGAGATCGGGTCCCCGGGTGCCACCGTTATGCTGAATGGTGTGGCACTGCGGACATCCGCTCTCGGTGAAGGTCGAAGCGCCTCGCGGATGATGATCCTCGGCAGGCTTTGCGGGGGCAGCGTCCTGCAGGCCAGGAGCAACGACCGGCACAAGAAGCAGGCACATCACAAGGACGGATGTCTTCATTGCGCAGGCATACCCTGGGCTTTGCTTCGTGCAGTGGTCATCTCCAGATTGGAGTGAGTGTGCCACGGAACGGTTTCGTTTGAGATCTCCGGGTGTCTACGAAGGTATTCAAGGGCGTAGGTGCTGGCGGTAGGATCGTTTTTCTGATCGGCAAACTCTGCTGCCTCATGCGATGCCTTGTCGTTCATTCCCAGGCGGCGATAGACGATCGACAGGATGTAATGAGCGGCAAGGTCATCGGGGTCGATCGATTGCAGGGTCTCGTACTCTGTGCGGGCAGCATCGTATTTGTGCTGCTGGTAGTAGGAGAAGCCAAGTTCTCGATGAGCATCGCGCGAGCGCGGAAACTGCGTGGCGACTTCGCGTAGATCGGCGATGGCTGTATCGAGGTTCCCCTGGTTGCGCTCCACAAGAGCAAGGTAGTAGAGAGCGCGTGCGTTGTGGGGGCTGAGAGAGAGTGCTTTCGCGAGAATGACGCGGGCATCGTCGTAACGCTGCCACTCGAAATCGGCGATGGCGACGTTAGTATAGGCGTCCGCGTAGTCGGGTCTGAGGCGGATGACCTGCTGGAAGGCGCGGGCGCTTTCAGCGTATTGCTGAGCATCCAGCATGGCGATGCCGTAGTTGTTCCAGCGCATCCAGAGGGGATTGTCAGCCGGATCGGCCGGGCCGGCGGGGTTTGCGCCAAGCTGGAAGGTGCGTGTGCGGGAGGCCATAACCACGACAGGCTGCACGTAGTGTTTTTTCTGCATGATGAAGTCAATGTAGTGCTGGTCAAAACGGCGATAGTTGACCTGCGTGGTAACGGTGAAGGGCCCCTTCGCATTCATGGGGATGCGGAACTGGTAGCGAACGATCTGAGAGCGTCCCGATGGGATGGTGTTGTTGAAGGGAGCGACGCGTGTGTCCCACACCTCGTGAAGCGCGTTCAGCTTGCCGTTGACATTGACCAGGCGATTGGTGAAGCTGTGTGCGCGAGGGTCCAGCTCGCCGTCAGGCTCAAGCTGGCCGGAGTGCGCGAGGACATGGCCGGAGGCGTCTTTTGCCTCGAACTCGACCCAGCTTTCGTAGATGTCGCGCTGCTCTGGAACATGGGTGTGCGCGATTCCCTTGTTCTGAATGACAGCGGAGACGGTGACGGTATCTCCGCGGGCAATGGTCACAGGCTCGGCGCCCAGGGGAGCAGTCATGCTGCCGCCGTTCTTCTCAAGTCCGAAGATGTCGATGTTGAAGACGTTATTCTTCAGGAACGAGACGGTCTTCTCATACTGCGTGTCGTAGTTGTAGACCTTCGCAATCATCGTATTGGCGCCAAGCCACCGATGGCTGGCGAGCTTTCCGTCCCTTGCGCCCGGGTCGGGAAGGGCGAGTTCTTCGCGAGGCATGTGGCAGGTCTGGCAGGTGGAGACGGAGTCCTTGGTGTAGAAGGGCAGCGGTGACTGTTTGGCAAAGCTGGACTGCTGCCATTCGTCGTAGAGGAAGATGGCGCGCTGCCACTTGTAATCGTTGAGCTGCCGGGGAAGCGCCGCTTTATGGCACGCGGAACAAAATTCGCTTGTGCGATAGAAGTCCTTCATCACGGCTTTGGAGTGGCGATCGAGGTGGGTGAGGATGGCTCTGTCGGAGACCTCGCCGTAGATAGGAGCGCCTTTCTCATCGACCAGCACTGCGGGCCGCGCGAGCACGTAGCTGCCGGTGCCCCGCGTATCGACCTTTTGGATGGAATGACAGACCGAGCAGGTAACCCCATCTTCATCGAACTTACGGTTAACAGTGGAGCCCTTGGTCAGCGCGCCGGAGAATAAAGCGATTGAGTTGTGGCAGCCTTCACAATGCCGCGTGAACTCAATGCCTTTTTCCTTGGCAAGCATGTCGGCGGTACGCGAATACCACGGCGTGCGGAAGGAGTTGGCGTGCGCGGATTGACGCCACTCGGCGTGCGCCTCCTGGTGGCAGTGACCGCAGTATTTTGCCGTGGGGAAAGACTTTGGATCCATGAACTGGCCATCGGCGGTTTGCGCGAGAGATGGCAGAAAGGGCTGGCCGGCGCCGAAGCGATAGTCATAGTGCTCCGCAGTTACCTGCGAATAGGCGCTCGGCTGCGATGGTTCCGATCGATGCGCCGCGTCATTGTTGGCGTAAGCCAGATGCGGATGAAACCCTGCGATGAAGCAGGCCGCGCTTACGCACAGCAGAGTTCCGACAACAAGGCGGCCAATCCGCCACGGTGGGATATGGAGTTTCATTGCGCGCCGATTCTATTCAACGGATGGAGGAGTTGACCATCCATCAAAAGGTTGAGATGAAGGGTTATTCCGCCGTGTCCTTGCCTTCGGTCAGAAGGACGATTCTATCGGGCTGGAGAGAGGTAAATCTCTGGACATTTCCGCTGGGCCAGTGAACCTCGACAGATTCGATGGTGGTGGCATCGCCGAGGCCGAAGTGAATGCGAGGATCGTGGGTAGAGTCGTAGCTTCCACCCGCGATGACGTCGCCGCGCTGCTTCTGGCCGTTTGCAGTCAGGTAAACAGTAGCGCCGACTGCATCGCGTGGACTCTTTGGACCACCGATCAGCTTCAACTCGATCCAGTGGTGCTTGTTCGCAGACATGTTGCGGAGAAGTAGGGGGTGAGAGTCAAGGACGTTGATGACGGCGTCGAGCTTTCCATCGTTGAAGAGATCGCCGACAGCAAGGCCATGGCCAGCGACGACGCGGGCCAGCCCGGAGCCTTCGACAGCAGGAACAGGATCGAATTTCTTACCGTCCACATTGTGGAAGAGCAGGGGGCGCTGAGCGTAACTGGTTCCCCAGGGCATCCGATCGACGACGGGGTAGACGTGGCCGTTGGCGGTGATCAGGTCCTTCCAGCCGTCATTGTCGTAGTCGATGGCGGCATCGCCCCAGCCGAGGAAGGGAACGGTGGGTTCGGCCAGTCCGAGTTGGTAGCTGATGTCGGTGAAGTTGGCGTCTCCGTCATTGCGGTAGAAAGGGTTGTAGTCGTCGGAGAAGGTGGTGTTGTACAGGTCGACGCGGCCGATATTGCGAAAATCTCCGATCGCGATTCCCATCGACGCCGTCTCGCGGCCTCCCTCATTCAGAGCGTAGCCGGACGCATAACTGATGTCGTCGAAGGTTCCATCGCCTTTATTGAGGTAAAGGTAGTTCGGGGTTGAGTCGTCGGCGACGAGCAGGTCGACCTTGCCGTCGTTGTTGACATCGACGAAGGCTGAGGACAAACCATAGTAGCCGCTCTTGTCGGCGACGCCTGCCTTCTCGCTGACGTCAGTAAAGGTTCCGTTGCCATTGTTGTGGAAGAGATGGTCCGGCTCGCCCTTCAGTCCGCGTGGGCCGCACATGACGTCCTGCCCGCGGAACTGGCAGAAGGCGTTCATGGTGTCTTTCTTGTCGGGAGCGGGAGCGGTGGCAACATCGTAGTGGACATATCCGGGGACGAAGAGATCGAGATGGCCGTCTCCGTCGTAGTCGCCCCAGGTCGCGCCTGTGGACCAGTTACCGAGCGTAACGCCTGCCTTCTCGGCAACATCAGTGAAGGTCCCATCGTGATTGTTGTGGTAGAGCCGGTTCTTGCCGAAGTTGGAGATATATATGTCGGGCCAGCCGTCGTTGTCGTAGTCGGCTACGGCAGCGCCGAAGCCCCACCGTTCGTTCGTAACGCCGGCTTTGTCGGCGACATTGGTAAAGGTCCCGTCGTGATTGTTGTGGAAGAGAGCGGCCTTCGGTGCAGGTCGTTTGCCTGCGAGAGCGTCGTAGGTAGATCCATTGACGAGATAGATATCGAGCCAGCCGTCGTTATCGTAGTCGATAAGAGCAACGCCGGAGCCATTGGCCTCGATGATGAAGCGCTTCTCAGGAGTCCCCATAGTGTGTGTCCAGCTGTCCAGACCAGCCTTCCGGGAGTCGTCTTCGAAGACGAGGGCGCCGCTTTTGACGAAGCCGCCCGCGGTGATCGGACGATGCTCCTGATCGTAGACGGCGGCGTGCGCTCCTCCGGTATTGACTCCGCCGGATGCTGGCGCCTGTCCCCCCTCCTGGGGACGGTCATGCTGCGGACCGGACTGATAGAAACAGAAGGCGGGTGTGGATGCGAGCAGGCTGCAGAGGGCAGTGGCGAGCAGAAACCGTTTCATTCGGAGTCCTTCATGGGCGGGAATTATTGCGCTCCAGAACCGACAACATATTTACCACGTCGGGCGCGCATGGTGTAAACGATGGCCGCAAGGAGCGGCGTGAACCTGGAAGTTTTGGGCAGGATCGAAAACCGCAGATTCTTTGACTTCGCCCGTTCGACCCGCCTCCGACTTCGCTCAGGATGACACTGGTACAGGCGATTCGATGTGTGCGGAATACCTCGCTTCATTTCTAGGTTGGATTGCGCGGATGGTAGGGTGGATATATTTGCGATGTGTATGGAGGAAAGTCGTGACTGGCTGGCTTGCGCGCGTTGCGGTCATTTGTCTTGGGTTTTTCGCCTTGAGCGGTGTGTCTTTTTCGCAGAAGCAGGACCGAAAGCCGGATCTGGTTCTGAAGGGCACGATTACGGAGGCGAATCGCGAGAGCTATGTTGAGGTTCCATTCACGGTGCCTCCCGGAGTAGTGCGCGTCAGCGTGGATTTTCACTATACCGGGCACGACAAAAAAGCCACGATCGATCTGGGACTGCTGGACAACGAGCGGTTTCGCGGATGGAGCGGAGGAAACAAGAGCGACTTCACGGTCTCTGAGGCCGACGCCACACCATCATATCTGCCAGGACCGGTGAAGCCGGGAGTGTGGAAGCTGCTGCTGGGAGTTCCGAGCATGCCCGACGGCGTTCAGTCAGAGTATGTGGCGAAGGTTTACTTCGCGCGCGAGGGCGAGAGGATTGGAGCATCGACCTTCGGGGTAGATGCAGTACCGGTGCCTGTGCGCAGCGGGCCGGCATGGTATCGCGGCGATCTGCATATGCATGACGCCCACAGCGATGGAAGCTGCACCAGCGAGGCAGGGAAGAAGGTGCCGTGCCCTCTGTTCAAAACAGTCGAGGCGGCTCAGGCTCGCGGCTTGGACTTCATCGCGATCACCGATCACAACACGATCTCACACTTTAACGAGGTGCGAGAACTTGCACCTTACTTCGATAAGATGTTGCTCATTCCCGGGCGGGAGGTTACGACCTTCGATGGACATGCCAACGTCTTTGGGACGACGGAGTTCATCGACTTTCGCCTGACGAGCAAGTATGTTCCCACCTTCAACGATCTGTTGAATGAGGTGGAGAGGAAGCACGCACTGATCTCAATTAACCATCCGGGATCTCCGACGGGAGCAGAGTGCATGGGCTGCGGCTGGTCGGTAAAGAACACTGATTTCAGCAGGGTGCATGTGATTGAAGCAGTCAATGGGGGATCGCTCGATGGTCCGCAATCAGGAATTCCCTTCTGGCAGAAGCGCCTGAACGAAGGATTTCGCGAGACTGCGATCGGCGGAAGCGATAATCACAATGCCTCCTACAGCCCGGAGCATGAGGCCGCAATAGGATTTCCAACGACGGTGATCTATGCAGACAATCTCTCCGAAGGAGCCATCCTGAAGGCGATTCGCGCGGGGCACGTATTCGTCGATGTGCAGGGATCGCGCGATCGCGCCATTGAGTTTACGGCAGAAAGCGGTTCGCAGAAGGCGATGATGGGAGATGACGTCAAAGCAGGCGCAGGCACAAGGATTCACTTCGTGCTGACCTTGAAAAATCTGTCGGGAAGCCATGCCGAAGAGGTCATCGATGGCGTCGCAAAGCCGTTGGGAGATGTTGTGAAGGGCGGAAGCGAGATGCGGGAGTTCGATGAGGTCTCTGACGGAAAACGACATTGGGTAGCCGTCAATGTGCGCGGGCAGGATGGACATCTGCTTGTGTTGGGCAATCCTGTTTATCTGAACTTTTAGTGGTGTGTCTTAGAAGTTCGTAACTATCATCAAACATCCTCAACCCGAAGGATGACAGCGGTTGATGTAACGAACTTTCTAGAGGAAGGGCACTAGAAGCCTTTGCCTCGGAACAGATAGATCAGCTCGATGAGCAGGATGACGACCACGGTGAACTCGAGGAAGAAGGCGCGACCCTGGTTGAACTGATCCACCATGAAGCGGTAGAGGTCTTCCGCGGTATTGATCTTCTGCTGAACAAGATCCTTATAGTCAGGGACGCCGACCTTGGCGGCGGCAAGGCGATAGAGACGGGCGGCAAACATATCGCTCAGAAACTTGATGGCATTATCGGCGTGCTCGGTCAGCTCCATAACCTCAAGTAGAACCGTGTGCAGACGATTGGCGGAGCCGGCCTGACGGAAGCGAGCGAAGAAGCCGGGACGCTGCTCGAAGGAGTCGTAGACAGTATCGAGCACGTTGGTCAACAGTTCGTCATAGTGACGAAATTCGAGTAGCTGCGAGTTGGCATACTCCAGCAGTTGAATCGCGGCCTCTGCACCCGACGGAGTGTCGTAAAGAAACGCGGCGTTCCAGCCAATGATTGCGAGATCGGTGGGGTAGTAGGAGATGCGGGACTGGAGGACCTCGTTGCGCTCCTGGTCGGAGAGTGGAAGGGTATCGCCGCGGACGACCTGCGCGATCAGGGAGCCATTCCGCTCGACAAGCTCAGCCGCATTCGGTGAGCCGGTGATGCGCTCGACATGGATGACCAGATAGTCTTCTGAGAGCCAGTGTGTGTAGCGCTTGATCAGTGCCGGATCAGCGACTTTCACACGCTCTCGCACCATCTGTTCGGCTCGCGCCGCGAAGTCGATCTCCCAGGCCCAGCGGCTGGTGAGCGTAATGAGATCCTGCCACGAGAAAGAGAATGCGAACTGGAAGACCACGCTGACCACACCGTAGTCGTAGTATTTGATCTCGCCGTGGAGCCGCTCGCCGCCTTCCAGGTTTTGGGGCTCGATGGGCTCGACAACGGGGGGACGCTTGTAACGAACGTAGCCGGGAGCAGGATGCTTGAGCGCCGGTTGTTGAACGGCAGGCGCACTGAGGAGCTGGCGAAGACGATCCAGGCGAATCTCATCGCACACGTCAAACTGTAGAAGGGCGTAGATCGAGCCCGAGAGAATGGTGGGAGTGGCCGCGGATTGGGCTGTATCCAGCATTCTTTGGAAAGGATAGTACGGCAGACCTCGAAAAGCCGGTGATCCTGAGGTAAAAGTACGGTTTATTGGAGAATAGTCGACCTTGACGTGGTCGGGTCAATACTTATTGATACTTCAATAATTTCCTTCTTGAGTTACGGGAGATAATCGGTAGGCACCGTAGAGAAATCAGAAGACTTGTGTATGAGATCTCTCATTCGATAGAGGAGAATCCGGGCACGGGTGTAAGGGCCTATCAATGCATGCAGCTGCTCTTCTTCGCCGGATCGTCGCAATCTTTGTATTGCCAGCGCTTGCCGCTTTCAGCGGATGCAGCCGTCGATCTCATCAGACGGAGAACGGACAGTCCTCTCCCCCGCCGCCCGCACCCGCAACGGTAAACGGCGTGGTTCGCGGTGGCTAGGTACCAGTTACGGGAGCTTCACTTCAACTCTATGCCGTAGGAACTACCGGAGACAGTTCTTCTGCTACCCCGCTTCTGACTCAGCCAGTCGCCAGTGATGCCTCCGGCGGCTTTGTGCTTACTGGTGCCTACACATGCCCATCAGCTTCTTCGCTGGTATACGTAACTGCTACGGGAGGCAATCCGGGGCAGGCCGCAGCTACCAACAACACTGCCAGCGTGTTGATCGCCGCTCTTGGTCCTTGCGGCAGCTTGCCTGCCTCATTCACCGTCAATGAGGTCACGACTGTAGCCGCAATCTGGGCGCTGGCTCCTTACATGTCATCGTCCAGTGCTATTGGCTCCAATACTGCCGATGCCGACAGCCTCTCCGCGGCTTTTACCCTCGCCGCTGAGTTCGCGGATGTCATCACCGGTGCTGCCCCCGGCAATAGCGTTCCGCCTGGCACTACCATTCCGGCCGATGAGATCAATACGCTTGCCGACATCCTCTCAACGTGTGTTAATTCTGCCGGAGGGGTTGCCGGCGATGGCAGTGCCTGCGGCCAGCTCTTTGCTTTAACGACTTCCATAGGCGGTGCTTCGCCGACGACCATTGCAGCAGCGGGTTACCTCATCGCACAGAACCCCACGCAAAATATTCCTCAACTCTTTGCGCTTCTTCCCACGGACGCGCCATTTGCCCCTGTGCTCAGCATTCCTCCAGTTGATTGGAATGTGCATCCTGCTTTGCCTTCAGCACTTTCGATAGCAACTTCTTCCATCAATTTCCCTTCGACCATCGTCAATCTCACTGCGGCTCCGCAGACCATCACGCTCGGCAATTCTGGTTCGACCGCTATCGTTATTAGCGCAATTGCATTGACAGGCTACATCTCTCAGCTTTTCGGAGATCTCTGTTCCCCAGTCGATCACCCTTACCAACCCGAGTCCCTCGGCGATAACTATTCAAAGCATCAGTCTCTCCAGTCAGAACTTCACAGAGAGCAACACATGCGGTAACAGCGTTTCTGCCAATGCAAGCTGCACGATCTCCGTTACGGCGACGGCTGCGAATACAGAGAGCGCAACTCCGCTGACGGGAACGCTTACCATTGTTTCCGGCGATACCGTCGGAGTCCATACGGTTCCGCTCAGCACCAGCATCGTACCGATTCCCGGCCCGCTTGTTGTGACACCCAATACTCTTTCCTTCACGGTTGTAGGGGTCCCACAATCGATCACTCTGACCAACTCTGGGAATACTGTTCTGACACTTCAAAGCATCACTGTAGGAGATCAGGGCTTTACGCAGACGAATACCTGCGGCAGCACGCTTGCTCCAGCGGCAGCCTGCACGGTTTCAATCACAGTCAACTCTCTCGGAACGACAGCGCTCAATAGCACTTTGACGATAGTGGCGAACGACGCGGCGGGAACGCACACGGTCGCTCTGGGAGCAGTAGCTGGTGGCACACTGCCTCCGCTCTCTATCTCTTCCTCGTCTCTGACATTTCCCTCGACCTTGCTCTACTTTTCTTCGCCGGTACAGACTTTCACCATCACCAATAACACACCGTATGCTATTGGGTTTTCTGTTTCACTCCAGGGCGCGGCGGCCGACAACTACATGGTCAATGCCTCATGTCCCTATCCCCTTCCAGGTGGGCAAAGCTGCACCGAACAAATTGCTTTTAAGCCCGTGATAGCAGGTGAGCATCATGGCTCGCTGGAGTTTTCGTCGAACTCGGGGTCTTTGGCAAGCATCTCGCTCACAGGCACAGGGATCGCAGGCACAGGGGGAGCGGTCACTCTTTCTCCTTCGTCCCTCAGCTTTACTAAGTTCGGAGTTCCAGCACCAGTTACTGTTACCAATACTGGCGCAACCGCAGTTGCTATCGGCCCGATCTCAATTGATTCGAATTCCGGTTATACCCAAACCAATAACTGCGGCAGCAGCCTTGCGCCGCAATCCATCTGTACCATTGATGTTTCAGCAACTGGGATTAGTAATAGTTTCGCTTATATAGGGAACCTCACCGTTATCGCCGGGGATGCAACGGGTACCCATACAATCCCGCTTTCTACCCCTGTTTCGACGGCGTATGTCACTCCGAAGAATCCAATGGTATTTGGCTCGTGGTGGTAGGCTCTCCCTCGGTACCTCAAACGTTTTCTTTTGACTCATATCCAAATGCGGTCAACTATCAACTGCAAATCACCGGGCCGGATGCCAATGACTTTTCTTTCGATCCAACTTCTACTGTTTCATTTATCAGTGGCAATGGATGCGTCACCGGCTGTTCCATCCCTATTTATTTCACGCCAAGCCGCCTTGGTTCCCACACTGCCAACCTTGTGACCAATTTTGGTAACGTGATGCTGGCAGGAACTGGCAGTACTGCCGTACCGTCGTTCGTTCTGAGCGGCAACATACCGACCCCCCTTTGCCAGTTCTATGGACCAGGGGCAGCAACGTTCCCGATACTTATCACTGTGACTAATAATGGGTCCACGCCACTAAACCTTTCGGCTGCAATGACAGGCGCAAACGCTTCACAATACATCCTTACAAAGGATTGCCCGACCACTCTTTCAGTAGCGCAACCTGCTGTCAATCAATTTGGGAGCTGTTCTCTTAGTGTTACTTTTGCGCCAGACCGGTATGGCAGCCTTCCTGCGCAGCTTAAGGTAACGGATAGTACTTCCGGCATAAGTCAGACGGTGGATTTTATGGGCTTTGGACAATATCCGTTGCCGACCGTCTCCATTGCTCCGAGCGCATTTGGCGATACCCAACTCGGCTCCATCGCCGGGCCGATCACTGCAACTGTTACCGCGCCCGGTAGTCACCCGGTGACCATTTCCGTGCAGGGAGATCCGTTCAGAATCTCAGCGACATCCTGTGACGCCACTCCCTGTCAGATTGGAGTGACATTTGCACCGACTGTAACCGGACTTGTGAGTGGCACTCTTACAGTGCAGGACGTTGTCTCGGGGTCTTCTAACTCCACACCGGTGTACGGCACCGGCGGCGCTCCCGCCGTGTCTCTATCTCCTTCAGTGCTTAGTTTTGCCACTCGTAATACCAGCACTACCTCGATTGCCCAAACAGTTGCCCTGACCAATTCCGGCAATGCGCCATTGAGGATATCTTCAATCTCGATTACTGGTACGAACCTCGCCGAGTTCATCCAGAACAATAACTGCATCATCGGCTCGATTGCCGTTGGTGAAGGCTGCACATTCTCAATCTCCTTCGCCCCGTCAGAGCCTGGCGATCTTTCCGCTGCAGTGCAGATTTTGAGTAATGCTCCACCGGCCGCCATCGAATTGACTGGTACCGCTACAGTGCCTGCTCCCTAGCTGATAGCCAGGAGCTGTGTAGTGACGAGTTCCAATGGCGCATAAGCGTCCATGAAGGCATGGATGTGGCGGGGCAACCGGACACTGGTTGAGAACTTCGCTATGCGGTAATGCCTATTGGATGTGCCACATCGTAGCAACGCCGTGGTAAGCCTCTGACGTCGCAACACAAATGGACTAATGGTCGGGGCGATTGGATTCGAACCAACGACCCCCTGCTCCCGAAGCAGGTGCGCTACCAGGCTGCGCTACGCCCCGACTCTGTACTGCGAGGATTGCCGGAGAAGGATGCGCCCTTTCAGTGGTAGGACCAAGTAGGAACTTCGGGATCCGTGGTCCGCAGGAGCGCTGTTTTTCCGACTGAGTTAGTTTAGCAGAATTTCGCGCAGGTTGCGGCATGGCGAAGAGGCTTCTATAGTTAAAGGGATGGCTTCTTTTGCACAGCGCGCCTGTTGTTGTTGCCGGATGCTCCCGTGTCCCTGTGCGTGCTGTTGTCGCTAGAACTGCCCGCCATCTTCTCCTCCATAACCAGCGGAGTTTTGAGCAGATCGATTCTCCGGATATCAGAACGGAACCTGAGCTAGATGCTACCTCGGGTCTTCCGGAAGGTGACCTCTCTTATGACCCAGACAGTTGCTCTTGATTCGGATACGATCCTGACGCCGGCAAGACTGAACCATCTCCAGGCGCTGGAGGCCGAGAGCATCGCAATTCTGCGCGAGGCTGTTGCGGAGTTTGCGCGTCCCGTGATGCTGTACTCCATCGGCAAGGACTCGAGCGTGATGCTTCGGCTGGCGCAGAAAGCCTTCTATCCGGGCAGGATTCCTTTTCCGCTGCTGCACATCGATACCAGCTACAAGTTTCCGGAGATGATCGCGTTTCGCGACGCGTATACGAAAGAGATTGGAGCGGAGCTGATCGTTCATCGGAACGAACAGGCGATTGCCGCAGGAGCGAATCCTTACACGCTGGGGACACAGAACTGCTGTGGATTGCTGAAGACGCGGAGCCTCCTGGATGGTCTGGCCGAGGGCGGCTTCGACGCAGCGTTTGGCGGAGCCCGGCGCGATGAAGAGAAGAGCCGCGCAAAAGAGAGGGTGTACAGTTTTCGCGATGCTGCGGGCCAATGGGACCCGAAGAATCAGCGGCCGGAGCTGTGGAACCTGTACAACTCGCGTTTGAGGAAGGGCGAGAGCATCCGGGTGTTTCCGCTGTCGAACTGGACCGAGCTGGATATCTGGCTTTACCTGTATGCCGAAAAGATTCCGATTGTTCCGTTGTACTTTGCCCAGGAGAGGCCGCTGATTATTCGCGGCGGCCAGATGACGCTGTATCACGACGGGATGAAGCTGCTGCCGGGCGAGGAGATTCGGACCGAGAAGGTGCGTATGCGTTCGCTGGGCTGCCTGCCTTGCACAGGTGCGATGCGAAGCGAGGCAGATACGCTGCCGAAGATCATCGAAGAGCTGCTGACCTTCCGGAGAAGCGAGCGCGAGAACAGGGCCATCGACCACGACGAAGAGGGTTCGATGGAGGTAAAGAAGCGGGAGGGCTACTTCTGATGAGTGCGACAGCAACAAAGAATTTTGAAGAGTTTCTGGAAGCTCATCTGGGGCAGGAACTGCTGCGTTTTACCACCGCGGGCAGTGTCGACGACGGCAAGAGCACGCTGATCGGCAGGCTGCTGCACGACACCAAGAGCGTGTACGAAGACCAGCTTGCAGCGGTGAAGAAGAGCCGCGTTAATCGCGCGGCCAACGGCCATGTGGACCTCTCTCTGCTGACTGACGGTCTGAAGGCCGAGCGCGAGCAGGGCATCACGATCGACGTCGCGTACCGCTATTTTTCGACGTCACGGCGGAAGTTCATCATTGCGGATACCCCCGGTCACGAGCAGTACACCCGCAACATGGCCACGGGAGCCTCGACGGCAGATGTAGCGGTGGTTCTGATCGATGCGAAGGCGTACCTTCGCGAAGGCAAGCTGTTGCCGCAATCGCGCCGGCATACCTACATCGCTGCGCTGCTGGGAATTCCGCATGTCGTTGCCGCAGTCAACAAGATGGACCTTGTGGACTATGCAGAGTCGACGTTTGCCTCGATCCGCGCGGAGTTTGTGGAGTTCGCCACGAAGCTGGGTCTGAAGAGTGTGACGGTGATCCCCGTGAGCGCTCTCGAAGGGGACAATGTTGTCTCTCCCAGCGCAAAGATGCCGTGGTACGACGGTCCAACGCTGCTGGAGTTTCTGGAGACAGTCCCTCTGGCGACCAGCGATTATCATGGTCCGCTGCGATTTCCGGTGCAGCTGGTGGTCCGGCCCGATGCGAACTTCCGCGGCTTTGCCGGCCAGGTTGCCCGCGGCATGCTGCGGCAGGGCGATCGTGTGATGGCTCTTCCTTCGAAGAAAGAGACGACCGTCAAGAGAATTGTGACCTGGGATGGCGACCTCCCGGTGGCCGCTCCGCCCCAGAGCATCACAGTCGAGCTCGAAGACGAGATCGACGTGAGCCGCGGTGAGATGCTGGTCCCGGCAGGCGATGATTCCGCTCTGCCACAGGTCACACGACGTTTGCGCGCCATGGTGGTGTGGATGCATGAAGAGCCTCTGGTGGTAGGGCGAACGTATCTGGCGAAGCATACGACGCGAAGCGTTCGCGCCACGGTCAAAGCCATCCGGTATCGCGTCGATGTGAACTCGCTCGAACACCTGCAGGCCGATCACCTGGCGATGAATGAGATCGCCGAAGTGGAGCTGGAGACCAATCTTCCGCTGTTCTTTGATGCATATGTCGAGAACAGGATGACGGGCTCGCTGATCCTGATCGACGGACTGACGAACGCAACAGTGGGCGCTGCGATGATCGCCGGTGCCGTTTCGACAGAAGAGGGCAACGGATTACAGGCTTCCCTGGTTGTTGTGGCTGGACGGGCTGCTCTTGCAGAGCGTCTGCGCGATGCCCTGGAGGCTCGTGGCCATCGTGCGGTACTGATCGATGATTCACTGATCCCTGATGCT
The DNA here is from genome assembly GCF_010093025.1 of Edaphobacter sp. 12200R-103. Lineage (GTDB taxonomy): Bacteria > Acidobacteriota > Terriglobia > Terriglobales > Acidobacteriaceae > Edaphobacter. Next base: position 2,245,043 of record NZ_CP048114.1, on the reverse strand, counting down.
TCGTTGACAGCTGTTGTACGCGCACTGGATATCGCGGGGGTTACGGCGATCACGGCTCGCCAACTTGCTGCCGATGTGGTCCACGCGACACAGGAGTTTGCCGAGGGCGAAGTTGTGATCGGTGACGGACTGGAAGAAGACGAGATTCTGCGGTTAGCGGGGGTGCGGATATGAGCGTGCTGGATACCATCGACTACGAGGCATTGACGGCGGAAGAACTGGTGGCGCAGGTTGTCGACGGCGCGGCTAAAGGTTCAGTCTGCCTGACATCCAGTTTTCAGACGGAAGATATGGTCGCTCTCCACATGCTTTTGAAGCACCTGCCTGATGTCCCGGTGATTTTTCTGGAGACGGGTTATCACTTCGCGGAGGTGATTGCGTATCGCGATCGCATGGCGAAGGAGTGGAATCTCAACCTGGTGAATGCGCTGCCGACGACGACGGTAAAGGAGTTCGAGGGGCAGTTCGGCATTCTCAATATTGTGAATCCAACGGCCTGCTGCCAGGCCCGCAAGGTTGAGCCTTTGATGCGCTCACTCGAGCCGTTCGACTGGTGGTTTACCGGCCTGCGGCGAGAGCAGTCGCCCACCCGTGCCAATCTGAAGAAGGTAGAGGATCACAAGACCCCGACGGGCAAGCATATGAAGAAGGTAAGTGTGCTGGCCGACTGGGACTGGGCCCGTGTCACGGCATATGCAGAGCGCGTGGGGATTCCTCAATTGGAGCTGTATGCGCGCGGATATACCAGCATCGGCTGCGAGCCCTGCACGGCGATTCCAGAGGTGGGTGCGGATGCACGCAGCGGCCGCTGGGGCGGTAAGAAGCTCGAATGCGGCATCCATACCTTCTCTGAGAAGAGCTAGATTCAGCCAGCCGACTTTCCTCGTTTCAGAGTCAGGGTTGGCGGTTTGCGCTTGCCCGGAAGCTTCCGCACGCCGTTCGCTGCGGAAGTACGTTTTGCATTCTTCGGGCCTGTCGCTAGCTTCTTCGTCGCAGCATTGCTGCCAGTCGGATTGACGATCGCGATGAGCTTCGGTGCAACGGGTGAGCCCAGGCCAGTACAGGCATCCCATCCGGAATCCGCCTGGAAGGCCCCGTTATTTCCCTGCGTAATATCGCGGAAGGCCGGCTTGGCCTTCGAGGCATAGATGACCGAGTTGATGAAGCCTGCAGACTTGCTGTTCTGCTGATTCGCAAGCGCGAGCAGTCCCGCCCACAGGGGAGCGACTGCGCTGGTGCCTCCAATGACGAGCGTCTGACCATCGACGCGTATCGTGTAGCCGGTCTGTGGGTCAGCGTTACCGGCGACATCAGGAACGCCACGGCCTCCGCTTGTACCCGTGGGGCCAGGAACGCCCGCGGTCTTCTGCCACGAAGGAAGCGCGAAGAGGTTGCTGACACCTCCACCAGTAGCTCCGCCGTTGGTGTCGTTCCATACGGTCTCCGAGGTGATGGATCCGCCGGAGCCTGCCAGCCGGGTTCCGCCGCAGGCGAGCACGTGAGGACTCGAAGCAGGGAAGTCGACGTGTTTGCCGTTGTCGCTGACGCCGTCGGAAGATCCGTTGTCACCGGATGCTACTGTGATCGTGATGCCGAGCGCCGCTGCCGATTGGCACGCCGCGTCGAGAGCATTCATCGCCTGGGCGGTCCAATTGACCTCGGCCGCTCCCCAGGAGATAGAGATGACGCTGGGGTTATTCGCCGTGTCGTGAACGGCTGAAGCGATCGCATCTACAAAGCCCTGGTCGGTATTGGGCGCGAAATAGACGACGATACGGCTGCCAGGGGCGATGGCGGCGGCAACCTCGACATCGAGCATCACCTCTCCGTCGGCTCCGTTTGCATCGCCGGGTGAGTTCTTGCCGCCGGAGACCGACACGGCGACGACCTTGGGAGGCGCTTGGCCTAGCGATTTGAAGTACGCCGTGATGTCGGCCTGGCGGAACCCTCCACCGAGTTCGATGAGCGCGATGGTCTGGTTGAAGGCTGTAGCATCCGCTGGAAAACCATAGAGCTGTCCCACTTGCACAGGGGTGTATGAGATTCCGGCAGCTGCGTGCGGCCGGGCGAAGCCCGATCCCTGTGCCAGACGAGCCGCCGCTGCGCCCTGCTGACCGGCGATGCGGAAGTGCGGCTGCGCCTGCGGACGGTTGTCGAGCCCCAGCACCGCGACTACGTGCCCGGCCAACTCCTGCGGCAGGTGGATGCCTCCCTGACGAACGCGACAAAGGCTTGCACCCACAGTCTGGTGCATCAGAGAGACGCCGAAAGCACGTTGCAGCTTTGCGACGGTTCCTGTGAGTTTGATGGTGCGTCGTCCTGGCGCCGGCGTTCCCGGCTGCACCGCAAGGCCGAACTCCTTCGCAAATGCTTTTACCAGGCGCACAGATTCCGGGTCGGGTCCATGACTGGCCCGAAACTGCGCACGAGTCAACCGCTCTTTGCCGGTCGTATGTGTGCTCGTCAGCGGTGTCTTGCGCCTGACGATGACGGAGACCGTAGCGCGATTTCCAGCCGGCGCCGGAGCTTTGGCGATTCCAGGAGCGGCGGCTCTCTCGCTTCCTGGAAGCAGAGTGCGTTGCTGTACAGAAAACCGTGTCGAAACTTTGGTGGGAGCCATTTGCGGACCTCCAGTGGAGTCTGATGCCCAAACCGGTGCCCGGAGCCGAGACAGCGAAGCTATGGTATTCCCAACTGTGCTGGCAGAAAACGAAAAAAATTAGAGGTGCTTCCTATGACTTGACCTGAAAATGTGCATTTCAACCTTAGAAGTGTAGTTTTGAATACGAACGACAAAGGATGGCCATATGGGAAAGAGGATTGACGCTCATCATCACCTCTGGCGGTACTCGCCCGAGGAGTATGAGTGGATTGACGACAGCATGACAATGCTGCGGCGGGATTTTCTCCCGCAGGACCTGAGTGCCGAGATGCAGTCGGCATCCGTCGATGGCACGATCGCGGTTCAGGCGCGGCAGACCCTGGAAGAGACACGCTGGCTGTTGGATCTGGCAGATGAGAACGATCAGATTCTCGGGGTGGTTGGATGGGCTCCGATCGCGGATGAAAAATTTCCCCAGGTCATGGAGGAGTTCTCCGCGCGTCCCAGCTTGAAGGGGTTACGGCATGTAGTACAGGCAGAACCCAACGAGAACTTTTTGCTGCGGGAGGACTTCAATCGCGGCATTCGCGCTCTGCGCGGCACCGGATTGGTCTACGACATCCTTATCTACGAGCGGCATGTGCCGCAGACGATTCAGTTTGTGGATCGGCACCCGGAACAGGCGTTTGTGCTTGATCACATTGCAAAACCAAGGATTCGAGAGCGGGTGCTCGAACCCTGGAAGGGGCAGATTCGCGAACTTGCCCAACGCGAAAATGTGTCATGCAAGCTGTCCGGTTTAGTTACGGAAGCAGACTGGAAACAATGGAATCTGGACGACTTGCGTCCCTACTTCGATACCGTGATAGAGGCATTCGGGCCGCAGCGCATTCTGGCCGGATCAGACTGGCCCGTATGCCTGGTCGCTTGCGGGTATGCTCAGTGGTTCGGCCTGCTGGAGCAGTATCTTGCAGGGCTCACCCAGGCAGAACGTGATGTGATCTTTGGCGGAAATGCCGAGCGTATCTATAAGCTCTGATGCCTTCTAACGAGGCCCATGAGCGAAAACTGCAGCGAACATGTAGCATTTGTCGCGGCGAAGATTTCTACAGTGTTATGCGAACGGAGAAGAGATGCAGATTTCAGCACCAGTCACGACACGAAGCAATCCAGGGCAGACAGGAGGAGACCATCCGCTGTTTCCTGTAGGGCACATGGTGCCGTTTGTTCTGGTAACGGTGTTGTTCTTCCTCTGGGGGATGTCGAATAACCTGACCGACATCCTCGTACAGCAGTTCAGAAAATCGCTGGAGCTGTCCCAATTCAGCGCGCAGCTGGTGCAGACGGCAAACTTCTTCGGGTACTTCTGCATGGCCATTCCGGCCGGACTGCTGATGCGGCGCTGGGGTTACAAGGCCGGAATGGTGACTGGTCTGGTGATCTTCGGTACGGGCATGCTGTTGTTTCTGCCTGCCGCCGTGCGCGGAGAGTATGCCATGTTCCTGGTCGCGCTGTTTACAGTCGGCTGCGGAGCCTCAATTCTCGAGACGGCGGCCAACCCCTTTATCGCGCAGTTTGGCGATCCAGCTACCTCTGAGCGACGGCTCAACTTTTCGCAGGCCTTCAATCCTCCGGGTACCGTCGTCGGTGTGCTCATCGGGACCTACTTCATCTTCTCAGGGGTAGAGCCTACGGCTGCGGAGATCGAACAGATGAAGGTCGCGGGAACGTATCATAGCTATCTCCACAGCGAGATTATGCGCGTGGTGCCGACGTACATGGCATTCGGGATTGTCGTCCTGCTTTGCGCCTTTATTCTCGGCCGAACGAAGTTTCCGGTCATCCAATCGGAGCATGAAGGCCCCGGCGAAGACCATGGAAGTTTTGCGGACCTGCTTCGAAATCCGGCGATCTGGATTGCGGTTGTCGCGAACTTCTGCAACGTCGGTGCGCAGATCTCTTCGTGGAGCAGCCTCATCCCTTACATGAAGCAGTACACCGTGGTCAGCGAACGCACGGCTGCACACTATCTGACGGCGGTTCTTATAGCCATGCTCATCGGCAGGTTTGTCTCGACGTCGCTGATGCGTTATGTACGTCCTAGCCTGATGCTGGGGGTCTATGGAGTCTGTAATACGGTGCTGATGCTGGTCGCCGTGCTGTGGCCGGGGATGAGCGGAGCCTGGGCCGTTGTAGCCAGCGGCTTCTTTATCTCCATCATGTATCCCACGATCTTTGCACTTGGACTGAAGGGTCTAGGCCGGAATACCAAGCTCGGTGGTTCGCTGCTGGTGATGGCAATCGTAGGCGGAGCAATCTTCCCACCCATCGCCGGGCTGATTGCAAAGCAGACCGGCAGTCTGGCGCTGGGCTATCTTGTCCCTTTGGTCGGATTCGTTGGCGTGGCCATCTACGGCTTCTTCCAGTCCACGCAAAGATCGCTGCTCTCAGGGCCGGCTTACTAAGAGGAGAGGGCGGCGGGGTGGATCGATGGATCTGCTCCGCCTTTTAGAACTGCTCGGCTTTTAAAGCCGTTCCATCAAGACTCACCATTCTGAGCAACGCGAAGAATCCCTGTATTTCGCCTATGGCCTCAATGGCGCTCCGGGCAAATACAGGGATCCTCACTTCGTTCAGGATGACGACCTCTTGGAATGACTGCTCTCGCTTCACCTGAGAACCGCGGTATCAGAAGTGACGCAGGGTTTCCGTGGTGGTCTGGGTCTTGTAAGCCTGCTCTGGAGGAAGCACCTCGTTCTCCACATTTTTTTCCAGCGAACGGCTGACGATATCGCGGGAACCGAGTCCGATTGCCAGTGAGAGTGTAAGCACGATTCCTCCGAAGAGGATTCCGAAGGCCAGATCGACGACCGTTCCCCCGATCTCCAGGTGATCGAGGACGGTGGCGGCGGTGAGCACCAGGACCAGCCACTTTACGCCAACGGAGAGAAAGCGAGCGTACTGCAGTCGCGCATTGACGGCCTCAATCAGCACGGTGCGGGCGAGGAAGCGCGCCAGGAGCGTTCCCAGCAGGAACAGCAGAATCGCTCCTACCGAGTGGGTGAGATAGGGCAGCAGGAAGAACGACATCTGCGAGTTGCCGGCGTAGGCCGCGTCGAAGGCGGAGATGCCGATCAGAAAGCCGAGAATTACGCTGGCCCAGAAGACCACGCGCGCGACCAGCAGCGTAGGGCCGTGCCCTGGAGCCCAGTCCAGCGGGACAAGGGAGTTCTTCGAGAGCCGTTCATCGAAGCGGATGGCCGTCAGCAGACGCTTCAGCAGAGCCGCCAGCAGGGCGCCGATGGCAGTCAGGATTAATACTGCAAGCAGAAGGGCGAGCAGGCCGGGAAGAAAGTTGGCCAGTGTAACCAGGGCCCGGTGTGCGGATTGGCTCAGGGCGAGTTCGACTTGTTGCCACATCAGCAAATCTCCTTCATGTGGTTCTCAGGCTGGAAGCGGGCTAGGGATTGAAGCGATCGGGCCAGCGCCAGCGCGACACAAGATACGGTTTATCGACTTCAAATGCCTGGGCGAGCTCTTCAATGTGCTGCTCCGGTGTTACGCCGCTCTGCACCAGAAGAAGATGCGAGGCGACCCATGCAAGATAGAGCGGCGTGAGAGCACCGAGCAGATGGCCACGATTGATCGTACGCAATCGGTACGCCAGGACAAAGTCATAGAGGATCCGAGTCCACAGGCTGTCTGCGAACCGGAACGCCTCTTTCGGCATGACGGAGAGACGCTTGAGGCCGAGAAGAGTATGCGGCGGAAGCACCAGTGCCCAGATCTCATGCAGGTTGCTGTACGCCAGGTGAAACGCCTCCAGCATTGGGGTCACATCAACCGGCTCACCCCCTTCCGGTGTGGCCGGGATCGTTCTGGGTGGAATCGTGTTCCGCAGCCGCTGCCAGAACGACGCCCGCGCGTCGATGTCGGAGAAAAGAGAGCCTACGATCTGCCCCAGCAGGGCATTCAGATCAAGATTTGCCGGTTGAGGAGCTGCTCTGGAAGGAATGTCGACCTCGGTCATGACGAAGCCTGCCATTGCTGCTTCCGAGACGGGCCAGAGAAGGGTGTCCTCCTGATTGATGGCGGTGAAGCGCTGTGCCGCTGCAGCCAGGCGTTCCGCCATGCGGGCCGATATGCCAATGTCGATGGCCAGCGGATAACGGGGCTGTGCGCAGAAAAGTGCGCGGCTGAGCGGGTACAGGATCCCGGAGTTCACCAGGCCTTCGTGCGGCCCCAGATGATAGTGCGAAGTGACCAGATCAACAGGCGGCGCAGCGAGCAGGGCGTCTGCCAGTCTGCGGATCGACTCCGGCCGCATGCTGTGGGAGTCCGGGCCGAGCATCAGGCAGCTGGCAACATTCTGTTCCTGAAGCAGCTTATAGGCCGTCAGGTAATCTGCTGCGGTATGGACCCAGCTAATGGTCGAGGTGGCTGGAGGTGTGTAGGGGAGCACTCGCAGCGAATCGATGTTTCGGGTGTGGCTCGGGGCCGCGGTCTCGGGAATTGCAACCAGGGCTGGGTAGCCCGCAAACGCAGCGGCCAGATTCGAAAGCGTCGGCTCCAGCAGCTCCGGCGCGACCGCGTTCAGATGAATCAGGACCTCGGTGCTGGTGGACGAGCCGGTCTCAGGATGGGTGGTGGCGGTATTGGTGAGCGAGGAGGCCATCGTCTGCTGCAGCTATCCTGGTCCGCCTTCGGAGTTCAGGCGTAATTATGGTGAGATGCTCACCGGAAGCTAATGTACAACTCCCGGCACCGATTCGCGAGATCATCTGGCGGGAGTTGAAGGTGCCTGCAGCTCCAGCCAAAAGAAAGTATACGGCGCGAGCGTCAGAGGATACGGTTGCTCGGTGATGATCGGAAACGGAACGTACCCGAGCATCTCGACAGGGGTCATTCCGGCAAATTCGGAGAGGTCAAGAGAGACCGGTTGTGCAAATCGGGACAGATTGGCGACGCAGAGCACCGTTTCGGTCCCCGGTCCGGTTACGTTCCGTGCCGCGCCGGTTGGCGTGTCTTCCCGCGAGCGCGAAGCAGGGTCATAGTGCCGGATATAGGCGAGGACCTTGCGGTTTTCTGGATTCAGAAACTCCATCGTGCCCCGTCCGAAGACCTGGAAGAGCTTCCGCAGCGCAATCATGTTCCGCATCCAGTGGAGCAGGGACGAGGCATCGGCCAGCTGAGTCTCTACATTGACCGCCTGGTAACCCCAGATAGGGTCCATGATGACAGGGAAGCTGAGGCGCGACGGATTTGCCGTCGAAAAGCCGGCGTTGCGATCCGAATTCCACTGCATTGGTGTCCGTACCGAGTTCCGGTCGCCAAGGTAGATGTTGTCGCCCATCCCGATCTCGTCGCCGTAATAGACGATGGGCGTTCCCGGAAAGCTGAGCAGCAGCGAATTAAGGAGCTGAATCCGGAGACGGTTGTTGTCGAGCAGTGGTGCCAGGCGGCGACGGATGCCTGAATTCACTCGCATGCGAGGATCGGCCGAGTAGGCGAAGTACATATAATCGCGCTCGTCCGAGGTGACCATCTCGAGCGTCAGCTCGTCATGATTCCTGAGGAAGAGACCCCACTGGCAGGAGTCCGGAATGGGCGGCGTCCTGGCCATGATGTCTGTAATTGGAAGCCGGTCCTCCTGGCGAAGAGCCATGTAGATGCGCGGCATCAGGGGAAAGTGGAAGGCCATGTGGCACTCGTCGCCATCCCCGAAATACGGTCGTACCTCCGGCGGCCACTGGTTAGCTTCGGCCAGGGTAAAGCGATTGGAATATTCCTCATCGATTGCAGCGCGCAGGCGTCGGATGAGGGCGTGCGTCTCCGGAAGGTTCTCGCACATGGTCCCGTCGCGCTCCACCAGGTAGGGAATAGCGTCGAGACGAAGGCCATCCACTCCCATGTCCAGCCAGAAGCGCATGGCCTTGAGGACCTCTTCCATCACCGCAGGATTGTCGAAGTTCAAATCGGGCTGGTGTGAGAAGAATCGATGCCAATAATAGGCCTTTGCCGTCTCATCCCAGGTCCAGTTGGACTTCTCCGTGTCCGAAAAGATGATGGGAACATCTTTGTAGATCTGATCGGTATCGGACCAGACATAAAACTCGCGCGCTGGAGATCCCGGCGGTGCAATGCGCGCAGCCTGAAACCAGGTGTGTTGGTCCGAGGTGTGATTAACCACCAGTTCGATCAGAACCTGCATGCCCCTCTGATGCGCAGCGTTCAAAAAGTTCTTGAAATCGTCGATAGTGCCGTAACTGGGATTGACACTGGTGTAGTTGGCGATATCGTAGCCATCGTCACGCAGAGGTGAAGGAAAAAATGGAAGAAGCCACAGGCAGGTAACGCCAAGCTCCTGCAGATAATCCAGGCGCGTGATCAGCCCGGGAAAATCGCCAATGCCGTCCCCATTGGAGTCCTGAAACGTGCGCACGTGCAACTCATAGATGATTGCGTCCTTGTACCAGAGTGGGTCTGAAGCGCTGCCGGCTTTCTTCACGATAATTTCGACTCTCTGTCAAAAGAAGATGCGAATGTCGTTCGCCCGGTTGCAGTGTAACCATCTGGAGCGGCTGTCTGCACCGGGTACAACCCCACTGAGTGACCAGAGGGTCTAAGACTTTGGGAATCAATCTTATCTCTCTATCAGCGGTAGTTTACTCGACTGGATCTTTCCATGCTTCGTGTCCCTTGCTCGACGTATCGGCTCCAACTCTACAAAGAATTCACGTTCGATGATGCCGTGCGCATTGCTGACTATCTTCATGATCTGGGAATATCACACCTGTATTGCTCTCCGTACCTGCAGGCTGCGCCTGGTAGTACCCACGGTTACGACGTGGTCTCGCATCAGCGGGTAAATGAGGAACTGGGTGGTGTCGCAGGCCACGAGCGACTGGTGCGCCGCCTCGCCGAGCTAGATTTGGGACAAGTCCTCGATATCGTCCCCAACCACATGTCACTGGGAAAAGAGAATCGCTACTGGTGGGATGTCCTCGAGAATGGCGCATCTAGCCGCTACGCCTCCTTCTTTGATATCGACTGGGAGCCTGTGGAAGAGCGGCTGCGCGACAAGATTCTCACGCCCATTCTTGGAGATCAGTATGGACGAGTGCTGCATCAGGGTGGAATAGGGGTCGCCCGGGCAGGCGGCCGATTCCAGGTGGAGGCCGCGGGACAGATCCTGCCGGTCTCTCCACAGTCGCTCCCATCCATCCTGGGGCGGGCAGCGGAGTTGAGCTGGTCACGAACCCTCAGCTTTCTCTCAGCATCCTTTGGACGCCTTCCTTCACCGCAGTTTGAAGACAGGCGTACGGTGCTGGCGGTGCACAACGATAAACAGGTGCTCTACGGTCTTCTGGAACGCCTCTGTTCTGAGGAGCAGGGCGTCTGTGAGGCGATCGACAAGGCGATTCAGGAGCTGAACGCCAATGAAGACCTGCTGGATGATTTTCTGAACCAGCAGAACTACCGGCTCGCCTATTGGAAGACTTCAGGGCAACAGCTGGGATACAGACGCTTCTTCGATATCAATTCTCTGGTGGGCCTCCGCGTAGAACGCGAGCATGTCTTTGAGGAGACCCATGCGCTCGTTCTGGACTGGCTGCAGCGCGGTGTGCTGGATGGCGTGCGAGTCGATCACCCGGACGGCCTGCGCGATCCACTGGAGTATCTGCAAAGGCTGCGCGACCGTGCACCCGATGCCTGGATCGTTGTGGAAAAGATTCTTGAGCCGGGAGAATTTCTGCGAGAGAGCTGGCCGATCCAGGGCACTACCGGCTACGACTTTATGAACGCTATTGGCGGCTGGCTGCTATGGCCGCAGGGACTGACAGAACTGACGACAATCTATCAGCAGTTCCTCGGTTCGCAGATGGCTGCAAGCCTCATGGACTATCAGACCCTGGTACACGATAAGAAGATCAATATCTCCCAGGAGGCGCTTGGAAGCGATGTAAACCGGCTGACCTCAATCTTCGTTGAGATATGCGAGTCCAACCGCGACCAGCGCGACTATACGCAGGCGGAGGTGAGGCGGGCCATTCGCGAGATGGCGGCCTGTATCGATATCTACCGGACATATGTGGTTTCGGGCAGGAACGAGATCACTGGGGAAGATCGTGAGCACATCGCCGCAGCGACAGAATGCGCCAAGATGCGCCGGCAGGATATCGATGGAGGTCTCTTCGACTTCATGCGCGATGTGTTGACGTTGGAGGTAAAAGGGCGCCGCGAGAGTGAGTTCGTTCTTCGCTTTCAGCAGTTCACCGGTCCTGTGATGGCGAAGGGCGTCGAGGATACGGTGTTCTACTGCTACAACCGGATGGTGGGGATGAACGAGGTCGGGGGCTCTCCGCAGGGCAGCGGCCTTAGCGGGCAAGATGTCCATGCCTATTGCGAGAAGATGCAGGCCACGCATCCCTGCACCATGACCGCGCTGGCGACCCACGACACCAAGCGCAGCGGAGATGTACGCGCCCGCCTGGCCGTGCTGACCGAGATGGCGCCGCGCTTCGGTACGGCGATCTACCGCTGGTCGCGTATGAATGCCGCGTTCCGCAAGAAGATGGCCTCCGGGCCCATGCCGGATGCGAATACGGAGTATCTCTACTACCAGACGCTGATCGGGGCGTGGCCGCTGCCAGTCGATCGCGCGCAGGCCTACATGATGAAGGCAGTGCGCGAGGCGAAGCTGCAGACCAGTTGGGTGGCGAACAACAAGGAGTTCGAAGATGCACTCATGGAGTTCATCGCAAAGACCCTTGAGCATCCTCCCTTCCTCAAGGACCTCGAACAGTTCGTCGATCGCGTCAGGGAGCCTGGCCGGATCAATTCGTTGGCACAGACATTGATCAAGTGCACGGCGCCTGGCGTTCCCGATCTCTACCAGGGCACTGAGGTGTGGGATCTCAGCCTGGTCGATCCCGACAACAGACGACCTGTTGACTATGAGTTTCGCAGGCAGATGCTGGAAGAAATACGGCAGCTCTCCGGCCCCGGCATCGGCTCTGCAGTGATGTCGCGCTACGACGACGGAATGCCGAAGATGTGGGTGATCTATTCCGCGCTGCAGCTTCGCAGGCAGCACCCTGAATGGTTCGGTACGGAGGCCGCGTATACGCCACTGGCGGCCGAAGGCTCACGCGCAGAGCATGTCCTCGGCTACCTGCGAGGGAGTACGGTGGCGACAGTCGCTCCCCGCTGGATCACGAAGCTCGGCGGAGCATGGCGCGACACCTCTCTGCTTCTGCCCGATGGAATCTGGAAAAACCGGCTGACAGGAATGCAGCTTCACGGTGGCCGTGTTCCATTGAAGACGCTGCTGCGAGATTTTCCCGTAGCATTGCTCGTGCGGGAGGATGGGGATGTATGAGTTTCGGGTGTGGGCTCCACGAGCTCACAAGCTCGCGGTGCGCGTCGGAGATACCACTCACGCGATGCATCCCTCGGGAGATCGGGGATGGTGGACATCCGTCGTGGAGGAGGCTTCTCCGGGAGCGGATTACGCATATCTTCTCGATGATGATCCCACTCCCTATCCAGATCCTCGCGCCATGTGGATGCCCAACGGAGTTCATGGCGCCTCGCGTCTGTATGAGACTGGGGAATTCCGGTGGAGCGATGAGGGATGGGAGGCACAGCCGCTTTCAAGCGCCGTCGTCTACGAGTTGCACATCGGCACCTTTACACCGGAAGGCACCTTCGATAGCGCGACGGAACGGTTGTCTCACCTTGCCGATCTCGGCATCTCGCACGTGGAGATCATGCCGGTTGCGGAATTTGCCGGTGACTTCGGCTGGGGATACGACGGTGTGGATTTATTTGCTGCAAGCCAGGTCTATGGAGGGCCTGACGGGCTGAAGAGGTTTGTGGATGCCTGTCACAGGTACGGCCTCGCCGTCCTTCTCGACGTGGTCTATAACCATTTCGGCCCGGTAGGAAACTATACCGGTAAGTTCGCGCCGTACCTTACCGGCAATCACCGCACTCCATGGGGAGACGCCGTCAACCTGGAGTTTGAGGACAGCGACCAGGTTCGCCGGTTTTTTTGTGACAACGCGCTGATGTGGATGGAGGAGTTTCACATCGACGGCCTGCGTCTGGATGCCGTGCATGAGTTTGTCGATCGCTCTGCCATCAACTTTATGGAACAGCTTGCTATAGAGATCGAAGCACTCTCCGCCAGGCTGGGGCGGCGCCTTGTGCTCATCGCGGAGAGTGACCTGAACGATCCCCGAGTGGTTCGGCAGCGCGAAGCCCACGGATATGGAATGGATGCGCAGTGGAACGACGACTTTCACCATGCTCTCTTCACCGTCCTGAATACCGGAGGCGAAGGAAAGGGCTATTACAGCGACTTCGGTTCCATGGAGCGGCTGGCGAAGGCTCTGACGCAGGTCTTTGTCTACGATGGCATCTACTCCAACTATCGCAGAAAGGTGCACGGGCGCCGTGTCGAGGGTATCTCGATGCACCACTTTGTCGGATTTATTCAGAATCACGATCAGGTAGGAAACCGGGCGACGGGCGATCGCCTGGAGCACGTCGTTGGCCTGGAACAGGCAAAGGTGGCTCTTGGGCTTGTGCTCACGGGACCCTTTATCCCATTGCTCTTTCAGGGGGAGGAGTTTGCCGCCTCCGCGCCGTTTCAATACTTCGCCCATCATGAGGACACAGAGATGGCGCGTGCCGTCTCCGAGGGGCGCAAGCGCGAGTTCGCCGCCTTTGGCTGGGCCCAGGATGAAGTCCCTGATCCGGAGAGCAGGGAGACCTTCGAGCGATCGAAGCTGAACTGGTCTGAGATGGCCGAAGGCAGCCACGCCGAGATGCTCGACTGGTGTCAAAGGCTGATTGCCCTGCGACGAGGCTCGGCCTCACTTAATAATGGTGAACCGGGCCATATAAAGGTTTCGTTCAGCGAGAAAGAGCGCTGGCTGGTGATGGACCGCGACACGATGAGAGTGGCGCTCAACCTGGGCCATGCTGCTGTGTCCATGGACGGTTACAGGGACTACAGGATGATCCTTCAATCTAAGGACGACATCTGTCTGGAATCGGACACTCTGCAACTGCCTCCATCCCGTCTTGCCGTTCTTTCACGCCAGTAACGATGGAAATCTTAAGCGAGGCTTAAGAACAGGGATAAAAGCCGGTCAGACCATAACACCGACGGGTTAGATTCGCGATACCAACGCGTGAATATAGGGCTTTCACGGAAACTTTTAAAACGTCCCAGCGTCTTTTCAAGTACGGATCACAGATAGCAGCAGATTGCCGTTTGGGGCCCGAACTCCGCCAGTTTGCGGGAAGGCCGACATAGTTTTCCTGGATGGAAAGAATGATGCGTATCACGACGAGTGTTTTGGGAAGCACCTTGGCCATGACCCTGCTATTTGCAGGCGGTGTACAGGACCGTAGTAGCGCAGCGATGGCTCAGGCCGCTCCTGCTGCAGGCCGGCAGATCGGAACCGTCAAGGCAATTTCGGGCAGCTCACTGACGCTTGCCACCGACGGCGGCTCCCAGGTAAGCGTTTCGGTGTCCGATGGGGTGCATATCCTCCAGCTTGCTCCGGGGAGCACGGATCTTAAGTCAGCCCAGCAGATTTCGCTTGGCGGCATCGCGGTGGGGGATCGGGTTCTAGTAACCGGTAAAACGGCTGACGATGGTTCGCTGGCTGCCACACGAATCATCCTGATGAAGTCTTCGGATATCGCACAGAAGAACGCCGCCGAGCGTGCCGATTGGCAGAAGCGCGGCTCCGGCGGAATCGTAGAAGCGCTCAGCGGGACAGCGATCACCGTCTCTTCCGGCCGCAGAAAGATCCAGGTAGAGACGAGCCCGTCGACTACGTTCCGGCGCTACGGGGCAGATTCCGTCAAGTTTGAAGATGCCAAGCCGGGCACGCTGGACCAGATCAAGCCCGGGGACCAGCTGCGGGTTCGTGGAAACAAGTCCGAGGACGGAGCGACGATCCAGGCCGAGGAGATTGTAAGCGGAGCCTTCAAAAATCTGGCAGGTACTCTAGCCAGTCTGGATGCATCTGCCGGCACGGTGACGCTCAAAGACCTTGCCACGAAGAAGAACGTAACGGTTGCAGTTACCTCGAACTCCGACATTCGCAAACTTCCGCCGGAGATGGCGGCGAGATTTGCCGCGCGCGCCAAAGGCGGAGAGCGAGAGGGGGGCTCTGGCGCTGCTCCAGCGGGAGGGGCTCGTCCGGCTGCCGGAGGCGAAGGCGGCATGGGTGCGGGCGCCCGGTCTGCGGGTGGCGATCTCTCCCAGATGCTCTCAAGACTGCCGACCGAGCCGCTGTCCAGCCTGAAGGTTGGCGACGCCGTCATGATTGTTGCCTCCGAGCCCAGCCCGGAGAGCGAAAAGCTGACAGCCGTAACGATGCTGTCGGGAGTAGAGCCGATCCTGGCGGCGACGCCGAAGGGAAGCGCGGCGATGACCCTGTCCCCCTGGAACATGGGGGGCGGCGGAGCAGCCGAGGGCGGAGACGGTGCAGGCGGTCCTCAGTAATCCATATCCCAGGATTGAGTGTTCCAAAGTTTTAGGAGAAGGAATGAAACCGAGCAGGTTTTTGACGATCTTTTTGTTGTTTTTTATGGCCCTGGCTTCTCACACCCTGACGGCGCAACAACCCGCATCTGCAACGGTTCATGGAATCGTAACCGATCCCGATGAGGCAGTTATCCCCGGCGCGACGGTCACGCTGACCCCGGCAAAGGGTAAGGCCGTGACGGTACAGTCCGGCGCGGATGGCGCCTTTACCGCCAAGGGCATGGTCTCGGGCACCTATGTGGTAACGGCGACGATGGCCGGTTTTGCCACGTTTGTCCGCGAGGGAGTCCATGTTGCTCCCGGCCAGGCGCTTACGCTGGACATCAAGATGGCCCTCGAAATTCAGTCCCAGGAGGTCCAGGTAACGGCGCAGAGCCAGCAGGTCAGCGTGGATTCTGACAGCAATGCAAGCTCGACCGTGATCAAAGGAAAAGATCTGGACGCTCTCTCGGATGACCCGGATGAGCTCTCTTCCGAGCTCTCTGCGCTCGCCGGTCCAGCTGCCGGGCCCAGCGGGGGACAGATCTACGTCGACGGATTCACGGGCGGCCAGTTGCCCCCGAAATCGTCGATCCGGGAGATTCGAGTTAACCAGAACCCGTTCTCGGCACAGTATGACAAGCTGGGCTATGGCCGCGTAGAGGTCTTCACCAAGCCGGGCACGGACAAGTTCCACGGGCACTATAGTGTTCAGGGCGGCGATAAGTCCTTCAACACATCCAATCCATTCCTTGGTCAGGCCAACAATCAGCCGGACTATCACACGGTCTTTATGATCGGAAGCGTCAGCGGTCCCCTGAACCGCTTCTCCTCTTTCACGGTAGAAGGCTCGCATCGTGACATTCAGGACAACTCGATCGTCAATCCAAGCGGATTTTATGCCAGCTCGGCAGATTCGGCTCAGCCCTGCCTGCCGGGCGACCGGACGTGTACCTACTATCCGTCGATTCCGGAGGCGGACCGTGCTGTGCTGCACCCTCAGACCCGCAGCGATCTCTCGCCGCGAGCGGATTTTGCTCTGGGGGACAAGAACACCCTGACCGTGCGGTATCAGTACTACGTCAACGGTTCGAAGAATAACGGCGTTGGCAATACCAATCTGGCTACGACCGGGTACAGCAGCGATGCGACCGAGCACACGATCCGTATCAGCGATACGCAGATCGTCAGTCCGCGTGTCATCAACGAGACCAGGTTCGAATACCAGAGGGAATACTCCTCGCAGAATCCTTTGAGCACCGATCCCACCTTGTCCGTACAGGGTATCTTTACAGCGGGAGGATCGAGCCTCGGGGTCCAGAAAAGCACTTCGAACCATATCGAAGTCCAGAACTATACCTCGGTCGCATTACAGAAGCACTTTATGCGGCTGGGCGTTCGTCTGCGGACGACGGGGGAATCCGTCACGTCAACTAAAGGTGAGAATGGCACGTTTACCTACTCGTACTTGCTGGATCCCTGTACGGATCCGAACCAGACTGCGGACCAGCGGGCCGCAATCGGTTGCTCTGAAAAGGTAGTGACGACCTGCGATCAGGCCAACGCCAGCATCTCTTCATATGAGTGCGGCAATCCCAGCCAGTATGCGAAGACGGAAATCCACGAACCTACCGTGCATGCCCGGATGACAGATGTTGGCGTCTACGCGGAGGATGACTGGAAGCTGAAGCCGAACCTGACACTCACCTTCGGTCTGCGGTATGAGGCGCAGAACCTCATAAACAGCGCACATGATATTGCTCCGCGCGTGTCGTTTGCGTGGGGCATTCCAAGAGGCCAGGGGAAATCGCCAGTAACCGTGATTCGCGGAGGGTACGGCATCTTCTACGACCGCTTCGACCTAGACAATTATGTGAATACGCTGCAGTTGAACGGCACGGCGCAGATACCGCTCACCTACATCAATCCTGGCGCGACATGCGGACCAACGAATCCAAGTGGCTGTGGAGAATCTACAGTGGGCCGTCCGACCTTGTACACGCTTGGCAATGGACTTCGCAGCTCTTACACGCTGCAGGCTGCGATAGGCGTCGATCAGCAGCTGGGCCGGGTGGGAACGATCTCAGTGAACTACCTGAATGCACGTGGCATTCACGAATACCTGAGCCGCAACTTCTATGATCCTGCGACGGAAGGATCGCCGTATAACCATCAGTTCCAGTCGGGAGGCGTCTATCGCCAGAACCAGCTGATGGTGAATGGCAATGCCCGTGTAACGGGTATCAACCTGTTCGGTTTCTATGCTATGAGCTTCGCGAATGCCAACACCTCGGGAGCCTCGTTCTTCCCGACAAGCAACACCGATACCCGCGTTGACTACGGCCGGGCCACTTTTGCGCGACGTCAGTTCGGTGTATTTGGCGGCTCGCTCCAGTTTCGTTACGGCATTACCGCCAGCCCGTTCATGATTGCGCAGGCGGGCACGCCGTATAACATCATTACGGGGCAGGATCCTTTAGGCAGCTCTATCTACAATGCACGGCCGTACTTTGCGAACGGCGACAACGGAAACTGCAGAGATCAGGCTGCATTCAGCGCAAATCAGACCGGTGGTCTTACTCCTGTTCCGATCAATTACTGCACGGGACCAGCGAATGCGACGTTCAATCTGCGTCTCTCGAAGGTCTTCGGATTCGGAGAGAGGACAGGCGGCGCTGCGGGACAAGGGGGCGAATCACGGGGAGGTCCTGGCGGTGGCCGTGGTGGACGTGGCGGCGGGCGCGGCGGATTCGGCCCGATGGGAATGGGAGCAAGCTCCGGACGTCGCTACACCTTTACCCTGGGTGCTCAGGCGATGAACCTGTTCAACATGGTGCCGTATGGTACGCCTACCAGCAGCTTGAGCTCGCCAAGGTTTGGGCAGTTCACGACACTGGCCACTGGGCCCTTCAGCTCGCAGACAGCGGTTCGCCGGATCATGCTGCAGGCCTCCTTCAACTTCTAACCGGAGGGAACAGGGGCCTGCGCGGAACCTCCACGCGGCCCCTGTTCATTCCGACGAAACTTACCGATCCTGCCTGTCGTCGCCTTATGATGCTTCTGTGCGGCGAACCCTTTTTACGATCGGCGCGATTAGCCGCTCCTTCAAGGTGGCGCTGGTATGCAGCCTGATGGCCTGTACGCTGCTCTTCTTCTTATGGAGCTGGCACTGGCCGCTGGTTGGGGACGCCTCACTCATCCACTACATCTGTTTCCTGATGGATCACGGTATGGCTCCGTATCGCGATCTGGGCGATATGAACATGCCCGGCGTCTACATGGTCGAGTGGGCCGTGATGCACACCTACGGGGCAGGGGAACTGGCGTGGAGGATCTTCGACTTTACCCTGATGGCGGCGGCGGGTGTCTCTATCGTTGTGATTACGCTGCCGGACTGGTTTGCCGGACTGTTCGCTGCGTCGCTCTTTATCCTGGTACATGGCCGCGATGGTCTGGGCCAGGCAGGGCAGCGAGATCTGACGATGGCGGTCTGCCTGCTAATGGCGACCGCATCATTAATGCAGGGAGTGCGGAAAGATCGATGGTGGGGTTTTGCGCTGTTCGGAGTCTTTGCCGGCGTAGCAGTCACCATCAAACCGACGGCACCTTTGTTCGCGGCTCTTCTTTTGCTGGTCCTTGTCATTACCTATCGAAGGCAGAATCGACGCTCGATCATTGACGTTGCATCCGCTTCGGCGGCGTTTTTCATCGGGCCAATCGCTGCCGTTGTCTTCCTGTGGCAGAAGGATGCGTTGCGCGCATTTATCGTCGGGCTCTCCGGCATTGTTCCTTACTACGCGAGCCTGGGGCATAAGTCTCTGGGGTTTCTACTGGCGCACAGCGTCTCGCCCCTGATGTCGCTGGTGGTGATATGGCTTCTCCTTCTGCTGGTGTCGAGGCCAAAGCTGACGCCGGAGCGTGTCATACTCGTCTGCGGTGTAGCGTTTGGGCTTTTCTCCTATATTGTTCAGCAGCGCGGCTATCCGTATTATCGGTATTCTCTGCTCGCGTTTCTTCTTCCTCTGATGGCCATGGATTTTGCCGCCGCGTTCAGGAGCTGGCAGGCACAGCGCGTCTGTTATGCGCTTGCAGCGCTGGGGTTATTGATAGGAGGATTTGTGATCGCCCCGACCTCCATTTTTTATATTCATCGCTATGAGACGCATGCGGATTTCATTACATCTCTGAGAGCGACTCTGGAAGAGGCGGGGGGAGCGAGCCTGTCTGGTCATATTCAGTGCATCGATTCAATCTCCGGCTGCGGGACGACGCTCTACAAAATGCGGCTGGTGCAATCGACAGGAGTGTTGTCGGACTTCCTGCTCTTCGGCCCGGAGACAGCTCCGGTGGTTCGTTCCACGCGCAGGCAACTTCTGGAGGCGATCGAAGAGGATCCTCCGAAAGTAATTGTGGTCAGCGCGTCGCTTCACCTCGATCGCCTCGGTAACTACAGAAAACTGGAACGCTGGCCGGAGTTTTCAGGGGTGCTTTCGCAAAAGTATCTGCTGAAGACCGAGTGGAGTCCGCACCGGCCGAATCACTGGTGGAGCCGTGAGCAGTGGCCGGATGGATACAGGGTGTATGTGCTGCGTGCGCAGTGAGAGGAGTAACGTACTGCACGGCTGCAGCCTCAATCCTTACGAGTTGTGGTCTAATTTGCCAGAAGTTTTGGCGCCTGGAGGACGGATGCGTAGACGGAGCGTGGGTTTGTCGGTCCTGTTGATCGGCGGAGCATTGTTGGCGCAGGCGCAGGATGGAGGCAAGGCTCAGGTTGAGGGTGCGGCAGGAAGCCTGATCCTCGAGAATCGACTGATTGCCGCTCGATGCAGCGCGAGTGAGCAGAGCGGGCTGCATGTGGAGATCAAAGACGTTCGCGAGAATCGAATCGTAAAGCTGGATGGGCCGTTGAGTCTCCTGCTCCATGATGGCTCGATTGTCCGTGGAGACGAGATGCACATCGTGGAGCGGTTCTCGGCAGAGGATTTGAAGCCGGTTCCTGCGGCGTCACGTGCAGCAGAACATTTTGCGGGGAAAGCGCTTCATGCGGTACTCGAAGATGAGCTGAGCGGGCTGAAGATTCACTGGTCACTGGAGCTTCGCGACGGGGCCAACTATATTCGCCAGATTGTCACGCTGGAGGCTCCCAGGCAGGATCTCGCGATTCGCCGTGTCCGGCTGATCGATGTCATCCCTGCACCGGACGACGCCGGTACTTTGCGGGTCGTTGGAACCGTGAATGGATCCCCGATCGTGTTCAGGGACTTCTTTCTTGGGTTTGAGCACCCGCTTTCAGAGAGCCGCGTTGTGCGAGGCGAGGCGCTTGCAGAGCTGGAGCGGACACTTCCTCTTCTGAAAGGGCAGGCGATCACATATTCGTCTGTCGTCGGCGTTGTGGAGCCTGGTCAACTTCGGCGTGACTTTCTTGCATACGTTGAGGAGGAGCGCGCGCATCCTTACCGGACCTTTCTTCATTACAACTCCTGGTACGACATGGGGTACTTCACTCCTTATGACGAGAAGATGGCACTCGACCGCGTCCACGCCTTTGGAGAAGAGTTGCATGCGAAGCGCGGCGTGGTGTTGAACTCCTTTCTCTTTGACGATGGATGGGACGACCACTCCTCCCTGTGGAGCTTCAACAAGGGATTTCCGCACGGGTTTGTGCCGATCAGCGAAGCCGCTGCGAAATACGGTTTTGCGCCGGGTGTGTGGATGTCTCCGTGGGGTGGATATTCGAAGCCGAAGCAGGAACGGCTGAAGTACGGTGAACAGCAGGGATTCGAGATCGTCGGCGGCGGATTTGCGCTCTCGGGACCGAAGTACTACGAGCGCTTCCGCAACGTGTGCCTGGCGATGATGCGGGACCAGGGCGTGAACCAGTTCAAATTCGATGGAACAGGCAACGTAAATCATGTAGTTCCGGGAAGCCACTTTGACAGTGACTTTGATGCAATGATTCATCTGATTGGAGAGCTGAGAGAGGCGAAGCCGGACATCTATATCAATCTGACGACAGGAACGACGGCATCGCCGTTCTGGCTGCGCTATGCGGACTCGATCTGGCGCGGGGGCGAGGATGACGCTCTAACTGGAGTCGGCACAAAGCGAGAGCAGTGGATTACATATCGCGATGCGCAGACCTATGAGAGGGTGGTCTCAAGAGGGCCGTTGTTCCCGCTGAATTCGCTGATGCTGCATGGCATCATCTATGCACGCTACAACCCCAGGCTGAAGGATGATCCGGGAAACGATTTCGCCAATGAAGTGCGGTCGTACTTCGGAACTGGAACGCAACTGCAGGAGATGTATCTGACGCCGGAGCTGCTGTCGAAGAAGAACTGGGACGTGCTGGCAGAGGCTGCACGCTGGTCGCGAAAGAATGCCGATGTACTGAAGGATTCGCATTGGGTGGGCGGCGATCCGGACTGGCTGCAGGTCTACGGATGGGCCTCT
The DNA here is from genome assembly GCF_010093025.1 of Edaphobacter sp. 12200R-103. GTDB lineage: Bacteria > Acidobacteriota > Terriglobia > Terriglobales > Acidobacteriaceae > Edaphobacter. The sequence continues at coordinate 2,223,435 of NZ_CP048114.1, read as the reverse complement.
TGGTCAAAGGAAAAGAGCATCCTGGTGTTGCGGAATCCTTCCGACAAGCCGCAGGAGATCATGCTGGATATGGGAGATGTTCTGGAGCTTCCGGTGGGAGTGTCACGGAGGTTTCGAGCACGCAGTCCATGGGAGGAGGATGCAGGGAAGCCTGAAGTATCGCTGACGGCCGGTACGCCTCATCGCTTTCAGTTGAAGCCTTTTGAGGTTCTTACACTGGATCTTGAACCTGTTCGTTAATTTTCTTCAGAACTATTAAGACAAAAAGGAGAACGCCTCTTCGAAGAGGCGTTCTCCTTTTTGTCGTGCTGGATGCCTTCTATTTCGAAGCCTTCTCCTGCTTCGTGAGTGGATTGGTGATGTCGTCCAGATAGGAAGGTGTCCCGTTGATGCGTTCCAGCACCGGGTAGCGCTCGCCATCGTGATAATTGATCTCTGCAGTCGAGACGAAGGTATCGGCCTGCAGGATGAGGTGGATGGGTTGGGAGCTGCCTTTCGCATCCCTCAGAGCATCCTTCACGGCATCGGTGGAGAAGATATTTCCGTCGATTGCCATGATTTTCTGCCCCGGAGCGAGATTGGCCCTGTCTGCCGGGCCTCCCCAGCGAACGTCCAGTATGGTCCCATCGTTCGTGAGGCGTAGCCCAAGCGAATACCAGACGTTGATTCCGCTGCCGCGTCTTCCTCCTGCGGTTGCCATGGTGTGTTCGGAGGCGTTGGGCTTGTCGGTGAATACCAGCTTGTATCCACCCCGTTCGATTCCGTCGAGATCCGCGTGGGGATTGATGTTGTCGATGCGCTGATGGATGAAAGCAGCCCAGTCGTAGGGAAGGACCTGGTTGAGATCGTGAATGAGTTCGTCACGGTTGTAAGGAACGATGAGCGGGCCGGTATTGCCGCCCTTGGCAAGGAAGATGTGGAAGAAGTCCGTCAGCGACTTGCTGTTGTTGGTCTGCTTGCGGATGAGGGTATCGGCGTCGAGCCAGAAGAGTTCGCCTTCCTGGTAATAGTCCTGGCCGCGGCGCCAGTTAGACCACGCCGGATTGCCTCCGCGAAGGATGCTGGCAGCGATGGCGGTATCTTCCGTCGGCCGCCACTGGCGTCCTGGTTTGTACTCAAGATTTGCCGCGGACATCGCGAGCAGGTCGCGATATTCTGCCTGCGACTTCAAGCCGGCGCGGGCAGCGAGCACATTGCCCATGTACTGCGTCAACCCTTCATAGACCCACATCAGAGATCCCTGTTGCATCTTGGCGAAGGTGTCCTGGTAAAGGTTGAAGGGACGACGATACTTCCCGTTCCAGGAGTGCGTGAACTCATGGGCCAGCAGGTCGGCATCGGCGAGCTGATGAGCGTTATCAGAAAAAGCCTTCTCATTCACCCCGTTGTCGGAGGACTGCCCGTGTTCCAGCCCCTCTCCTCCTGCGACGTCAGAGAGAGTCAGCAGGAAGTGATAGACGTTGTAGTGATGGGAGCCATAGGCAGCCGATGCTTCACGTACAAGGTTGTTCAGCTCCGCGAGCAGCTCCGGACGCAGATTGGAATCTTCGGGTCGATCAGAGACCACGTCGATGTAGTGTTTTGGCGTGATCTCTGGAGCGAGAGCGAATTCATGGAAATATTGCCCGGCGATGACGGGCGAGTCTTCCAGTTGCTCGACGGTGGTTACGGCATAGTGCGTGGTTCCGCCAGTGGGATGTTGAGGATCGTAGTGGCTGGTTGGAGTAAGAGCCGTCCCGATCCCCCAGGCTTTCGGAACCTTTACTGACGGCTGAATGGGAATATCCCTGGTGGGAGTATTTGCCGGATAGAGAAGAAGCTTCTCCCACTCGACCACCGCCAGCTTCTGGCTCACGCGCGAGGTCACGATGCAGTCCAGATGCGCGTGAATCTCCTTTACACCCGATGGAACAGTGACGTGAAACTGGTAGAGGTCCTCGTCGTCTCGTCGCCACGCAAGCGGCTTTCCATTGGCCGTAAACACCACGCCGGTAATATCGCTGGCTGGTCCAGTGGGCCTGTGGTTTCCCGGAATCCACTCCGGAGTCGTGAGTGAAACGACTCCGGAGGTTACCGGGATATCGATCTCTGCATGATAGATCTTTCGTGGAGCATCAGAGAGATCGGCGGTGATTCGGACAGGGGCCTTCTGCGCCAGGACTGTGCCGGTAACCAGCAGGGCTGAGGAGAGCAGAACGATGCGGATGGACATGAACAAATTAATCCTGCGAGCGAGAGTTGAGAGTGAGAGACCTGACATTGAGTAGCAGCAAACCGACATTCTAGGGTGTGTGTATCGACATATTCATCTTTGAGTTTTTCTGTTCTGAAAGAGTTGTCATTCCGATCGGAGCGCTTGAGGGCGGAGTGGAGGAATCCGCTGTTCTCCCGGTGCTGCCACGGCCTTCGGGCAGAGAAGCAGATTTCTCCACTGCGCCTCTCACGGTAAAGCCGTGAGAGGCTTCGCTCGACAGGCAGCATGAGTTTGATAACACTGCCTAATTTTTCAAAGCAGCTTCGATCGCGGCTATTACGCGAACGTCATCGGGAACGATCTCAGGGGAGAAACGTTCCACTGCATTTCCGTGGCGATCGACGAGAAATTTTTCGAAGTTCCAAAGGATTCCAGGATCAGGATTCGTTGTTGCGCCGTTCTGTTTTTCGCTCAGGAAGCCATTCAGGCGTTCGCGGAATCCGGAGCGAGTCTCCCCGGCAGCCTGCGGTTGCGCCTGGATAAGCGCCTGGTAAAGAGGGTGAGTGTCAGGTCCGGTCACGGCGATCTTCGCAAACATAGGGAAGTCGACCGAGTAGTTGGTCCTGCAGAAGGAAGCGATCTCTTCGTTACTGCCGGGCTCCTGCGCGCCGAAGTCATTGGCCGGAAAGCCGCAGACTACCAATCCGGCATCCTTGAAGCGGGAAGATAGCTTTTCAAGTGCTTCGTACTGCGGCGTCAGACCGCACTGTGACGCTACATTCACGATGAGAAGGACCTTGCCACGATATTCGCCCAGGGAGGTTCCCTCGCCAGAGATGCGTTTAACCGGAATTTCGTAGAGATTCGTCATAGTCCCTCCAGTGTATCCCTTGATAAAAGTTGATTGTCTTGGCGACCCGGCACGGTAGTATCGAATACGGCCATGTCATTTACGGATGTACTTTTTGGGCGGCCGCTTGCCTCTAGTGACGAGCGCGCCGAGCACATAGGGGTCGCAGCGGGAATTCCAATCTTCGGGCTCGATGCCCTTACCAGCGCGGCCTACGGACCAGAGGCTGCGATGACGCTTCTGATCCCAATGGGAGTCGCAGGGGTCAATCACATCGTTCCAGTGATCTCTGCCATCCTTATCCTCCTGGTCATCGTCTTCTTCAGCTATCGTCAGACGATTGAAGCTTATCCCGGTGGCGGTGGATCGTACACCGTGGCGACGGAGAATCTGGGCGAAGGTGCGGGACTTCTGGCCGCAGCGGCCCTGATGATCGACTACATCCTGACTGCTGCCGTCGGTATCTCGGCGGGCGTCACCGCCCTGACGTCAGCGGTCCCGGAGCTCCATCATCACAGGCTGTCCATCTGTCTTGTGATCCTAGTTATTCTTGCCGTCGTCAATCTTCGCGGCGTAAAGGATACGGGTGCGGCATTCATCATCCCCACGTTCCTGTTCGTCGGATCGCTGCTGGCGGTGATTGTGGCAGGCGTCGTCGATGTCTATGCCAGTGGAGGTCACCCAATCCCTCGTGTAGCGCCTCCTCCGCCTGCCGTGCAGACCGTCAAGTATCTGGGGATCTGGCTGCTGATGAAGACCTTTGCCAGCGGTTGCGCGGCGATGACCGGCGTGGAAGCGGTCTCTAACGGCGTGATGGCCTTTGAGGAGCCTCGTCCAAAGAAGGCCAGGATGACGCTTTCTATCATCGTTGGTACTCTTATCGTCCTTCTCTTCGGGATTGCATGGCTCTCGAAGGCATACGGAGTCACTGCGATGGAGCCGGATGCACATAACTACCAGAGCGTCTTGAGCATCCTGACGACGGCAGTCTTCGGCAGAGGCTGGTTCTATTACGTCACCATGGGCAGCGTGCTGCTAGCTCTTTCGTTGAGCGCCAACACCGCCTTTGCCGATTTCCCGCGCCTCGCTCGGGCCATCGCGGTCCACGATTATCTGCCGCACGTCTTCACCATGCGCGGTCGTCGGCTGCTGTACTCCCACGGCATCTACGCGCTTACCGGCTTTACCGCTGTCATCCTTATTCTCTTTGGCGGCGTTACAGATCGCCTGATTCCGCTTTACGCCATCGGAGCGTTTATGGCGTTTACGCTGTCACAGGCTGGCATGGTGGTCCACTGGCTCAGGGCAGAGAAGCATCCGGGCCGGATGTGGCACATGTTCGTAAACGGGTTTGGCGCCATTGCTACCGGGCTGACCCTGATTGTCGTGCTGGTCGCGAAGTTCATGGCGGGAGCATGGGTAACGGCTCTGCTGGTTCCCGTGCTGATAGCGATCATGCTGGTGGTGAAGCGGCACTATACTCGCGTAAAGCGCGAGATGAAGGACATGACGCCGCTGAGCCTGATCAATCTTCAGGAGCCTCTGGTGGTGATTCCGATGGCTCGCTGGGACAGGATCGCAGAAAAAGCACTTCGCTTTGGCCTGCTGATGTCGAAGGAACTCAAGGTGGTTCATGTGCATTCCGACGATGAGCCGATGGGCCTCGAAGAGGAGTGGGACGAAAAGATCATTATCCCCATCCAGAAAGAGGGCCTGAAGGTTCCGGAGCTGGTTACGATTCCGTCGACCTACAGGTTCATCGTCAACCCTCTGATGGACTACATCCTCGAGCTGGAGCAGGCGAATCCCGGACGGAAGATCGCCGTGCTGCTGCCGGAGCTGGTGGTGCGCCACTGGTGGGAGAATGCCCTGCACAATCAGCGTGTGCAATTACTGAAGCTGTTTTTACTTCTCAAGGGAAACCAGCGGATTGTCGTCGTCAACATTCCCTGGTACCTGTAGAAGGCCGGTTTTAGGCCGGGACTGTGACTGTTCTGCTGGCCTGCACAGGCGAGAGCCTGCGGAGATGGGCGACGGCCTCAGGGATCAGTTTCAGGGCCTCGTCGACCTCGGCCTCGGTGGTCAGCTTGGAGAGGGAGAAACGGAGGCTGGCACGAGCACGGTTTGCGGAGAGTCCCATCGCTGTCAGCACGTGCGAGGGCTCGCTGGCGCCGGACTGGCAGGCGCTGCCTCCGCTGACGGATAGCCCCTTGAGATCCAGTGCGATCAGCAGGGCCTCGGCCTCGACATGATCAAAGTAGATATTGGTCGTGTTCGCGACGCGGGCTGCACCCGCACTGTTGACGCCGGTCTCTTCGACCTGGGCGAGGATGGTCTGCTCCAGACGATCACGCAGCGCGGCCAGCTTGGCTGGAGCGTCAGTCTTCAGCCATTCGCTTGCCATTGCGGCAGCTTTGCCAAGTCCGACGATGCCGGGCACATTCTCAGTTCCGGCGCGGCGCTGACGTTCGTGTGAGCCTCCGTGAAAGATGGGGGAGAGCTGAACGCTGCGACGTACATAGAGCGCTCCCATGCCCTTGGGTGCATGAATCTTGTGTCCGGAGATCGTCAGAAGGTCGACGTCTTTCAAAAAACCATGAGGGCTGACGTCCAGCGGTAGCTTGCCCGCGGCCTGCACGGCATCGGTGTGGAAGAGGGCGCCGCCGGCGTGGGCAATGCCTGCCAGGGCGTCGATGGGCTGGATGACGCCGGTCTCGTTGTTGGCGTACATGATGCTGACCAGGCGGGTGTTTGGCTTCAGGGCAGCCAGCAGAGTCGCAGGCTCAACGATTCCTGACGGAGTTACAGGCAGGATGGTGACCTCGACCCCGCGCGACTGCAGGGACTGCGCTGCATGGAGGACGGCGTGGTGCTCGATCGATGTGGTGATCAGATGGTCGCCGGGGGAAAGTACTCCGAAGAGCGCCAGGTTGTCGCTCTCGGTGCCGCCCGAGGTGAAGACAATCTCCGCGGGGCGGCAATGCAGCAGGCCGGCAACGGACTCTCTTGCGCGATCCACGGCGGCGCGTGCCTGCTGCCCCTGCTGGTGGATGGAGCTGGCATTGCCGTAGTGCTCAAGGTAAAACGGGCGCATCGCCTCAAAGACTTCAGGTAGAAGCGGCGTGGTGGCGTTCGCGTCCATGTAGATTCGCTGCATCTCTTTATTTTACGCGTAGGGCATAATTGCCCTGTCTTTGGGATGAATGCCGTGGGGAACGCCATGCAGGTTCTGGTAGCCTGAGCGCGGCCACTGCGGCGAACGACCGCATATCGGCAAGGAGAAACGACAATGTGTAAGCGAATCATGATGATAGGAACGTTGGCCTTCGGTTGTGCCGTAGGTGCGTGGGCTCAGCAGCCTGGAGCAATGACTCCGAAGACGGAGTCTGTAGCCACCGTGGAGCCGTCGAAGTCATTCGATGCAGCGCTGTCGGCCCTCGAAGCCCAGTTCATGGGTCTGGCGAAGGCGATGCCCGCCGACAAATACAGCTTCGCTCCGAGTGCCGCAATCTTTGCTCCCAGCCAGAAGACGGATTATTTGTCGCCCGATAACAAGGGAGTCCGCAACTTCGGCCAGATGGTCGCTCATGTCGCGCAGGCCAATTACTTTTATGGAGGGATGCTGAGTGGCCTGAAGCCGGACGTGAACGTGAAGGCGATTGGAAGTCTAACCGACAAGGATCAGATTATCGCGGCGTTGGAGAAGTCCTTTGCTTTCACTCATCAGGCCATTGGAACCCTCACTGCGGAAAACGCGTTCCAAGGGGTTCGCGGAGACCAGACTCGGGCGAGCCTGGCGGCAGGCGTTATCGCGCATGGTTTCGACCACTATGGCCAACTGGCGGAATATCTGCGTATGAACGGCATCATTCCGCCGGCTAGTGCGAAGAAGTAGATCCTGGAAAAGAAGAAGCGCGCCGAGGTGGCGCGCTTTGCTTCGTTCTGTTCCCCCGATCTAACTAGCGATTGTCGATGGGAGTGTATGGCGTCGGATAAGCCGGGCCGACGTAGTCTGCGCGAGGACGAATCAGGCGATTGTCGTCGTGCTGCTCAATTACGTGAGCTGCCCAGCCTGCGATGCGGCTCACGGCAAAGATGGGGGTAAACAGGTCGATGTCGATGCCCAGCAGGGTATACGTAGAGGCGGAGTAGAAGTCGACGTTGGCGTTCAGCTTCTTCTCCTTCTTAACGAACTGCTCGATCTTGCGGGACATCTCGAACCACTTCATGTTGCCCGAAGACTTGCTCAGCTCCTCAGACATGCGGCGCAGATGGGTCGCGCGGGGATCTTCCGTGTGATAGACACGGTGACCGAAGCCGGAGATCTTCTTCTTCTCGGCAAACATCTTTCGCACGTGCTCGACAGGGTCTTCACCGGCCTGGTCAATGGCGTAGAGAAGACGCATTGTCGCCTCGTTTGCTCCTCCATGGAGCGGACCCTTCAGAGCGCCGATGGCGCCCGTGATGGCAGAATGAATATCGGCAAGAGTGGCGGCGATCACGCGGGCAGCGAAAGTGCTGGCGTTCAGTTCGTGATCCGCATGCAGGATCAGTGCTATATCGAAGGTCCGGGTTGCGGTCTCCGATGGCTTCTCGCCGCTTAGCATCCAGAGGAAGTTTGCTGCATGCGAAAGCGACGGGTCGGCCTCGACGATATTCTTGCCCTTGCGGATGCGATCGTAGATCGCCACGATCATTGCGATCTGGGAGGTGATCCGGTAAGACTTCCGCACGTTGGCCTCGTGGGAGTTATCGGCCTCGTCGGCATCATAGATGCTCAACAGCGAGACGGCCGTACGGAGCACCTGCATGGACGATGCCGAGGTTGGAACGCTGCGGAGCAGATCGATGATCTTGGGATCGAGCTTGCGGGCCTCGCTCAATTTTTTCGAGAAATCAGCCAGCTCCGCTGCCGTCGGCAGCTTGCCAAACCACAGCAGGTAAGCGGTTTCCTCAAAGGTGGAGCGCTGCGCAAGCTCGTGAATATCGATGCCACGGTACGACAGCACCCCGGCGTCTCCATCGATCCAGCAGATGGATGAGTTGGTGGCTACAATGCCTTCCAGGCCTTTAGGTGCAGCGACAGTGGACATAAGTAAACTTCTCCCCCACGAAACTAAATTACATCTGGTTATAGCGCAGCTGAGAAACGATTGTCACGAAGAGCGGGCGAATATCGTAACATCTGTGCGATTCCAGACTATGCAATTCGACAGGGATTGAAGGCCGAAAGATCAATCTGGGGCCGCTCTTCCATCAGCAGTTGCGCCATGACGCGCGCCGTTGCGGGAGCCAGCAGAATGCCGTTTCGATAGTGTCCCCCGGCGACAAAGATATTCTTTTCTACCGGACCCAGCAGAGGAAGCCCATCTGTCGATCCCGGCCGCAGGCCCGCCCATGATTCAATCTCAATCGCGTCGGCAATCTGTGGCAGAAGCTTCGCGGCTTCGGCTTTGAGGTGTGCAACATCATTGGGATGAACGATCTTATCGAATCCGGCATCTTCGACGGTAGCCCCGATGATGGCACGGCCGGCTGCTGCTCCTGTCGTTCGCGGGACTATATATATGTCGGGGGTTCTGACGACTACCTGCAGCGGAAGCGACGCGGGCAGGCAGACCGAGAGCATCTGGCCCTTTCTGGGCAGCGGCCGCACCCGATGCTCCGAGTGCTCCGTCACGCCCCAGGCGCCGGTACAATCCACGACGCGAGCACAGTGGAGTTTGCCCGAAGCTGTATGAACCCCCACGCCTGAGGAGTTTTGGTGGATTCCCCGGACAGGCTGGCCGCTGCGGAGATCGATCCCGGCAGTCTTCACCGAGGCGGCGAGTGCCAGCGCCAGCTCACGCGGGTCGAGGCTGTTCTCCTCCAGCAGAATGAACTGCCGGTCCTTCGCGTTCAGCTGCGGCAGCATCAGCGAGAGGGTCTCAGGTGCCAGGACGGTAAGGTGGCGCGCAGACTCCAGGTGAGACGAGAGGACCTCCTGCAGCGCAGTGCTTGTCTGGAAGGGAACAGCGATTCCTGAGAGATCGAAGAGGCGATTCAAAAACTCCGGGTAGAGGTTCCGGCTCAGCTCTGAGAGAGCGCGAATTTGGGGCGGATTCTCCGGATCGCCGGCGGCCAGCATGCCGGCCGCCGCGGTCGATGCCTCGGCGAGCGGCATCCCCTGTTCCAGAACAACTACTTCTGCTCCACGGCTGTGGAGCTCAAGCGCGAGCGAGAGGCCAATGATGCCTGCCCCCACAATACATATATCGGGCGAAGCCATAGCTCTAGTCTATGACTTCTGCAGAACTGAGAACGATATATAGTCTGTTATGACATTCTGCCCTCATGAGCAGAATGCACCTGGATACGGCGTATCGTGTCTCAGGAACTCTGGCGTTTGGAAGGAGAGTACGATGGCGGAGCAAACGGGGTACGTAGAAGAGCGGTCTGTCTCTGGGGCGCTGCTTGCCGTTGTAGCGATTGCTGTATTGGCTGCACTGGGGGGATTGATCTGGTGCTACAACCTGCAGAAGGATCTGACGGCAGAGGGACAGAAGCTTACTGCGGCTGAACAGAAGAATGTGGAGCTGAATCAGAAGCTGGATGCGACCAACGCTCGCCTGCGGGCTACCAGTGAAACCCTGGGCCAGAGTGTGGGAATGACCCAGAAGCAGCTAGAGCTGAAGGCGCAGAGTATTCTCGCCCAGCAGAAGCTGGCACAACAGAAGCTGGAAGAGGCCCAGGCGGCGACACAAAAGCAGATCGGCGCAGTGTCAACAGAAGTCTCCAGCGTGAAGACCGACGTAGGCGGCGTGAAGACCGATGTCGCTGCTACCCGGAGCGATCTGGAGCAGACAAAGACCCAGTTGACCCGCGCAATCGGCGATGCTGGTGTGATGAGCGGCCTGATCGCAAAGAACCACGACGAATTGGAGATCCTGAAGCATAGGGGTGACCGGAACTACTACGAGTTCACGCTCCAGAAGGGACAGAAGCCCACCCTTCTTTCGACCATCAAGCTGCAGCTCAGGAAGGCTGACCAGAAACACTCGCGCTATACGCTCAGGGTGAGCGCCGATGATCGCGAGATCGAAAAGAAGGACAAAAACCTGGATGAGCCGGTTCAGTTCTATACAGGCAAAGATCCTGAACTGTACGAGCTGGTCGTGAACTCAATCGAAAAGAACAAGGTCTCCGGATACCTTTCGACGCCGAAGACAAAGACGGCAACGCCATAGCCCCTCTTGCAGGCAAATCAAAAGGGGGACGCTTTTAGCGTCCCCCTTTTGTTTGCCTGTTGCCGATTTACTTCTTCTTCGCGGCCTTCTTGGTTGCCTTTTTGGCCGGTGCTTTTTTTGCTGCCTTCTTCGTTGCCATTTGCCTATTCTCCCTAGTGATTAGACATAAACCTGCAACACACTTCATTGCAGCTAACGAAGGTATAGATTTACGAAAATTCACTGTCAAGAAAAATCGATAGGTAAGAAGAATTTTTTTTCGAGCCATCTCCCACTTGCGGCAAGCAGGCAGACATTCCAGGCAGTGCAACGCATCGCGGTGGAGTCCTATACTGTCGCATCACAGAGGTGTCGTTATGAAAGAGGTCGTCATCGTTGCGGCCGTCCGTACTCCAGTCGGAAGATTTCAGGGTGCCCTGGCAGATCTTGCTGCGATCGATCTTGGAGCGCTTGCAGTTGCTGAAGCCGTGCATCGGGCCGGTATCGACGCGGGCGCTGTCGATGAATGTGTGATGGGTTGTGTGATCTCTGCCGGGCTTGGGCAGAATCCCGCACGCCAGGCAGCGCTTCGCGCCGGTCTGTTCGATTCGGTTTCTGCCTTAACTATCAATATGGTCTGCGGAAGCGGCTTGCGTGCCATCGCGCTGGGAGCGCAGAACATTCTTCTGGGAGATGCAGAGATCGTCGTCGCCGGCGGTATGGAGTCGATGTCGAACGCTCCCTATCTTCTTCCCGCAGCACGCAAGGGACTTCGCATGGGAGATTCCAGCCTGATCGACTCCATGATTCGCGACGGCCTGTGGTGTGCCTGCGACGACCAGCACATGGGGATGACCGCCGAGCTGGTAGCCCAGAAGTACGGGATCACACGCCAGGAACAGGACGCCTACGCGCTTGAATCGCACCGCCGCGCTGCTGCTGCCTGGCGTGAAGGCCATTTCGATGCGGAGGTAGTCCCGGTCGCTGTGCCTTCGCGGAAGAAAGGAGGAGTGCCTGCCCTGGTCTTGCGCGACGAGAGCGTTCGTGAGGACTCATCCATGGAGGCGCTGGGTTCTCTCAAATCTGCTTTCAAATCTGGAGGAACCGTGACAGCGGGTAATGCTCCTGGAGTGAATGATGCGGCTGCCGCAGTGGTCATCATGTCTTCCAGCAAGGCCAGCGAACTGGGACTGAAACCGCTGGCGACGATCCGAGCCCATGCGGTAAGCGGCGTGGAGCCACGCTGGGTGATGATGGCTCCGGTCACTGGTGTTCGCAAAGTGCTTCAAAAGGCCGGCTGGACGAACGATGACGTCGATCTTTATGAATTGAATGAGGCGTTCAGCGTACAGGCGCTCGCGGTGACGCAAGAGCTGGGGCTTCCGCTATCGAAGGTCAACGTAAACGGAGGCGCCGTGGCGATCGGTCACCCCATCGGAGCCAGTGGCGCTCGGATCTTTGTAACGCTGATTCACGAGATGATCCGGACCGACGCGAAAAGAGGAGTGGCGGCTTTGTGTCTTGGCGGGGGCAACTCCGTCGCAATGGCCATCGAGCGCGGCTGACCTTTGTCCACTGACGGCAAATGCGTGACAATGCACGGATGAAGAGCATTCACCGGTTCAGCGGCAAGGCGCTTGACTATACCCGTTTTCGCGAGCGTTACTCCCCCGAGATCGTATTGCCGGTTCTTCGTGCTACTTGTGGACTGACTGCGGAATGGACTGTGGCGGATGTGGGAGCCGGAACGGGAATGCTCAGCGATGTGTTCCTCGCAAATGGCAACCGGACACTCGCGATCGAGCCCAACGCCGACATGAGAGAGATCTGCCAATTTCTGCATCAGGAGGATCCTCGTTTCCAAGTGATGGATGGCACAGCAGAAGCAACCGGGCTAGCTTCTGCTTCGATTGACCTGGTAACAGCGGGACGAGCAATGCACTGGTTCGACCGGGAGAAATCATTCGCCGAGTTTCGACGAATTCTGAAGCCGGATGGCTGGGTTGTAATCATTGCGTTTGGAAGGACAGAAGAGGGCCGTACAGAAAATGTGGAGTTTGAGAACGTGCTCCGTGCATTCTCAGAGAGCCATGCAGACACCCATGCCGGCTATGAGGTGTACCGGCAGCTGAGAGCTTATCTACCGCGAGATTTTCATCACGAAGAGATTCTGGGAACGATGCGGTTCGATTGGGAGAACCTGTTGGGGATGACGCTGTCGCTCTCCCACAGTCCTGCGAAAGATCACCCGGCGTACCAGGATTTCGAGAGATCGCTGCGCACTTTTTTCGAGAGATTTGCAGACGAAGGCCAGGTCGAACTCGAGACGCGCTACTGGATCAACCTCGGACGGCTTCAGGCTGCCCGAGGTCAGTCTGTGATGTTGTGAGTGAGGTCGCAAGAGCATGAGATCTTGTCCCACTTCAGTGGGAACGGTGATCGATGGTGCCGATGCTATACTCGGCGCACACCTCACTGCCTCAAGGACATACCAGGCTCACGATGCTTTTTAAAGCCAGAAGTGCCGCTGTTTATGGAATCGACGCTCACCTGATCGATGTGGAGGTCGACTTCTCGCAGATCAAGCTCGACAAGGAACAGTTCAGCACGGTCGGGCTGCCTGATGCGGCGGTTCGAGAGAGCCGGGATCGTGTGCGGTCCGCGATCAAGAACTCCGGATTTGAAATCCCTCCTACGAAGATCACGATCAATCTCGCTCCTGCGGACCTGAAGAAAGAAGGATCGGGGTTTGATCTTCCCATCGCGGTCGCTATTCTCGGCGCCTACGGTGCACTGGCCATTAAAGATCTCGACGATTTTCTGCTGGTCGGAGAACTCGGACTCGATGGTTCTCTTCGTGCCGTACCGGGAGCATTGCCGATCGCGGTGGCTGCGCGCTCGAACGGGATCCGGAATGTGATCGTTCCTGCGGCGAATGCGCGTGAGGCTGCGGTGGTCGAAGGGGTCAACGTCTATCCCATGAAGCACCTGATCGAGGTCCGCGAGCTGCTCAACTCCGCCACTACGGGAACGCTCGCCGTTGCTCCTCTTGCGGTCAGGGCGACAGAGATTCTCAACGAAACCCAGCATTTTCCATTCGACTTCAAGGATGTTCGCGGGCAGCATGTAGCGAAACGCGCTCTCGAGGTAGCAGCCGCAGGCGGACACAATATCCTGATGATCGGTCCTCCGGGCTCCGGCAAGACGATGCTGGCGAAGCGGTTGCCATCGATTCTTTCGCCTCTGAAGTTTGAAGAGGCGCTGGAGACGACGAAGATCCATTCCGTCGCCGGTGTCCTCGATGGAGAGCAGGGGCTTGTCGCCCATCGGCCGTTTCGCGCTCCTCATCACACCATCTCCGACGCCGGACTGATCGGTGGCGGAATGGTTCCGCGCCCCGGCGAGGTTTCGCTGGCTCATAATGGTCTGCTTTTTCTGGATGAGTTGCCGGAGTTTCCCCGCAATGTGCTCGAAGTTCTCCGCCAGCCGCTCGAAGACGGGACCGTGACGATCTCGCGCGCGGCTATGAGCCTGAGCTTTCCGGCCCGATTCATGCTGGCGGCTGCCATGAATCCCTGCCCCTGCGGCTACTTCAACGACAAGCGTCGGGAGTGTATGTGTACGCCTCCGATGATTCAGCGTTACGTCTCGAAGGTCAGCGGCCCGCTTCTGGACCGCATCGACATCCACATCGAGGTCCCAGCGGTGGAGTATAAAGAGCTGCGGGGAGGAGCGGCGTCTGAGGGGTCGGCAGAGATTCGGGACCGGGTGATGGCGGCAAGGCGCCGGCAGTACGAGCGTTTCACGGAATCGGAGGAGCGGACCAGGGGATCGAGCAAGGGCGTCTCCCGGAGAGTCTTCTCAAACTCCCAGATGAATACACCGCAGATCAGAACCTACTGCGTCCTTGAATCCGATGCAGAACGCCTGCTGGAGAGGGCCATGCAGCAGCAGGGGCTGAGCGCAAGAGCGCACGACCGCATCCTGAAGGTGGCACGCACCATCGCAGATCTGGATGCGGCCGAAAGTATCGGTACTCGACACATCGCTGAAGCGATCCAGTACAGAACCTTGGACCGCAGCTACTGGAGCTAGACTGGCCTCAAGACAAAGGAAAAATTTTCAAACGCCTGATTTATATGGGCTTTGTTGGTTTTCCCTGCGGGAGAGGTGATTTTGAAGTCATGCCGATCTCCCGTTTCTTGGAGGTCCCAGGGAGAAAGACTCCAAAAATAGGTATTGACCCGAGCAGCGGAAGGATTTATTTTCTCTAGTGGTTGATGCCGTTTTCCGCGATACACATAGGGAGGGCGAAGACCTAGGGAATGCCAGGAATACCGGGCATTCTGCTCTGCTTCCTTCTGTTTTTACCCAGGCGCTCTAAGCCGCTGAGATACCAGGAGAGACAGGGTTTCATGATGGACCGTATTGCCGGGTATGGCAATTGCGGAAGCTTCCCTATCCGTTCATTTCGGCAGATCGGGTTTAGTTTGAGATATTTACGCAAGAAGCATGAATCCTTTTTGGGGATTCGGCGTCTAATGAGCAGCGGCAGACGGAATGCAACGAATCTGCCGCATGTCGGGATTTTATGATTGCGGACAGTGAGCGCTAGAACGCTTTTTACTGCAATCGGATTGAATAAAGGAGAAGATGATGCGCTCGGATCTCGTTTTTGGAGCCCTCACTCACGTAAAGAACCGTTATGAGCTTTGCCAGCTTGCATCGAAGGCAACTCGCAAGCTGCATAAACCGAACACCCGGCTACAGGACACGACCAATGAAGTTCTTGATCGTTTTCGTGATTCCGTGCCAGCCGCCGGTGGTGAATCCCCGGTTCAGAAGGTAGAGTTGCAGGAGCGCCGCGCGGCTTAGTCGCGCGGCCTTCGGCCCATTCTTCACAACCTATAACCCTTTCCGCAGTCCTCATTTCCATCCCATAAAATTCTAGGTCTTTCCCCCGGCTATCTGAAAGATTCCCTTTCAGGCATATCCCGCCCGAGTTCCCGACATCCAATCGCAAGGTAAAACCATGACAATTTCAGAGTTGAAAGAACACAACATTGCCGAACTGGGCAAACTGGCGCGCGGCCTTGATATCGCCGGTACCAGCGGCCTCCGCAAGCAGGACCTGATCTTCAAGATTCTGCAGGCGCAGAGCGAGAAGGAAGGCCATATCTTTGCCGAGGGCGTGCTCGAGATCCTTCCCGACGGCTACGGCTTCCTCCGCTCTCCGGACTATAACTACCTGCCTGGTCCCGATGACATCTACGTCTCGCCCTCCCAGATCCGCAAGTTCGATCTGAAGACCGGCGACACCATCAGCGGCAACGTGCGTCCCCCGCACGAAGGCGAAAAGTACTTCGCACTGGTCAAGATTGAGGCCATCAACTTCGAGTCGCCCGAGGAGACTCGCAACAAGATCCTCTTCGACAATCTCACTCCTCTATACGCCGAAGAGCGGATCAAGATGGAGACGGTCCGAGATAACATCTCGGGCCGTGTGATGGACCTCCTGACACCGGTAGGCAAGGGACAGCGTGGCCTGATCGTCGCTCCTCCCCGAACCGGTAAGACGATGCTTCTGCAGGCGATTGCCAATTCCATCACAGCCAATCACCCTGAGATCGTTCTGATCGTCCTTCTCATCGACGAGCGCCCGGAAGAAGTCACCGACATGCAGCGATCGGTCAAGGGAGAGGTCATCAGCTCCACTTTTGACGAGCCGGCGGCCCGCCACGTGCAGGTTGCCGAGATGGTCATCGAGAAGGCCAAGCGACTGGTTGAGCACAAGCGCGATGTCGTGATCCTGCTCGACTCCATCACGCGACTCGCCCGCGCCTACAATACGATCGTTCCTCCCAGCGGCAAGGTTCTCTCGGGCGGTGTGGACTCTAACGCCCTGCAGCGCCCGAAGCGTTTCTTCGGCGCCGCTCGCAACATCGAAGAGGGCGGCTCGCTCACCATCATCGCTACGGCCCTGGTCGATACCGGTTCAAGGATGGACGAGGTCATCTTCGAAGAGTTCAAGGGAACCGGCAACATGGAAGTCATCCTTGACCGCAAGCTGGTCGACAAGCGTGTCTTTCCGGCGATCGACATTCAGCGTTCCGGAACCCGTAAGGAAGAGCTGCTGATCCCGAAAGAAGACCTGCAGCGTGTCTGGATCCTTCGCAAGGTCCTCAACCCGCTCTCGCCGGTGGAAGCCATGGAACTTCTCACCGACAAGCTGGCCAAGACCAGGAACAATCAGGAGTTCCTGCACAATATGAGCTCGATCTAAGAGCTTCTCAAGGAATCGCCGGGTCCGGGTGGTGCTGGTCCGGTGATGGTAAGGGCGCAGTCAGAGGACTGCGCCCTTTTCGTTGATATCGGAGTATCTATTAGCGATGACCGCCAGAGGCCACGATAGTCTCGCCGGTCACCCAGCCGGAGTCATCGGAGGCCAGAAAGACCGCAACCGGGGTCACATCATTTGGCTGGCCGATGCGGCCGAGCGGAGCTTCCACTTCAATGCTCTTCTGAAAGTCCGAGCCGATAAAGCCGGCGCTGTGCACACCTTCTGTCTCAATCATTCCGGGATTCAAGGCATTCACCCGGATCTTCCTCGGGCCGAGTTCCTTGGAGAGGACCGCTGTGATGGAATCGATGGCTCCCTTGGTGCCGGTGTAGACGGCGCTCGTCGGCGGGTGCAGCTCTGTCACCGCAGAACCGATATTGATGATGCTTCCGCCGTTATCACCAAACAGTTTGACTGCTTCCCGCGTCGCCAGCAGCGTCCCCAGAACGTTCGTGTTGAAGAGTCTGCTGTAGAGCTCCGGGCTGAACTCTTCAATGGGAGAGAACTGGTAGACGCCAGCGTTGTTGACCAGCACATCCAGCTTGCCGAACGCCTTTCGGGTCTCCTCAAAGAGGCGATTAACGTCTGCTTCTTTCGCCACATCTCCCTGCACGGCAAAAGCGTTGCCGCCGGCTTGAGTGATCTCGGAGACGACCTTCTCTGCACCCTCTTTGCTCGCCGCGTAGTTGACGACGACCGAGGCGCCTTCTCTGGCTAGCCCTTTGGCGATATCGGCGCCGATGCCCTTTGATGCCCCCGTTACGACAGCGACTTTTCCTGAAAGCTTGCTCATGTCGATTCACCTCATTCAATCTTGTCGATAATTCGACAATCGTCTAATTGATTGTGAAGCCGGGGCGAAGGATTCAATTCAAGTGTGAGGAAAATGGAGTCTTTAGGAAAGAACTGGCCCCGAAGACAGTTAACCCCTCGCAAGATGGTTGAGGCTAGTAGCCGTTGGCGATGAGGTATTCCTCCGTCAGATCGAATGCTTTGGGCGCTTCCAGCTTGCGTTCTGCGTACTTGCCTAGAACATCGACTTCGATATTGACTTCTTCTCCAGGCGAAAGAGTACGCAGACTGGTTGCAGCGTAGGTGTGAGGAATGATGGCGATCTCAACCTGGTCGCCCTGAACAGACGCAACCGTCAGGGAGATTCCTTCCACAGTGATGGAACCCTTCTCGACGATATACCGCATCAGTGCATCGGGCACGGTAAGACGCAGGCGATAGTCTGTCGTCTCCGTGCCGGGGGTGATTGCCTCAAGCGCAACAAGGGTCGCCGTCCCATCGACGTGTCCCTGCACGACGTGCCCTCCCAGGGGCGAACCGGCAGGAGTGGGAAGCTCAAGATTCACCACCGTATCGGACTTGAGCCGAGAGAGCGTGGTTCGGGCGATGGTCTCTGCTGCAAGGTCGGCGGAGAATCTTGGGGGAAAGGCATTGGGCTCGATGTCGAGCGCAGTGAGGCAGACTCCGCTGACGGCCACAGAATCACCGGTCGACAGCCGGCTGACAAGCGAGGCGGGAGCCCCGATCGTAATACGGGTTACTCCTGCCTCCGGAGTGACGCAGAGGACAGTTCCGGTGGTTTCAATCAGTCCGGTAAACATACCTATAGGTTAGCGCGAAGCGGGCACAAGCGAGTTAGGAACGGGCACTGAGTGGAGGATCTGTTCGCCTTCAGGAGACTGAGGAATCGCCTCGCAACTCAGGGTGCCGCTTCAGGTAATCGGCAGCCAGCGGGCATAGCACATCCACCCGCAGACGATGTTCGCGAGCGTACTCAAATGCCGTCCGTACCAGCTCCCCTGCGATACCGCGCCCACGGAGTTCATTGGGAACCTCGGTCCGAAGGAGCGTGATCCAGCCAAGGTCATCCGTCTCAAACTCAAGATAGGCGACCTTGCCTTCGTCCTCATATTCGAATCTGTTTCGCGTAACGTGGCTTGTTCTGGGCATGGTTCTCTCCCAATTTCAGGATTCAGAAGGTGATTGCGATAGCCACGGATCGCGCAGGTATCCGCTTACGCGGAGATCCTCACCTATCGTGATCCGTGTGACGCGGCGTAGGGCCTGCTCGACCTCGGCCGGCGAAGCGATGCCCTCTGCAAATGGAATCGCCTGATCTCCCAGGCGAACCTGCGAATGAAAGAAGATCACTCTTTCGACGAGCCTCTGACGCAGGAAGGCGCCGTTGAGCTCGGAGCCGCCCTCAAGCAGCAGGCTAAGAATCTGTCGCTCACCCAGTCGTGACAGGATGAAGGGAAGCGAGAGACGGCCGTCCTCCTCTGCGACGATCTCAACTTCGACACCGGCACTGCGAAGATCTCTAATCCTGTTCTCAGGGGCGGAGCTTCCAGCGAAGATGAGCAGGTCATTTGCTGCGGAACGGACAAGCTTTGAGGAAAGCGGTGTTCGCAGATAACTGTCGAGGACAACGCGAAGCAACGGCCGGCGTCTTGATATTCCGCTGCGGTCGGTCAGTTGCGGATCATCGGCGAGAACGGTCCCGATGCCGGTAAGAGCCGCATCGGAGGCGTGCCGAAGCCGTTGGACATCCTCCCGCGCTTCAGCTCCTGTCAGCCAATAGGGTTCCTTGGCCGTTCGTAAACTGTCTTCAGGAGCCAGCTTGCCATCGGCCGAGAGTGCAGCCTTCAGTGTGACGAAGGGAGTGCGAGTGCGGATGAAGTGCGCGAAGGCTTCGTTGATCTCCCTGGCCTGCTGTTCGCCGAAGCCAATGACTACATCGATGCCTGCCGCTCGCAGCTTCTCGACTCCGCGTCCGCTGACCAGTGGATTGGGATCGAGCGTGGCGACGACCACGCGCTTCATTCCCGCCGCTACGAGAGCATCCGCGCAGGGGCCGGTGCGTCCATGGTGGCTGCACGGCTCGAGCGTGACATAGGCCGTGGCGCCCTTGACCGAAAGACCGCGAGAGGCTGCCTGCTTCAGCGCGACGATCTCCGCGTGATCGTAGTTGTCATAGAGATGTGCGCCCTCGCCGAGGATGGTGTCATCGCGCACGATAAAGCAGCCCACCTGCGGGTTGGGGCTGGCCAGGGCAGTCGTTGTCGCCGCAAGCTCAAGCGCGTGCGCCATAAACTCCCGATCGCGCCGTTCCTGTTCGAGTGGATCCATCTTTGCTGAGAATAATCTCGAATGCGTTTGCAGAAGCTGGTCTATCCAACCAGGCTGTCGATGAAGGCCGTGCTGTCGAAGGGAATCAGGTCGTCGATTTTCTCCCCGATACCGGCATAGAGAACGGGCAGCTTCAGCTCGGTAGCGATGGCAAGCACAATGCCGCCCTTCGCGGTTCCGTCCAGCTTGGTGAGCACGATTCCGGTGACGTGTGCGGCCTCCGTAAACAGACGGGCCTGCTGCAGGCCATTCTGGCCGGTAGTGGCGTCCATGACCAGGAAGGTCTGGTGCGGCGCCCCCGGAACCAGCTTTTCCGTCGTTCGGCGCATCTTGTCCAGCTCTTTCATCAAATCAGTCTTGGTGTGAAGCCTGCCTGCCGTGTCGGCGATCATCACATCGGTGCCGCGGGACTTCGCCGCCGTAAGTGCATCGTAGAGAGCAGCCGATGGGTCGCCACCCTGCTTCGTCTTGATGATGGGAACATCCGAGCGTTGCGCCCAGACCTCCAGCTGCTCGATCGCTGCAGCCCGGAAGGTGTCCGCGGCACAGAGCAAAACACTGCGGCCCTGTGACCTGTAAAGATTCGCCAGCTTGCCTGTCGTGGTGGTCTTGCCGGTCCCGTTGACGCCCACCATCAGGATGACCTCAGGCGGTGTGGCGGGATGTTGGATCGGATGGGAGACACCGTCGAGGATCTGTTTCAGTTCGGCCTTCAGTATCTCCTTGAGCTGGGCTCCGCTCTCGATACCGGTGCGCAGCGCCCGCTGTCTAAGGTTCTCCATGATGATTGCGGTGGTCGCGCTACCGATATCGGCAGCCAGCAGACGCGGTTCCAGATCATCGAGCGAAGCCTGATCGACCTCGCGTGTAAGAGCTACGACCGATCCGATGGATTGCGACAGGGACTCGCGCGTCCGCGTGACCGCCTGTCGCATGCGGTCGAAGAGACTCACTTTCGACGGTTCAGGGGCGGGTGATTCTGTCGATTCCGGTTCGGTCGGACGTTTGCCGAAGAGAGAAGAGAAGACCATGTTGCTTCCAGTCTATCGCTTCATACGCAAAGGTGGACCGCAGGTCCCGAACAGTGATTCGGGCCTGCGGAACCCTGCGAAAGAAGCTGCCGGTCTTCGCTCTTCCATCGTGAGCGTCAGCCGTACTGGACTGCAGGTGGCTGCTGCGGAATGCTCGATGTGGGGTGATTGTCCTGCTCGTGCGGAACCATCTTCGTTCCCTTTCTTTTAACAAGCACGATGCCTGCAATCAGCAGGACGATCAGGGCAATTGCCGCCAGGATCACCACTGGAAGAAAGCGTGAATCTCCTACCCGGGATTGTGGTGTAGGGTCATTGCGGGTGGACTCGATCTTATCCTCTTTCCGCTCATCAGGTGCATGCTTGCGAAGTGGATCTATCGGATCAGCCATGCCCCGATTAGATGCCGAAAGAGGGGAAAGAGTAAATCCAGCTACTGCAGTTCGTTACGGCCGGGCCGGGACATCAGCTCGCGGATAGCGTCTGCAGGCTTCTTATTCCGGTGGAGGATTGCATCGACCTGCTCGGTGATCGGCATTTCAACGCCGTAACGGGCTGCAAGGCCTAGCGCGGCTGTTGTCGAGCGCACCCCTTCGGCCACCTTGCCTCCCATGCCTGCCAGAATGTCGTCGAGCGGCCGCCCCTTGCCGAGCTCGATTCCGACAGAACGGTTGCGAGAGAGTTCTCCCGTGCAGGTAAGAATCAGATCGCCGACGCCCGAAAGACCAGCGAGGGTCTGACGTCTGCCTCCACATGCGACGGCCAGCCGCGTCATCTCAGCAATGCCGCGAGTGATCAGCGCGGCAACAGAGCTGTGTCCGAGATTCAGGCCCCGCACCACACCGGCGGCCAGCGCAACGACGTTTTTAAGCGAACCTCCCAGCTCTACCCCTGGCACATCGTCATTCGTATAGATCCTCAGAGAGGGGGAGGAGAAGTCGCGCTGAACGCGCTGGGCAAGGCGAAGGTCGGTGGCTGCAGCGACGATCGCCGCCGGACTGCCCGCGGCAACCTCCTGCGCAAACGATGGTCCTGAAAGAACACTGAAGGGGTTTTCCGTGATGGAGCCAACGACCTGCGACATCCGCAGAAAGGTCAGTTCTTCGATCCCCTTTGAGGCGGAGACGATAATCTGGTCGTGGGTAAGCAACGGCGCAATGTGCGAGAGGACGCCGCGTACGTGCTGCGAAGGCACCACGCAGACGATGATCTCGGCCTCAAAGATGGCATCGGGAAGATCGCTGGTTACGTGAACATCCATCGGAAGGATGTAGCCGGGCAGGTAAGTGGTATTCTCACCGCCGTCATGCAACTGATCGGCAAGCGCAGGAGAATGAGCCCAGAGCGAAAGGCGATGACCGCCTCGCCGGGCAAGCGAGATCGCCAGTGCTGTCCCCCAGGCTCCGGCCCCCAGAATCGTAATTTTGCTCAAGCAGCCACCCTGGGTGCACCGAAGCGATGCTCGGTACCGGCAATCAGCCGTCGAATGTTCTGAGCGTGTTTGAAGATGATGATGACCGGTATCAGGATGTAGCAGGCGACGAGGATGGGAGAGCGATTCGGGGCATGCGGCAGCGCAAATACCGGGAACAGCGCAGCCCCCAGGATGGAAGCCAGAGAAACGTATTTCGTCAGGAAGACCACGGCCACAAATATCCCAAGAACATACAGCACGGTTGTGATGGGAACGAGCGCCAGGAACACGCCAAGCGCGGTCGCCACTCCTTTACCGCCGCGGAATCCAAGCCAGACAGGAAAGCAATGGCCCACCACCGCTGCCAGGGCAGCAGCGGCAGCGATGTCATAGCCCTGCGGAAAGCCGTATCGTTTCGCGAGATGCTGCGCGATCACGACAGCTGCAAATCCCTTCAGCGCATCCAGGACAAGGGTCAAAATTCCCAGCCCCTTCGCTCCGGAGCGCGCGACGTTTGTCGCCCCGATATTGCCGCTGCCCGTAGCCCGAATGTCTTCATTCCGGAACATTCGCACCAGAAGATACCCGAAGGGGATAGAGCCCAGCAGGTAAGCCACCGCGATGGAGAGCGTCCAAATCATAGGTTCCTTTTGAAGTCTATCAAGGGTTTGCGCAACCCGCCGTGACCACAGTAATTCAGTCGCGAGAGCGCATTTTGCTTCAGTCCTGGTGCAGTGTTCTTCTAAGAAATTCGAGCGCGTGCTGCGAGGCCCACCACCGGATGTACTCGCGGTCGCCGGTGAGATTTAGCTCTTTTACCCGCGACTCCCGACCGTCCGCCAGACCTATGTAGACACGGCCGACCGGACGTTCCGCATCTTTTCCCGGAGCAGTCCCCGGCCCAGCCAGCCCCGTGATCGAAAGGCCCAGCGAGCTCCCTGTGCGTGCACGGATGCCTTCCGCCAGAGCGCGAGCGACCTCCGGGCTGACCGCTCCATGCATCTCCACCATCTCGCGCGGCACGTCGGCAAACAGCGTCTTGAGTTCCGGCGTGTAGACGATGGCCCCACCTATAAACGCCCGGGAGCTGTTGGGAATGGCTGTCAGCCTTTCTCCTACCAGGCCACCGGTGCAGCTTTCCGCGACCGACAGCGTGAGATGCCGCATCTCCATCATCATCAGGACGACCTCTTCCAGGCTCTCGCCCTGTGACGAGAAGATGGCATCCTCCATCTCAGCTTCAACGAGGCCGGCCAACTCATCCACCCTGCTTTGCGCTTCCTCCAGGGTGACCTTCGCGGCCATAAAGTGAAGCTGGATCTCTCCATGGCCTGCAAGGATCGTAGTCTCTACATCCGGAAAGCTGTTGTAGATGGGAGACGTGCGCGCATCTACCTGTGATTCGGGAATCAGTGCCATCCTGAGAGAGCGTCGGGCAAGCCTGCGCGGCGGGAGAATATCGGCGAGGAGCGGTTTGACGGCCTCCTGGAACAGAGGCTTAAGCTCGCGCGGCGGTCCAGGCAGCAGAATGACGATCTTGCGATACTTTCCCACGACCGTGTCCAGCAGTTGCCCCGGCGCACTTCCGTTGCCATTCTTCAAAATGACAGCGCCTTCCAGGACATCAGCTTGCTTGGCATTGTTTGGGGGCATCGTCATCTGGCGCGCGGCAAAACGCTTGTGAAGACTCGCCAGAATCTCAGGATCTCGTCGTATCTGGACTCCCAGGGCCGCCGCCACCGCCTCGCGGGTAAGGTCGTCTTCGGTCGGCCCAAGTCCGCCGGAGAACACAACAATATCTGTACGGGCAAGTGCCGTACGCGCAACCTCGGTCAGGTGCCGCAGCTTGTCTCCGACGATCGTCTTGAACGCGACCTCCACCCCCAGGTCATTCAGTTCCGCGGTGAGGAAGAGAGAGTTCGTATCCTGGCGATGCGGCGTCAGCATCTCAGAACCGGCAGCAATAATCTCAGCAATCATGATTCAGTCAGAGTCCCTGTCGCATCGGCGGTTCCCGCCAGCATGAGGCATAGCAAAACGTCGTCCTTCATCATAGAGACTTTCTGGAATGTCGGGGATGCTTAGTCGTCCGAAGCGACGTGACGGAAGGTTAGATTGATGCGATAGTTGCCCGTCAAAGGGTCGTGCCCTGCCCGAATGGGTGCGATTCCATGGAAGATGAGGCGCGCCGGACCACCCCACACCAGCACATCTCCATGTTCCACCCGAATACGGCGGGGGGTGTCCGTCCGCCGGAGCGTTCCTAAAAGAAAAGTGGCGGGTAGTCCAAGAGAGACCGAGACGATGGGCTGACTGTAGTCCCGCTCGTTGCGATCCTGATGGAGCGAAAGCCGGGCACCGACCGCATAGCGATTGATCAGGCACCCGTTCGGCCGAAATTCAGCAGAGCCACCCTCCGCAGCAGCTCGCCGGGCCAGTGAGAGAAGGATCTCCGGCATCGCGGGCCAGGGCGCACCGGTCATTGGGTCTTCGGGCGTATAGCGATAACCGCTGCGGTCCGTCGTCCAGCCAAGCTCGCCGCAGTTGGTCATCGCCACCGACATCGTGTGTCCGCCGGGAACAACCATCTGGCGAAAGGGCGAGATCGACTCAACCTGTCGTATCGCCTCGTAGATCTGCGGGGCATCCTCCCTGCAGAAGCCGTGCAGCAGCGTAACGCCTTCCGCAGGAGATTCCCTCGATAGCTCGTTCGGCTCTGCCCAGAGTCTTCCGTTGTTCTGCATCATGACAGCTCACTTCGAACAGTATTCGCTTCGTTATGATGCAACACTCCGATTTGTATCGTCGATTTCCAAACAAAACGGCAGCCCGCTTGATGGCAGGCTGCCGCTGACCGTGAAGCGTGCGAAGTTAAACCTTCGGGGCCCAGCCCTTCTCGTACTCGCGATCCCAGTACTTCATGGCTTCGGGGTCGTTCAGCACTTTTCCGTTCGCCGTGTTGAGGGAGAGTCCTCGATTGAGCTTCCAGGCAACGTTCGAGAGCTGCAGCATCGTTACTGCCACGTTTCCGACCTCGATGGGAGCATGAAGCTTCTCACCCTTCTGGATTCCGGCGATGAAGTTGGCAAAGTGAAGATCGGTCATCGAATCCGCGCCTACCAGGTCGGCTGATGCAGCTGCCTTCTGTGCCTTGAATTCGCTCGTCTTTGTTCCCTTCAGATCGTAGATCTCGTATCCTCCACGGTCGACTACAACTGTTCCCGTCGTTCCCATAATGGCCGAGCCGCGATCGCGGTTATAGAACTTCATGCCCTGGCAGCACTTGCCTTCCCAGGAGAGCATCTTGTCTTCGTATTCGAAGCTGGTGATCAGGGTGTCATAGAACTGCCAGTCGTCCTTGAAGTGATAGCGGCCACCCGATGAGGAGACATGCTTGGGGAAGTCGACCCCAAGGGCCCAGCGGCAGACATCGACCTCGTGCGTTCCGTTGTTGAGCGTCTCGCCCGTTCCCCAGTGCCAGAACCAGTGCCAGTTGTAGGGATGGTAGTTGTCCTTGTACGGCTTGCGCGGAGCCGGACCCTGCCACAAGTCCCAGTCCAGCGTCGAAGGAACCGGCACTTCCTTGCCGATGCCGATCGATTTGCGCGTGTTGCTGTACCAGGCCTTCGCATAGTAAGGGAGGCCGATCACACCTTCTTTAATCTTCCCGATGATCTCGATGGTGTGCGGAGAAGAACGTTGCTGACTGCCCATCTGGACCAGCTTCTTGTACTTGTCGCGCGCGGCCACCAGCATTGCGCCCTCTGCGGGATTATGGCTGCAGGGCTTCTCCACATAGACATGTTTACCTGCCTCAAGCCCGGCAATGGCCATCGGAGCATGCCAGTGGTCGGGGGTAGCGATCGTGATCGCATCCACGTCCTTGGAAGCAAGTACCTTGCGAAAATCCTTGTCGCTCGCGGGTTTATAACCAAGCGATGTCTCTGCCCTGCCGGCAAACCGGTCGAGAATCTTCGTATCGACGTCGCACACGTGGGTAATGTGCGCGGTCTTTTCATTCGCTTTCAGAGACGACAGGTGAGCATACGCCCTGCTGTTCAATCCGATGACGGCGAAGTTTACGCGATCGTTGGCTCCGACGATCTGGGCATAGCTTTTCGCGCTGCTGCTGACGGCTGCCCCGGCAGCCGTGACAGCAAGGGTATCGAGAAATTCGCGTCGGGTAATCACGTCCATCCCCTCCTGAGGGAGTTAGTTCGAGCTTTGAAGCAATAGGACGACTTAACGGCTCAAAGCTCACAAAATTGAAGTGCGATAAATGTACACGAAGGCATATAAAACGGGCTACACTTCCGCGATCTCTCGGAAAACCGCGAGGGCAGAAACTCAATCGATCAGCGAACGCCCCTCGATATCGAGCGCCACGTGATAAAGAGCGTCCTTCGTTGCCAACACAGCACAACCGTCTTCTACAAACGTCAGGCCCACAAGGTTATTGCCGGAGATCGCAAACGAAACCTCCTTCGAAGGCGTAATGCGAAAGACGCCGCGCTGGCCACGATACGATGCTACAACGTATAGGTTGTCATCCATGTCGAAGGCCATGCCTTGGGCTCGGCCCAATCCTTGAAAGAAGATTGAGATATTGCCGTCGGGATCGATAGCTTGAATCGACTGATTCGACGAAGTCGTGGGTCCGGTCACCAGTAGAATTCCTGCTGCGTTGAAGGCCAGGTGATAGGCGGCGATCGAGGGCTCCAGGGTAGCGAAGACGAAGATCTCCCGATCCGGGTTGATCTTGAAGATCGTCCCCGACCGGTCGCCTACGTACAGATTGTCGTCTCGATCGAAGGCAATTCCCGTGGCGACTCCCATACCTTCGGCATAGGTAGTCATAGCGCCATCTGGAGAGATGCGATAGACCGTTCCCTCAGCTCGAGAGCTTGCATACAGATAGCCGTCTCTTCCGAACGCCATCCCTGAAGGGTTCATCAGGTCGCGAACAAATGGGACCATCTGGAAGTCGCGCTGTATGCGGAAGATGGATACAGGCATCGCCTGGCCTCGCGTTCCCGAGAGCGTAGTGAAGACCTGGCCATTGCTATCGACCACGGGATTCGATACCGGGTGCACATTCTCGGCCATCGGAACAGCGACCCGGACCAGCAGTGGATTGGAGTTCTCACCGTTGCGATGAAACACCAGGTCGCCCGTAATGCTTCCGTCAGGAACCTGAACGACCGCACGATTCGGCCGGCTGAGAATGACGGGAGAGAAGATATCTCCAATGCTGGCGTGCGGCAGCCTGCCGCCAACCGGCTCCAGGGAACGTCCCTGCAACTCAACCTCCCCGCCAGGCATAGCCGCTGGAGGCCGAATTCGGTTCAGTTGCGGTGCATCGGCCGAAGAGGAGTGAAAGAGATTCATTCGCTCTAAGGGTAGAACGAGAGCAGGGTCATGACAAGGAGCCCCCCGCTCAGAAGAAAAGCGCTATGATCTGTGCGCACATAAGAGCCATAAGCCCCGCCGCGACATCGTCCATTATGATGCCGGTCCCCTCGGGTAGTCGCTCTAACTGGCGTACGGGCGGAGGCTTCAGAATGTCGAAGACGCGGAACAGCAACAAGGAGATGACCGCGTGCGGCCAGTCGGGCCTTATTGCAACCAGCGCAATCAACTGCCCCGCCGCCTCATCGATCACTACCATGCCGGGGTCTTTCCTGCCCGACTCCCGCGCCACAATGGTGGATGCAGGAATCCCCACCAGCGTAACAATGATGGCCGCGATTGTAGTGCCCGTGGCAAGAGCCCCGAACGAAGGCTGAAAGAGGTGAGCCGCCAGATACCACAGCAGCAGGACCGCGCAGGAGCCATACGTCCCAGGTCCCGGTCGAAGAAGACCAGCCCCGAAGAAGGTCCCGAGCGTCCACGCCCACAGCGTCTTCTTCTCTGCAGGCGGATGCAGTTGTTCGGTCGAATTAGCCACTAGCTCTCATCGTCCGTTGGCTTATTGCGTTCGGAGCGCGCAAGCTCCTCGAGCAGATCGGGGTCCTGAATCGGCGAGGAGATCTTGTAATCTCCCGAGGCCCACTTGCCCAGATCGAGCAAACGGCAGCGATCGCTGCAGAAAGGGAAGTTCTCGTTGTCGATCAGGACAACATTGCGGCACGTCGGACAGAAGAGAGCTTTCGGCATCGCAGGATCGATTGTAAATCCGGACGGGGAACGGATGCGTCATCCGCAAGCAGCGTGCGTGTCTGCTCTTCCACAAAGTGTCTAAAGGTTCGTCTCTGGCATCCCCGCCTCACCGTGTCATCCTGAGCGGAGCGCAGCGGAGTCGAAGATCTGCGGTTTCCACCCGCAGCGCTTAAGCAATCGATCGGAGCAGTCCGCCCTCGGCACGCAGCGCAGCTCCATTCGTCGCAGCCGAGAGCGGACTGGCGATATAAGCCACCAGGCTCGCAATCTCCTCGCCCTCAATCAGTCGCTGCAACAGCGAGCTCTGACGATGCTTCTCGAAGAACTCTTTCTCCGCCTGATCAGGCGTCGGGTTCTGCGCCGTGGACATCTTCTCGAGGAACTCGACGATCGCTTCGGAACGCGTCGGCCCAGGCATGACCGTATTGACCGTCACCGCGGTTCCTTTGGTCAGTTCTGCCAGTCCGCGCGAGATTGCAAGCTGAGAGGACTTTGTAACTCCGTAATGGATCATCTCCGGCGGAGTCATGATGCCGGACTCGGACGAGATGAAGATGACTCGTCCCCAGTTGCGCTCAAGCATGCGCGGGAAGTAGTGGCGCGAGAGACGGACTCCGCTGAGGACGTTGACCTCGAAGATGTTGAGCCAGTCGGCATCGGTGATCTCGGCGAAGGGTCTGGGCTCGTAGATGCCGAGGTTGTTGATTAGGATGTCGGTGTCGGGGACCTGCTGGATGAGTGCGGCTGCGCCATCAGCGGTTCCGGGGTCGGCGACGATGGCCTTCACGTTGCTGATTCCGGCGAGAGCTTTGTCGAGCTTCTCTTTGCTGCGTCCGGGGACTGTGACGGTGACGCCTTCAGCGGCGAGTGCCTTGGTGATGGCTAGGCCGATGCCTGCAGAGCCTCCGGTAACGATTGCGGTCTTGCCTTTGAGCTGCAGGTCCATGAATCTCTCCTCTTCGAATCTTCGTTAGATAGATGTTGAAATCAGGAGGAGTGATTCATCGCTACTCGAGGATGCGGGCAACGACGTCGTAGTCGTGCGACTCGGTGATCTCTGCCCGATAGAACGTTCCGGGAACAAGTTCTTCATGCGGGCCGAAGTCGTTGATGAAGACCTTGCCGTCGATCTCCGGGGCGTGCTGGATGGTGCGGCCCTCCCAGAGGAGTTCTGTCTCTTCGGATTCGCCTTCGACGAGGAGGTCGACTTCGCGGCCTACCCATTCGGCCTTCGACTTCGCGCTGATCTTCTGCTGGAGCTTCATCAGCTTGCGGCGGCGGGCCTGGATGGTGCGCTCAGGGACCTTGAGGGCGGCGTCGAGTTCGAAGGCCTTCGCGCCCTCCTCGTCGGAGTAGGTGAAGACTCCGAGCCAGTCGATGCGTGCGGCCTTGATGAATGCCTCGAGTTCCTTGTAGTCCTCTTCGGTCTCGCCGGGGAAGCCGACGATGAAGCTGGTGCGGATGACGATCCCGGGAACGATGCGGCGCGCCTTTTCGATCAGGTCGAGGAAGATCTTCGCGTTGCCGCCACGCTTCATGCGCTTGAGGACGCTGGCGCTGGCGTGCTGCAGCGGGACATCGAGGTACTTCGCGATGTTGTCGTGCTTCGCCATCGTCTCAAGCAGCCGCGTCGTCACCTTGTTGGGATAGGTGTAGAGGAAGCGCAACCACTTCAGGCCTGGCAGGACCGCGAGTGCTTCGAGCAACTGCGCCAGGCCGTCGGTCAGACCGAGGTCCTCGCCGTAGCAGGTCGTGTCCTGGCCGATGAGGGTAATTTCGCGAACGCCCTGCGCGATGAGCTTTTCTGTCTCGGCCACGATGGAGGACATGCGGCGCGATCGGAACTTTCCGCGCAGCTGCGGGATGATGCAGAAGCTGCACGGGTGATCGCAGCCTTCGGCAATCTTGATGTAGGCAGACGCGCGCGGCGTTGCCAGGATGCGCGGCGTCTCATCGGAGTAGAGATACTCAGGCAACGCGGCTGTGGCTCCATCCCATGCGGTACGGGAAAAGCGGCCCTGCTGCTCGCGGAGGTCGCCCTCAGGGCGTGACGGCTTGGCGTCCTGCGAAGCCCACATCTCAGAATCGAGATGTGGGGCACCCGGCTTTGTGGCTCCCGATGCCGCAGATCCTTCTGCCACAGATCCTTCGACTCCGGCTTCGCCTTCGCTCGGGATGACACTCTTCTTGTTCCCTGATTCTCTTTCGTGCTCAAGCTGTAACTGCGCTCCCTGTTCGGTGGGGTGCGAGTGCTGGTGGACGGCGCTTGCGGCGCGACTGACCAGCGCCGGGGAGTTCTGATCCGGCGGAAGGATGTTGAAGAGTGGGCTCGAGGAAGGCGCTGGTTTCGGAGCAAGCCCGGCCGCGTTGAGGATCTGCTCCAGCTCGCCGGTTCCGACGACGGCGTCGACCTCGGGGATGTTCTTCCGAATCTCGTCGCGGTAGCGCTCGACCAGGCAGCCGGCGACGATAAGGCGCTGCGCACGGCCGCCGTTCGCCTGCTTGTGCTGCACCATCTCGAGGATGGTATTTACCGATTCCTGCTTGGCCGAGTCGATGAAGCTGCAGGTGTTGACGACGAGGATCTCGGCGTCTTCCGCGCTGGTGATCAACTCGCCACCGGCGGAGTGCAGCAGACCCATCATGACTTCGGAGTCGACCAGATTTTTGGGGCAGCCCAGGGAGACAAAACCGATCTTCGGCCGCGAAGCTTCGTCAGGCGCAGTCGTTTGGGAATCGCTTGTTACTGGGAGACTCACAGCCTACTAGTTTATCAGTTCGGTCAGAGACGAGGGTGGCGCGTTACCCTGGCCGATTTTTTGCAAAGTCCTCCATTTATAGAACTTGGTTCGGGCTTAGAGCGGTAAAGATATTGATTTTATGAGGCTTGATTTCGCAAAGCCTTTATGGGCAGGAAGAGGTCTTTGCGCCTCTTGATGCGAAATTAAAACAACCTGCCCCATGCATACGCCACTGTGGTGGAAGTCTGCATGGGGCAGGTTGTTGAAGTGCGATCTCACAAGGGGCGCAGGGCATGCCTGGCCCTTCTGAGGAAGCGGTGCTTATGCGAAGCGACGCTTCAGAGCACCAGCGGCGCCGATGATGCCGGTTCCGAGGAGCATCAGGGTCGAGGGCTCCGGGACGGCCGAAGCGTTGCTCAGCGCGGTCGCCTGGAAGGTTACGATCCCGGCCGTGTTGGTGGTGAAGAGCAGAGAGAACTGGGTCGGATCAAAGGTCGGGTCTGCCGAGACGATGGTGCCGCCTCCGACGCAGTTGTTGAACTGACCAGCCAGTGAGCAGGAGATGGTATCGAGCGTCAGGGTAAGCAGGGTGCTTCCGCTGCCGAAGGTCAACGCCGAGCTGCCTGCGACGTAGCTGGCGTAATTGATCGGAGAGGTGATGGTTCCAGCCTCGCCTGCGGTAACCAGGGAGTTGAAGTCACCCATGATGGTAGGAGCAGCGCCAACATTGATGGTGTTGGGGTTGAAGATCAACTCGGTTCCAGTGTCCTGGACCGATGCGCCGGTCACAGAGAACTGACCGTTGATAGGGGTAGCGTGCATTGCAGGAGCGATAGCAAGAACTGCAAGCACGGAGAGGGAGGACAAAAGCTTCTTCACGGGACGAAGGTCTCCTAAAATCCGGAAATTGTCAGGCGTAGTGCCGAGTATTTCTGGTCGTAGTAGATTGCCTGAAAGTGGTATTGCCAAGCCTGAAAGATTTTTCCCGACTCGGTGCATATTTTTGCACTCAAGAAATTGTTCAATAAAGATGAGGGTATTTCGGATTTAAGACGCACAAAACGCCAGCAAAAAAACTTTTGGTAAATGCAAAGAAATGCATCTTAAAAGTCGATTTTGATCGATCTCTCGAGGGATCGTAACCGGAAAATTCCCGAATTTCATTTTGGAAAAGCTGCAGAAATCATGTGCCGCGGCTGCGAAATCGGTTCTCATGTTCGCGGCAAGAAGGGGATCGGCGAAAAGAATTGGCTATCGGACTTTTGCAGCACCGGATCTCGAAGCGGAGCCTTTCTTCGCCTTCTGAGATTGCAGAGTGTAAGCCTGGATGATAGAGGCGATAAGGCCCGGAAAGCGGCTTTCGATCTCGAAGCAGCGAGAGGTGTTGTGCATCTCGATGCCTTTGCGCTCGGCGCGGATAAGTCCTGCTTCACGAAGCACCTTGAAGTGTTGCGAGAGGGTCGATTTTGGGATGGGATGCTCGGTAATGTTCTGAAAGGTGGAGCAGGTAGCGGAACACTCCGCTGAGGCGATCCGGGTGAAGATAGCGACGCGTACGGGATCGGAGAGCGCGTGGAGGAGCGACTCCACGGAGATGTTATCGATCGAAGGATGAAAGAGTGGCTTCACCAGGTCTTTGATGATATCCACAGATCCCGTAGTTCAATAGTTCATATTTGCGGAACTTTTGGAGTGAGGCGGAATCAAACCCCCTGAGGAAAGCAAAGGGAGGTTTCATGTCGAGGAAGCTGGAAGGCAAGATTGCACTGGTGACCGGCGGTAACAGCGGCATCGGATTGGCGACGGCGAAGCGCTTTGTCACCGAGGGTGCGAAGGTGATTATCACCGGCCGGCGCAAGGAGAACCTGGACGCCGCAGTGAAGGAGATCGGAGCGGACGCAACGGCGATCCGGGCCGACGCCAGCAGGATCGAGGACATCGAAAAGGTCGTTGCCGAGATCAACAAGCAATATGGCCGCATCGATGTGTTGTTTGTGAACGCGGGAGGCGGAGAGTTTGCGACCATCGACCAAGTGACCGAAGAACACTTCGACAAGACCTTCAATACGAATGTGAAGGGACTCTTCTTCACGGTGCAGAAGGCTCTGCCGCTGATTCCTGCCGGTGGAACGATTGTGCTGAATGCATCGATTGTGTCCGTCAAAGGCATGCCAGCGTTTGGTGTGTATAGCGCGACGAAGGCTGCGGTGCGCTCGTTTGCACGCACGTGGACCAATGAGTTGAAGGATCGCCAGATTCGGGTGAACGTGGTGAGTCCCGGACCGATCGATACTCCCGCGGTGGATGGTCTGGTTGCGGACGCAGAGCAGGCGAAGCAGCTAAAGGCGGCCCTGGTCTCGCAGGTTCCGCTGGGACGTATCGGAACTCCGGACGAGATTGCGAAGGCAGTTGTGTTTCTCGCGTCGGACGATTCGAGCTTTGTGGCGGGTGTGGAGCTGTTTGTGGATGGCGGTATGGTGCAGGTGTAAGCGTTTCAAAGCAAGAGGCCACCTCCTGATCAAAAGAGGTGGCCTCACACTGCAAGGGCTATCAGTTTGTGGGTGTTTGTAAACTAGCCATTGGACGATAATTCCGCCAGATGAGACCGATGGTGCGATAGAGATTCTCCGCACGTGGAGGGATTTTTGTTTCTGCAAGGCTCTTCGATGGCTTCGCAGCCAGAAGCCACCATGCAATCGGGGCCTGTTGTAGATCGTAGCCAGCGTCATGCAAGAGACCGAGGCTGACACGTCCGCTTTGATCGAGCAGATCGGTTCGGATGGATTTCGCGGAGGCGTAGTTCGCAACGCCGGTGGCCAGTCCAAGTCCCGGCACAAAGAAGCCACCGACATTGGAAGCTACCTGTGAGGTAGACATTGCTGCATACGATGGCGCCAACCGGTAGGTCTGCTTTTCGAGAGCGCATGCAATATTGTCTGCAAGCACGGCGGCAAGCTGAGCGTCTTCCGGAAGCCGCTCCACGATTTGCCGAGGTACGAGGATGATCCCATTCGGGAGCGTGAGTGCGTCGTGAAACTTTGGATTGTCGATGAGTTGAAAACGGAACGCGATTTTCGATGGATCGTCGCTGGCTAACTTGCGCTGATATTCCGGAATAAGACTGGATCCAATACGATCCACGCGCGCCTGCATAACGGTGTCTCGGTATGGAGGGATCTTTTTAGGATTGAGGCCGAGAAATTGCTTGCTCCATACATTTTGTTTGGAGTCGTCCGGGACTTTGGAAGGGTCATATTCCGTTTTTTTTGAGAAGGTTGCCTTCGCGATTGGAGATGTCGTTGGGCTGGAACGTAGCTCTGTCGGCCATGATGGCTCCGTCACGCAGGGTTCCGTGATACGTGATCCAGACGTTGGGCTTTACCTCTGCCAGCGACGAGATGGGGCTGGTGTAGTCGACCTGGGTCGAGGAATTGATGGAGATTCGATATCCGTCGGCGCGAACCATCAGCTCTCCGCTTGTTGGGGAGGACAGAATGCGATCGATGACGGCAAGTCCGCTGAAGACTTCGGGCTTGAATTTACGAAAGACGATCTTGGTTGCTTCGATCTCATGCTTCTTCCGATCAATTTTTCCGTAGAGATCGACACGTTCTCCGAAAAAGACTTCGCCGCCGCTGATGCGAGGAACCGCCGGGTCCGTTGAGCCTTGGAAGGTTTGGGTGCTGGAAGTGCAGATGACGTGCAAGCCGTTTACATCGAAGTCGGATGCGGCGGAGACATGTGTGATGTATCCGGAAAGGGCAGGGGTCAAAGCGCTGCTTTGAGCGATTGCACGATGGGGGACAAGGACAGAAAGAAGGATAAGTACAACAAGGGGGCGAACCATGAGCTTCAGAATAGGGATGCCTGATTCGACTGTCCATAACCTTTTGGGAATGATCTGCCATGATGAGACCGCATTGAAGTGCGTTCTCGCAGAGCTACCCGCTCCGAACCGCAGATCCTTCGACTGTGCCTCTCGCGATGAGGCACAGTCGAAGGATGACCTGTCTTTTAAGGCACAAGAGGACTATTTTGGGCGCGCAGGCAATCAGGCAAGGCCATTGCGGGCGATGACTTCTTTATAGAAGTGAGCGCTCATCTTGGGAGTGCGCTTCTGGGTTTTGAAGTCGACGTAGTGCAGGCCGAAGCGGTAAGCGTAGCCGTCGGCCCACTCGTAGTTATCCATGAAGGACCAGCAGAAGTAGCCTTTGACGGGGACGCCTTCGGAGACTCCGCGATGGAGTTGCGTGAGGTAGTTGCGCAGGTACATGATGCGGTCGGAGTCGTAGACGTGGCCGTCGGGGGTGAGGACGTCGGTGGAAGAGGCTCCGTTCTCGGTGATGTAGATCTCCTTCACGCCCCAGATCTCGGCGATGAACTTCGGGGCCCAGTAGAGTCCCTGTGGGCCGACGCGCAGCCATGAACTCATCATGTGCGGGTAGGACTCAGGTGCTGGAACGAGGGCGTAGCCGCGGGAGTTGTTGTCGGCGCGAACCCAGGTGGTGGTGTAGTTGTTGAGGCCAACGAAGTCGATGGGCGAGCCGATGGCCTTCATGTCGGCGGCGGTGAACTTCGGCGCATTCGCTCCATGATGGGCGAGATAGGCGTCCGTATATTTGCCTTCGAGGACGACGGTCAGATAACCGGCGTTCTCTTCGCGCATGGCCTTGCGAGCGGCTTCGATGTGCTCGGGTGTTTCGATGATGGGCGAGCAGGCTTCGGCGTTTTCGGCGAGCCCTACCTTGACCCCAGTCTTCGCATGGGCGCGAATAGCCTGTACGCCAAGCCCGTGGGCGAGGACGGCGTTATGCCGCACCTGGTTCACCCTGGCTGGAGGAAGCTTGAGGCCCGGAGCGTGGCGGCCGTCGCGATAGCCGATGTCGACGAAAGAGCGCATCTCATTCAGCGTCATGAAGTGCTGGACGCGGTCGGAAAGGTGCTGGGCGACGTATCCGGCGTAGTTGGCAAAGGCCTCGGAGGTCTCGCGGGACTGCCAGCCGCCGTATTTGTCTTCGAGCGCCTGGGGCAGGTCCCAGTGGAAGAGGGTGCAGTAGGGCTGGATGTTGTTGGCGAGAAGCTCATCGACGACGCGGCTGTAGAAGTCGATGCCCTTGGGATTGGGAGCTCCGGTTCCGTTGGGGAAGATGCGTGGCCACGCGACCGAGAAGCGGTAGGTCTGAAGGCCGAGCGCCTTCATCAGCTGAATGTCTTCCTTGTAGCGGTGGTAGTGGTCGTCGGCGACGTCGCCGGTGTCTCCGTTGTTGGTCTTGCCGGGGGTGTGGGAGAAGGTATCCCAGATGGAGACGCCGCGGCCGTCTTCCTTCACTGCGCCTTCGACCTGGTAAGAGGCAGTCGCCGATCCCCAGAGGAAGCCCTTGGGGAATGGCTGTGGCGCCGGAGGCGCAATCGTAGCGTTTTGGGCGGGTGCCTGCTCGGCAGAGAGGGCCGGAAGAATGGATGGAGCGAGCGCGGCGGAGCCGAAGAGTTTGGCAAATTCACGTCTGGAAAATCGATTTAGCATGTTCTTCCTCTGAGGGCTGAGAGGAAGTGTAGACCGTCATCACCGGAGCTGCCAAACAGAAAAGGGTGCGCAGTCCCGGCACGGATTTTAAGCCAGGTGCAAATCCTTCAGGCCGTCGCCAACAGCACGAAGATTTTCCAGTCTCATTTCGGAGTATTTGCGCGAGATGATGATTCCATCCGCTCCTCCTCGAAAAGCGGCCATGACGGCACCTTTGGTTCCAGCAGGAGTGCACTTTGCGTGGCCCTGGGCCGTAGGGATGTCAACATCGATTCCTGGCCATAGCTGAGTTTTTGCCCCCGCAAGACCATCGTGTGCCCGTTTGGTCTCTCGATAGACATAATCGGATGAGAAGCCGATGGCAGGAAGCGTCTTAAAGTCTTTCTCGTTGCCGTAATCAAGAACGCGATAGTGGAAGTCGAGCAACTCCTGTTTCGGCACATCGGCAAAGTAGGAGGTTCCTACGCTTTCGATGTAATCGACCATGCGCTCTCCGGCACAGTTTTGATACATCACTACCTTGAGGAAGTCTGAGTACGGCGCCATCTCGGCAAGGTCCTGTTCTGCGCGATAGATCGGGTTGAAAGAGTTGTTGTGCCAGATGTGCCAGCCCACCCCGAGCTTGGGGTTCACGGATTTCACGCGATCGTAGATTGCTTTCTGTGTCTCGCGAAGGCTTGATGTCCAGAGGTTCTCCCATGCAAGAAGCTCGGGATAACGAAGCATCAGGCGCCAGAGCTGGACGTAGTATCCATCTACGGGGCGAGTGCCTTTACGTGCAGCGAGAACAAATTTCTCCAGCTCAAGAAATCCCTGTTTTGCGCGATCTGGATTGATGCCCTGTTTTCGCGCTTTCGCGAAGCAATACTCGCAGAAGCACGTTACGGTAGATGGCTGAGGATGCGCATGACTTGCGCCGAGAGCGTTCGAGAAGGCACCCTGCCTCTCCGATCCCCACATCACACCGTCGATGTCATAGGAGCGCGACCAGTCTTCTGCGATATTCATCAGCCAGTGGTGATACTCAGGGTTGTTAAAGCAGAGGGTTGTGGCTTTTTTGCCGGAGAGCTCGACTTCCTGCAGCCTCTCGATGTCAGGAAGATTTTTACGAAAGACGTCTTCGTACCAGCAGATCGTCTTTATGCCCCGCTTCTTCGCCTCTGGAATCACCTGCTCGAGCACGTCGTAGTTACCGAGGTCTGGCGCACGAAAACTCTTGAAGACCGTATCGGAGTAGTACTTCGGATTGACCTTAGTGTAGGAACCGCCGAAGAAGGTATCTGTATCGTATTTCTGAGTTCCATGGTCGGGTAGAGGCTGCCCCGGAACCTGCCGTCCGGCGATGCCGCGGCCGTAGGTAAAGGTCGCAACGAAGAGAGTGTTCACCGCTGCAGCACGTTCGCATTCGTCCAGAACCTTCTCCACGCCTTCGTCCGCAAAGGACACTGCGCCAATCTGAATGCCGATCACCTTGCTCGACTTTAGTGGCGCGGCGATGACTTGGTCGGGCGACGTTGTTGCGGCGATGGCCACGCCAGCTGCGCTTTGAAGAAACCGTCTGCGATCCATCAAGGTTTTGCCCTCTACAAGGTAATAGAAGCGTCTTTGGTTCCAGAAACACCGGGGGGAATGCAGCACAATGCTACATCCAGTTCGTGTTTCGCTCCATCTTCCATGAGTTCGTGAAAAATTCGGAACCATGGCGGACAGGATGTCGGTGGAAGCCTAGGGAAGCTTCTTTGCCTGAGCGAGAGGATCCCAGTGATCTTTGCCGCGAAGGAAGTTTGCGGGCTCGAATTGCTTTGCCTGACCGGGGGGCAGTTGATGTATCCAGGAGGGACGCGCAGCGGTTGTGGCCCCTGGACCGAAGTTTTCGAACTCAGCATAGTAGGCAGTCTGCTCGTTAGAAGCTTTCCCCCAGTTGTTCCATCCCTGCGGAGCAACAGTGGAGGGCAGCTCAGTATGGAGATAGACGACGCGTGAGTAGGGGCGCCACGGACGGCCGAGGAAGAAGTGATGCCCGGCGAGGCCGGCGTCATCGGCCGTGACGCGGCTGTTGGCGATGACGTAGCCGGTCGTCTGGCTCGCCGAGGTGCGCGACTGCGCTGTCAGATAGCCCGGTGAGAGTTCGTGCAGCTCGGAGTGGTCGAAGACGGCCTGCGCATTCCCGAAGATGAAGTCGACGGTCCCCTCGATGTAGGTGTCCAGATAGTATTGCCGGCCGTAGTCGGCGAAGAGAGTGTCCTGGTGGCCCAGGATGCGGCAATGTTTGAAGATAGCGCGGTCGGACCGGACGGCGATGGCGACGGCCTGACCTGTGTTTCCGGCGGTGTTCTCGAAGGTAAGGTTGTCGGCCTCAAAGCCGGGAGCGTCCACCCGGACGGTTTCGGTGAAGAAGGTTCCTCCCGCCTGTTTGGCGTTCATGGAGTTGGAGATGACGACGTCCTCTGGTCTCT
Source organism: Edaphobacter sp. 12200R-103 (assembly GCF_010093025.1). Taxonomy (GTDB): domain Bacteria; phylum Acidobacteriota; class Terriglobia; order Terriglobales; family Acidobacteriaceae; genus Edaphobacter. Next base: position 2,184,380 of record NZ_CP048114.1, on the reverse strand, counting down.
TTCCCATTCCAACGAAGGTAATGTTGGGGTGGTTCTGGGTCACGATCACGCGCTCGTGATAAACGCCGGGCTCGATCTCGATGTAGACGCGGCCGTTTTTCCCCGCGAAGGGATGGTGGTCCATGGCCATCTGGATGGTCGGGAATTCGGTCGTGCCCTCGACGCCGGTCTTTACTCCATGAGCTACGCGAACGTGGACGTTCTGAGCGATGGAAGGGGAAGTGAAGACACAGGAAGCGGCGAGAAAAAGTGGCAGGACCAATCGCATAGACCAAAGACTATCAGGTGAATCCAGCTGCAGGGAATGAAGGGGTTAGCATGATTATTGGATGTGGATTTCGGAATGCTAAAATCAAACGTGTGCCGGGTCCTACGCGACGTAATCCCGCCAACTCCGCCAGGTCCGGAAGGAAGCAACGGTAACGGGTCATTACGGGCGCAGTAGGTCGCCCGGTACATTTTTTTAAGTCTCCGCAAAGATGGAGGCTCTGATCCCCAGCGCAGATTCCAAAGACAGCGCCCGGGCATGATTCCTTCCAGCTATTGTTCTGCTTACCTTTCCGGTAGATGATGATGAGGGCGGAGTTCTGCCTCCAGGCCGGAGCATGGCGTTTTGAGTGACATTCGGCGCTTGCTTCGGGGAAAATGATTGGGGTTGGGCTGAGCTGCGGTTCGGCCTGCCTCCAAAGGATTTGAGGTGTAGGTTTGAGTCTGACGTTGAAGCCGCGCGCGCAGGTGCGGGCAAAGATCTCTTCAGTAGGTACTTACGTTCCCCCTGGGTTGCTGACCAACGCAGACCTGGAAAAGATGGTCGAAACCAACGACCAGTGGATTGTGGAGCGCACGGGAATCCGCGAGCGGCATCTGGTCGAACCAGGCGTGGCCACCAGCGATCTCGCAGTCGAGGCAGCGAAGTGCTGCCTGGCGAAGCGCGGCGTGGATGCCAGCGAGGTTGAGGTCATCATTGTGGCCACGGTAACGCCGGACATGCTGTTTCCGGCGACGGCCTGCCTGGTTCAGAACAAGCTGGGAGCCAAGGGTGCATGGGGCTTTGATCTCTCCGCCGCATGCTCTGGATTTCCTTATGCCCTGCAGGTAGGGGCGAAGCTGATCGAGAGCGGGATGCACAAGAAAGTTCTGGTGATCGGAGCCGATGTGATGAGCTCCATCATCGACTATACCGACCGTGCGACGTGCGTCATCTTTGGAGATGGCGCCGGCGCGGTTCTGCTGGAGCCGTGTGAAGAGGGCGAAGTCGGTTTGATCGACTACTGGCACGAGATTGATGGATCGGGCGCGGTGGCGCTCAATATGCCCGGAGGCGGAAGTCTGCATCCCGCCACGGCAGAGACGGTCGCAAAGAAGATGCACTATGTCCACCAGGACGGACAGACGGTCTACAAGTTTGCCGTCCGCAAAATGGCCGAGGCTGCCGAGACAGTCCTGACCCGCAATGGCGTAGTCGGAAGCGACCTTGCCTGCTTTATTCCCCACCAGGCGAATAAGCGCATCATTCTGTCGACTGCAGAGAGGCTGGGAATGCCGGAGGATTGCGTGGTCATCAATATCGATCGCTTTGGCAATACCACGGCGGGTACGATTCCACTGGCGATGCAGACCGCGCTTGACGAGAAACGCCTGAAGAAGGGCGATTTGGTATTGCTTGCCAGCGTCGGAGCGGGATTCACCGTAGGCGCTACGCTGCTGCGCTGGGAGTTTTAATCGGTTCTCTGTGCGAAACAGATCAAGGCGGGCCTCTCAGGTCCGCCTTTTCGCTTAGAACCATTCTTTTCCGGTGGAATCACCCGGCTTGTCATCCTGAACGTAGTGAAGGATCCCTTTCTTCCCGAAGCACTACAGAGACTACAGGCAAAATACTCAGGACGACGGCTTTCTTGACGATTCCATCGAGGAGAGAATCGCTTAAAGCACTGTTTTTGCAAAAGGCCCACAATGGACGCCTGACAGATGCCTCTCTATCGCACGGACTGTCGCGGTATCAGGGGATGTAGCAGGGAGCGCTCCCGTTCCTGTTCGATGAGGTCGCAGAAGCTGTCGTGCGGCATCCACTGTTTGCAAAGCGAGGGTCCGGTTGTGCTGATACTGCGGAACAACTCGGTGACCGGAGGAGCCTGATCGAAAGCATGGGTTGCATCCGGTGGACGGTCGCTCAGCCGCTGCGCGCTGAGCAGAACGTCGGAGTTATAGCGTTCCAGCATCCTGGTGTCGTAATACGGCGGAATCAGGTCATAAGTCAGCCAGCTCCACGCCCCGATATAGGCATAGACCAGGAACTCACGATGCTCTGCCAGGAAGGTCTGGCTGGGTACGATCTGCAGTGGAAACCATGGACGCAGATCCAGCAGTCCGCGATCGACCGTGTCCTGCTGGAGGTATTTCACGGAGGATTCCGGATTGGCGACGAAGGCAACGTTCTGGATTATCGCCCGCGGTGAGTAGAACGAGACCTGGTGAAAGATCGTGATGTCGGAGAGCGCAAGCGGAGAGTCCGCATGATTGCCGAGCAGATGCATCTGTTCGCTCAGGCGGGTGACGGCTACTCCCTCGATACGCATGATTCTGATGCCATGAACGACGAAGTAGAGCAAAGCTGTGCAGCAGAGAAGAAGAGGAAAGCTGCGAGGACGGGGTGCTACGACAAACCCGAGGTGGCACAACGCCACAATTGCCCCGATGATGCCTGCCAGGGCGTAGCGCTCTGTAAAGCCGTGGGTCACGAACTTTGCTAACAGCATGGCGAAGAGAGGAACCGCGATGATACAGGCCCAGGCCACCACCTCGTAGGTTGAGAAGTGACGCAGCACCCGCTGCCTGCCATCCTGCTCGTAGGATTCGGACCGGAGGGCGGCGATGAGGAAGAGAATGGCGCCGAGGATCAGAATGTTTGCCAGATTGCCGAGGATGCCGGGGTAGAACTCCAGTAGGCTTCCCCAGATGGGGATCGCCCAGAAATGTGCGGAGTAGGAGTTGGCGCTGCGGATGATGGAGAGGAACGCAAGCGGTGGAACGCTGGCCCCCGCGAGGGCCAGCCAGACCCAGGGGTCGATGCGGCGGAGCTGTACGGTGCGGGCGATTTCGCCCAGGCCCAGGGCAAAGAAGAAGAGCACAGCATAGTAGTGGCTGGAGACCGCCATCGCGGAGGAAAAGAACAGCGTACAAAGCCAGAGCACGCGTCGGCGCTGCGAGGAGGTGATTCTTTGCCAGGCCAGCAGGGCAAGCGAACAGAAGCCCAGCATGCTGCCGTAGCCGCGGGCCTCGGTGGCATAGTAGATGGCGCTGGAGGTCAGTGGCATCAGCATGCCCAGGAACGCCCACAGCACCGAGGTGCGGTTGCGGAGCAGATAGAAGAGGCAGACACACATCAGCCCGAAGCCTGCCATTGGCAGAAGCCGAAGCGTTACATGGCTAAGCCCGAAGACAGCCGTGATCTGGTGAATCAGGTAATAAAACAGCGGCGGGTGCTGATCTGCGCCGGTCTTCAGGCCCGCCAGCATCTGGTCCATGGTCGCGGGCCGGGACAGGTACAGGGTGAAGAATTCATCGTCCCAGAGGAGCTTGTGACGCGCGACCAGGGTGGTAATCGTCAGGTAGATGGGAACAAAGATCGTGAAGACCAGCAGGCTGCCTCTCGCTTCAAAGGCAAGGGCGATCTTCTCCAACTGGGCAAGCGTCCATGAGACACGCTCCTTGGCGTGTTCAAGCGAGGCAACACGGGGCTCGGTCATGACCATCTCCAAAAATGTTTAGAGCAGATGCGTCAAATTGGGAAGAAAGCAGTGATACGGTTTCTCGGTCTTCGCCGATTTTCCCAGTCCGGATGGAACTGGCGCTTCTAGGGAATCATTATCACGTCAGCGATGCAGCCAGAGCAAAAAACCTTCGTTGCCTGGCGTTGCAGGCTAAACGGCGGTCCCGCTACGGGACGTCAGATCAGGCGTGGCCTTGATCGTCTTCGTTGCTCGATACAGCTGCCAGGCAGCGATGGCGCAGCAGGCCAGTATGATCCCCCAGGTGACGGCCAGCAGGGTCGTAGCATATTCCGCTGAGAGATGGTTCCAGAGTCGCACGATAGAACGGCCGTAGTACAAACCAAGACCTGCGGCGATCAGGTGCCGCGCGGTGCGGCTGATCGTGAACACCCATAGAAATTTGCGCCGCGACATTTCGAGTGCTCCCGCAGCGAGCACGAAGGGCGAGAGGGGAACCGGAGGCGGCAAAATCGCCGGTAGTGCCACCGCAAGGACGGCATGGCGCTCCATCCACTCGCGCACCAGCTTGAAGATCCGGGGCGGCACGCGCTTCTCGAGGAAGGCCATGCCGCCGGATCGCCCGACGCGATAGCTGAAGTAGCCGCCGATCGCCGACCCGGCAGAGGCGATCAGCACAAGCATGATCCAGTTTTCATGCCGCGCTGCCATCAGCACCAGCATCATGTCGGTGATGCCCGGAATGGGCAGAGGCACGAATGAGGAATCGACGATAGAGACCAGGAACAGGCCAAATACCCCGAAGGTAAAGAGAAAATGCATCAGTGCCGACCGGTGATGCACGGGGGCCACGGCGGCGAGCGCACGCCAGACAGAGTCAGCCACAACCGAAGCGGCCGCCATGGTGGTCATACTGAAATATGACGCTTGTAGACCAGGGAGAGTCGCGTTTGTTCTGTAAAAATCGCCGTCGGCCCGGGGCTTCCAGGTTCTCCAACGCTATCTCGGAGGCGGGTATGCCTGGAGAAAGCGGAGATCGGGAAGCGGAGGCAGCACCCCAAACTCCTCCGCATAGCTGCGGAAGAGACGGATCGCCTGTATGCACTCGTCGGTAAGGGTGTAGTGGATGTTTACCGATAGATAATCGCGAACGATGGCCGGCGGGAGATTGAGGCGCGGTGCCCACTCGCCAACCAGGTCTTCGATATGGGAAAGCCCATGATCACGTGAGCCGATAAGGTCCGCGGTGATGGTGGCTGCGGGTACGTGGCTCTCCGTGAGTGCCTCCGGCCGGATCGCCCACACGGCTGCCACCCACGGCAGGCCGGTCCGGCTGATCCATTCGTGCGCGATATCGAACCACTGGCAGGGACCGACGGCCGCTTCAATCCTCGCTCGCTCCTCGACGGCCAGCAGGGCAGGGTCGCCGATCAGCAGAGCAGCGTCGGCCTGTTGAAGCATCGCGACAGGATCAGCCGGCATGGTAAGGAAATCGGGTTGAGTTCCCAGGAATTTGCGGAAGAGAATCTCGACGTAAGCGCGCGAGCTGCGGGATGCATTATCGGCAGCGACGGTCCGGACGGTCTCCAGCATATGCGGTCCGCGAACAATCAGCTGAATGGAACGGACGCGATCCAGCGAAGCGATAGTGCAGCCCGGTACGATAGCAAGCTCCGGGGTGAGCGATGCGATCGGAATCAAACCCAGGTCGGCACGTCCGGCCAGCAACTCGTCGGCGCACAGGGAAGGCAGCGTGTAGTGAAGCTGATACCGTTCGGCCAACTCTGCGGAGAGAGGCGGGTGCTCGAAGTCCCACATCAGAGGAGCCGGGTTGAGAAAGCTGATAGCGGCGACGCGAACGGGATGGAGTAGATTGCCCAAAGACCTAGTTTAGAAGATGCAGAGAGGTGTACCGACGATGCAGCGTGCGATCATCGGCTTTCATCGGGATGAAGAGAACCATTGGGTGGCCGAGCTGGAGTGCGGCCATAACCAGCATGTGCGGCACGATCCTCCCTGGACGGTTCGTGAGTGGGTGACGACCGAAGAGGGTAGGCGCTCGCGCCTGGGGGCGGAGCTGAACTGCAAGCGGTGCGATGAGGGCGAATGAAGATTTCCGGTGAGCTTCCGCGGCAGGGATTGTAGGATTCTCTGCGGATGCAATGTATCCGCAGGATGGGAGCGATTCGTGGATCGAAGAAGATTTCTTGCAGGATCGGGCACGGCGGCGCTGGCGCTGGGAACCAGGCCGGGCGTGGCGGCTCCGTCGAAGCAGCGCAGAATGCCGAAGGCGATGATGAAGCTGGGATGCCAGAGCGCACCGACGACGGACGCTCATCTGAAGTACCTGGCGCGGTATGGTGTGAAGCACATCTGCGGCTATCCGGAGACGTCAGAGGGAAGAGTGGCCTCAACCGTCGACGAGTTGAGCCGCATGCGCGATCTGGCGGAGAAGAACGGCATTGAGATTCTGTGCGTCGGGCCTCCTATCCTGACGTCAAGCTACATCGACCGCGAGAAGCATCCCGCCATCATGCTGGCGCAGAGCCCGGAGCGGGACCGCGACATCGAGCAAATTCAAACGTTGATTCGCAACTGCGCGCAGGTCGGGCTGCCTTCGATCAAGTACAACATGAGCATCCTCGGAGTGCTGCGCAGCGGAAGGGCCCCGGGACGCGGAGATGCCAGCTACAGCCAGTGGAAGCTGGCAGAGGCGAAGCCGAAGACGCCGCTTACCATCGCCGGGCATGTGGATGCCGACGCGTTCTGGGAGAGGATTACCTACTTCCTCGACAAGGTGATCCCGGTAGCGAACGAGTACAAGATCAGGATGGCGTGTCATCCTCAGGACCCCGGAGTGCCGCCTGCGGGCTACCAGGGTGTGGACCGCGTGCTGGGCACCGTCGATGGTCTCAAGAAGTTTGTGTCCATCCGCGAGAGCGAGTATCACGGGCTGAACTTTTGCCAGGGAACGGTGTCGGAGATGCTGGCCGATCCCGGAAAAGAGATCTTCGACGTGATCCGCTACTTCGGAACGCGGAAGAAGATCTTCAACGTGCACTTCCGCAACATCCGGGGGCATCGTGACGACTTCATCGAGGTGTATCCGGATGAGGGCGACGTGGACATGTGGAAGGCAATCCATGTCTACAAAGAGGTCGGTTATCCGTACATGCTGATGCCGGACCATGTTCCGCAGGCGGAGAGCGATCCCCACGGTCTGCAGTCGTTCGCGTACTGTTATGGATATATCCGCGGTCTGATTCAAGCCGTGCAGTCGCAGGATGCGTGACGAGGGAGAGAGTTTGAAGTCGGGCCAACAGGTGAGTGCAGTTAATACGGTATGGACAGAATCGCAGCTGGCGTGGCTTGCCGTCGTGTTGACACCCGCAATGGGAGCAACCCGCACATGGCGCGTGATGCGCAGGCTGGGCGATCCCAAGCAGATCTTCACAGCCTCACTTACTGAGTTGGAGAGCCTGGGGATGCCTGCCCAATCAGCTCAGTTCATCTTCGATGGCAAAGCTCGCACAGCGGCCGAGGAGGAGTGGAACCGGACCCAGGAGAACGGCGGTTCGATCCTGACCCCCGTGGATGAGGAGTACCCCGAGAGGCTCCGCGAAATCTACGATCCGCCTGCGGTGCTGTGGATTCGGGGCGACGCAAGTCTGCTCTCGCGCCCCGGCATCGCCGTGGTGGGGACGCGTCATCCTTCCACCTACGGTGCGGGCATGGCCCAGATGCTCTCCCGCGATCTCGCAGCCCGAGGGCTGACTATATTAAGCGGCATGGCCCGTGGGGTGGATACGGCGGCTCACAAGGGAGCGCTCGAAGCCCGGGGTAGAACGGTCGCCGTCTGGGGGACGGGGATCGACGTGATCTATCCCAAGGAAAACAAGCGCCTGGCGGAGCAGATCGTCGAAAGCGGCGGCGCCATCGTCAGCGAGTACCCGCTGGGGACCTTTCCGGCTCCGCAGAACTTCCCCGTGAGGAATCGCATTCTGAGCGGATTGAGTGTAGGTGTCTTGGTCATTGAGGCGGCAGAACACAGCGGCACCAGGATCACGGCGCGGCTGGCCATGGAGCAGAACCGCGACGTCTACGCCGTTCCGGGAAACGTGACCAACAAGAACGCGTGGGGACCTAACACGTTGATAAAGCAGGGAGCTAAGCTTACGGCGACCTGGGAGGATATCTGGGAAGACCTGCCTTCGGAGACCCGGCTTGAGCTGGAACAGGAGGTAGCCATTACAGCAGGCGATGAATCGAAATCGCAGGAGGCTGCATCCTTATTTAGCGAAACAAGGCTCTCAGAGCATGAACGGATGATTCTGGAGAGGCTGAGGCAGGATGAGACGACGCAGCTGGACGAGCTGATGGAGCTGTTGGAGGGCCAACTTGGGTCGGCGGAGATCTTCACCGGGTTGTTTGAGCTGGAACTGGCTGGCCGGGTTCGGCAGCTGCCGGGAAAGAATTACGTCCGCACAATGTAACTGCCGGGTTAACAGCGGAAATTCCGTGCGGGTCCAATATCGTAAATTGATTTATTTGAATGGCTTGCGGGGCCACGCTGCACTCGTTGCCGTCCTCTTTTTCCCGGCTTTATCCTGATGACGTTTTACGGCTGCCTTCGTCTGTTGGGAATCGCCGGAGATGACGGAACCGGCGAACCGTGTTAAGTTCGCAAGGGAATCATTGCAGGCCAGTGCAGTTGGAAATGGAACCTCCGGCTTCGGGCCGACGTTCTGAGGAATGAAGGGAAATAATGGCTAAGTCACTCGTGATCGTAGAGTCGCCCGCGAAGGCGAAGACGATCGGGAAATATCTCGGCAGTGATTACCTGGTGGAGGCCTCGATCGGCCACATCATGGACCTGCCCAAAAACGACATCGGTGTAGAGCTGAAGAAGAGGACCTTCGAGCCGACGCTGATCGTCTCTCCTGGAAAGGAGAAGGTCGTCGACCGCCTGAAGAAGCTGGCGGCGAAGGCCGATGCGGTTTACCTGGCGCCTGACCCGGATCGCGAAGGCGAGGCGATCGCGGCGCATCTTTCGATGCAGCTGCTGCCGGTGGTTAAGGATAAGAAAAAGGTTCGTCGCGTCACCTTTAATGAGATCACCCAGAAGGCCGTTCGTGCGGCCTTTGAGCATGCGCGCGACGTGGACGAAAACCTGGTGGATGCGCAGCAGACCCGCCGCGTGCTGGACCGGCTGGTGGGTTACCAGATCTCGCCCCTGTTGTGGGACAAGGTTCGCCGCGGTCTGAGCGCTGGGCGCGTGCAGACGGTCGCCCTGCGGCTGATTGTCGAGCGCGAGCAGGAGATCAACGACTTCAAGCCAGTAGAGTACTGGACCATCGACGCCGATCTTCTGGCTGCCGGCAAGCAGGGATTTACGGCGCGGTTTGTCGGGGTGAATGGGATTCCGTCACGCGTCGCCAATGGCGTCGATGCTGACGGCAAGGAACAGTTCCTCTCGAACGCCCTCCCGGATCGTGAAGCAGTTGATGAGGTTGTCGGCGAACTTCACACCGCGAAGTGGGCGGTAAAGTCGGTCGAGAAGAAAGAGCGCAGGAACAACCCCAAGGCTCCCTTTACGACCAGCAAGCTCCAGCAGGAGGCTGCTGGACGCCTGGGTTTCAACGTGCGGCGCACGATGGGCGTGGCCCAGCGTCTCTATGAGGGCGTGGAGTTGGGTCCGGAAGGCACGGTCGGCCTGATCACCTACATGCGTACCGATTCCACCCGTGTCAGCCCGGATGCGATAGCAGAGGCACGCGAGTATATCGGCAAGCTGGGCGCTGGCTATCTTCCGACGAAGCCAAACGAGTTTGCGGGCAAAAAGCAGGCCCAGGCGCAGGACGCCCACGAGGCGATCCGTCCGACTTCGGTACGGTTCACGCCGGATTCGATTCGCCGATATCTCTCCGACGAACAGTATCGGCTGTACAAGCTGATCTGGCAGCGTTTCGTCGCCAGCCAGATGACTCCGGCGGTCTTCGACCAGACCACGGTTGAGATTGAGGCAAAGGCGAAGCTGACCTATGACTTCCGGGTCAGCGGGAGCGTGCTGAAGTTCGATGGTCACCTGAAGTTTGAAGAGGAAGAGAAACGCGCCCGCCAGGCGGCCAAAGAGAAGGCCGCGAAGGAAGAGCGTCTTGCGCAGGTCAACGTTACGCAGGATGCGGAGGGCGAAGATGACTCGGAGCGCAGACTGCCTGAGCTGCTCTCCGGGGAAGCGCTGAAGCTCGAGAAGCTTGATCCGCAGCAGAAGTTTACTCAGCCTCCGCCGCGCTACAACGAGGCCAGTCTGGTGAAGACGCTCGAGGAGAAGGGAATCGGGCGGCCTTCGACCTATGCTTCGATCATCAACACCATTCAGGACCGCGATTATGTAAAGAAGATTACGGGTCGGTTTGTACCAACCGAGATCGGAATCGTTGTCACCAAGCTGCTGGTCAAGAACTTCCCGTACATCTTCGATACGCAGTACACGGCCACGCTCGAAGTCGAGCTGGATGCAGTGGAGGATGGACAGGAGCGCTGGACGGATCTGCTGACCGGCTTCTACGACCACTTTGAAAAAGAGCTCAAGGTCGCCGAGAAGCATATGGAAGATATCAAGCGGATGGAGCACAAGACCGACGAGGTCTGCGAGCAGTGCGGCTCCCCGCTGATTCTGAAGTGGGGCAAGTTTGGCAGCTTCTTCTCCTGCTCGAACTTCACGAAGTCGAAACCGATGAACGTGGCTGCGGGGCCGTGGAAGAAGAACGCGAAGTCGGTCGTGAAGAAGATCACTGACGCTTTTACCTTCCCGATGACCGTGAAGGCGATGACCGAGGATGTCACCGAGTTCAGTCGCGAGGTGAAGGACGCGAAGGAGCTGACCGAAGCGATCAATCAGGCGCAGGGGAAGGGAAAGAAGGTCGTGGTCGAGACCTTCAGCTGCGACTTCACCAAGGAAAATTACGCCTCCAAGCCGGACCTGAATGCTCCCGGAGCGGACGATGTCGCCGAGGAGGAGTTCTGCGATAACTGCGGGCGCGTGATGGTGCTGCGCAACGGACCGTGGGGACCCTTCATGGCCTGCCCGGGCTATAACGAAGATCCTCCGTGCAAGACGATCCGCAAGCTGAACCAGAAGGTGCAGCAGAAGCCGCCAGTCCAGCTGGAAGAGGCCTGCCCGAAGTGCGGCAAGCCGCTGCTTCTGCGGCAGGGGCAGTATGGTGAGTTCACCAGCTGCAGTGGATATCCGAAGTGCAAGTACATCAAGCAGGACCTGCTTGATGTAAAGTGCCCCAAGTGCGGCGGCGATATCGCCGCGCGCAAGACCAAACGTGGGGATGTCTTCTACGGCTGCGTGAACTATCCCAAGTGCGACTTTGCCTCGAACCAGAAGCTGATCAACGAGACCTGTCCGAAGTGCGACAGCGCCTACCTGCTGGAGGTAGCCCACGACAAGGGAACCTTCTGGGTGTGTCCGAATAACCACGATGCTCTGCCGAAGCGCAGAAAGAAGAAGGGTGCCCCGGAGGCGGAAGAGGCTGTCTCCGCCACTCCTCCATGCAGCTATCAGAAGCAGGTTGCGCAGCCGGAGGGAGAGGCCGCCTGACAGACTGTATCGATCACACCATGCGCGAGGCGAAGGCCTTCTTTGTCCGTCAAGCTGCACGAGAGTGCTGCGAAACGTTGAGAAAGAACGACTTAGCCTCGCGTTTGTTTTTCCCGGCGATTCTGTTACAAATACTAAAGTAGCCTTTGGAAACTGATGTGCGTTGGGCCGCCTGAGGGATTAGGGCGGCTTTGCTGTAAATTACAGAAAGAAAATGGGTTGCATACTATGGCAAAGGCAGTTTGGAATGGGCAGGTTCTGGCCGAGAGCGAGATCTACGAAACGGTAGAAGGTAATATCTACTTTCCCGAAGAGACGGTTAAGCGAGAGTTCCTGAGGCCAAGCTCGACGACCTCCAGCTGTCCGTGGAAGGGCCAGGCGCGCTACTACACCATCCTCGTAGATGGTCAGGAGAACCAGGACGCGGCGTGGTACTATCCGGACCCGAAGCCCGCCGCCCGGAACGTAAAGCATCACATCGCCTTCTGGCGCGGTGTCGAGATTACGAAGTAACCTCTTTTGCCGCCGACGGCGGTTATCCGGAATTTTCAGTTTGCGACAACCTGCTGGACGCTACCGATGGGGCTCCTGCGGAGGTGTATCTTGCTCCCAAGGGTGAACCAGTTCGCTGGAGGTGAGCCAAAATGCGTTCCGACGATGCGGAAAAGACATTGGACCCCGGCACGGAGAGCGACTGGAATACATTGCGCGAGCTGGGGCATCGCATGGTGGATGTGATGCTTGCGCATCTGCAGGGGCGGCGGGAGCAGCCAGTCTGGCAGCCTCTGCCTGACGACTCTCGAAGCGCGCTGGAGGACTCTGGGATTCCCCGCGAAGGAGAGGGAGCTGCGGCTGCCTATGAGAGCTTCCTGAAGCACGTTCTTCCGTACGGCATCGGGAATACCCACCCGCGCTTCTGGGGATGGGTGATGGGAAACGGAACAGCCGAGGGCATGCTGGCCGAGATGCTGGCTGCCGGAATGAACCCCAATGTGGGCGGATTTGACGACTCGGCCACCCTGGTCGAGGAGCAGGTCATCGGGTGGATGGCGGAGCTGATGGGGATGCCGGCCGGAGCGAGCGGCCTGTTGACCACCGGAGGCACCATGGCCAACCTGATCGGACTGGCGGTGGGTCGCCATGCGAGGGCGGGCTTCGATCTGCGGGCAGAGGGGCTGCGGGACGGACCTCTGCTGCGGGTATATTGCTCGACCGAGACCCATAGCTGGTTGAAGAAGGCGATGGAGCTGATGGGGATGGGCCGTGCCGGACTCTGTGCCATTGGAGTGGACAGCGGCTACCGGATGCGGGTGGACGAACTGAAGCAGGCGATTGCCGCGGATCGTGCTGCAGGGTCGAGGCCGGTGTGCGTGGTGGCGACCGCCGGAACCGTAAACACGGGAGCTACGGACGATCTGGTGGCGATTGCCGATCTCTGTGTAGAGGAAGGTCTGTGGTTCCACGTGGATGGAGCATTTGGCGCGCCGGCTTACTGGTCGCAGAAGCTCCGGTCGCGCGTGAGCGGAATCGAACGTGCGGACTCGCTGGCATTCGATCTGCACAAGTGGGCCTACATGCCTTACGACATCGGCTGTGTGCTGGTACGCGACCCCGAGGAGCACATGGCTGCCTTCGCCACCGGAGCAAGCTATCTGACCGCGATGGAGCGAGGCCCGGCTGCGGGTGGGATCCGTTTTGCGGACCGAGGGATTGAGTTGTCGCGAGGCTTCCGGTCGCTGAAAGCGTGGATGAGCCTGAAGTCTCTGGGTGTCGATGCGATCACGGCTGTTGTGGACCAGAACGTTGAGCAGGCGCAGTACCTCGCCTCGTTGATCGAGCGATCGCAGCGGTTGGAGTTGGCCGCGGAAGTCCCACTTAATATTGTCTGCTTCCGCTATACCGATGCTGACGAGGCGCAGAACAGGGAGATCCTGATGCGGCTGCAGGAGAGCGGCGTGGCTGTGCCGTCGGGGACGGTGCTCGACGGGCGTTTCGCGATTCGTGTGGCCATCTCGAATCATCGCTCGCGCCGGGAGGACTTCGATCTTCTGGTAGGGACGGTTGAGGAGATCGGGCGGAAGGTCGTCTCCTCCTGATCCAGCCTTGTGCGCGGAATTGCTGGGTTGTCATCGCGGTGAAGCTGCGAGACGCTTCGCTCAAGATGACACGTTCAACGGGACTGTCAGAGCTGTATGCAAGAAGATAGGTAGAGGTTTTGCTGTTTCGTAAAAATGAAAGTTATATAAGATCTACAAAAATTATTAATTGACAATGAAACATTAAAACGGATACTGTTCCGTCGGTGTGAGCGTGTGGAGTTTTCCATGCGCCATGCGTGGAGCCGGGTCTTGCGCTGAACCCAGACGAGTCTTCATGTCAGAGGCGGCCCCTCCAGGTTCTGTTTTCAGGAGAAAGGTGATGTCTTTACGAAAACTGCTACATCTTAGCGGTCTGGTCGTTGTGTTGTTTTTTTCGCATAGGGCGTTGGCGCAGTTCTCAGGAAGCCTGCAGGGTACTGTGCAGGATGCGACGGGCGCGGCTGTTCCCGGAGCTACGCTGGCGTTGACCAATACGGCGACGAAGGTCTCGCAGACAGTCGAGTCGGATGCGCGCGGCGGCTACCGGTTTCTGAGTCTGGCTCCGGGCAACTATGTTGTATCGGCCACCGCTGCCGGCTTCGGGACAAGCAAGGTCCCCTTTACGCTGACGACAGCACAGTTGATGAACGTTCCTATTACGCTGGCGATTGCTACTTCGCAGCAGGTGGTGGAGGTCTCCGATCAGGCGCCAGTGCTGGATACGGCAGAGTCGCGCACGCAGTTGACGATCGATACCGAGGCACTCGATTCGCTGCCTTTACCGGGACGCAACCAGCTTGGCCTGGTGACGCTGGCGCCTGGTGTGACGGGGCTAGGGGTGCAGGGCAGCGGCGGCAATGGACAATCGACCGACAACTACGGCTCGGAGACGCAGGTGACGGCCAGCGCAAACGGTCGCAGCAGCGTAGGCAACATGTATGTGGTGGATGGGCTGGACATCACCAGCAACATTACGCCGGGCGTCCTGAACCTGGTTCCCAATCCCGATACCATCCAGGAAGCAACGGTTCAGGTGAACACGTTCGATGTGGAGTACGGCCGCAGCAGCTCCATCGTTGAGGTGATGACGACGCGGTCGGGAGCGGACCGCTATCACTTTGTGGCGAGCAACTACTACACGGCCGACTGGCTGACGGCACGAACCCAGTTCCAGCCCCGCGAAACCTACAAGATGCTGCCATTCCATTCGAGCAACATCTCGGCCACGCTGGGCGGTCCGGTGCCGTTCCTGAAGAACACGTTTTTCTTCACGGGATGGGAGCCTCTGCTGTCATCGACGCAGTCGAGCTCGCAGGTCACCTATGAAGCCCCGCAGTTTATTGCCTGGGCGAAGCAGAACTGGCCGAACTCCGTCGGTGTGGACCTGCTGTCGAAGTACCCCGCGGTGAATGCGACGACTACGGGAGTGGCGCAGACGGGAGCATCGCTGTTCAAGACGACATGCGGTACGGCGGCGGCGGCGAACATTCCGTGTTCGATGCCGGTAGTAGATCAGGGCGTGCTGGCAGCGACTAACTATCGCGACGCTCTGCAGTGGAATGCGCGTCTGGACAAGGTCTTTACAAAGGACCGCATCTACGGGAACTACTATCAGACCCGTCTCGATATCGGCGGCCCTTCGGTGCGTCTCGATCACAATGCGCCGCAACACTATATCGTGCGGTCGGTGCAGGGCAACGAGACTCATACGTTTAACTCCAACACCGTCAATGAAGCGGCGATCGGCTGGCTGCGCATGGAGGGTCTGATCAATCCGACGGGACCGTTCCATCTGCCGATCATCTCGCTGACCTCGGGCTGGAATACGCAGCTGGGTGTCAGCAAGGCGGATGAGAACTATGTACAGCACCACTTTGTGTGGAAGGACACGCTGTCGCACGTCTTCGGCACGCATAATCTTCGTGTCGGCTATGAAGGATCTCAAGGGGATAATCTGACCTTCTTTGGCCCGATGAATTCGCAGCCGCACTTCTCTTTCCAAACAGTGGCTGATTTCGTTCAGGACAAGATCTTCTCGGAGTCGGGAGTATCGTTCGATCTGCTGACAGGACAGCAGGCCGGTCTGCGCGGTGGCAGCTTCCAGTTCGATGGCAATACGATCGGCCTGTTCGCGCAGGATACCTGGAGGATCAATAAGAACCTGACGCTGACCTACGGCATCCGGTGGGATGACTTCGGCAATCCTGCTCCGCAGAAGGGGACGATAGCGGCGAACTTCTTCTATGGTCCGGGGACCACGACCTCCGAACAGGTGGCCAACGGATATGTGAAGCAGGTCTCGCACGCCTTCAACCATGCGATCACAGCCTGGAGCCCTCGCGCAGGTGTGGCCTGGGATCTTACTGGTCAGGGAAAGTGGATGGTCCGCGGCGGCTTTGGTCTGTATCACGACTGGGTGACGCTGGGGAACGTACAGAACGAGTTTCAGAATCCGCCTGCACCTGCGGGTGTGACCTTCCAGAGCAATACGGATGGTCCGCAACCGATCTATAGCGTTGGAACCAGCGACACGTATCCCTTTGGATTTACCTATCCGGATTTCAAGGGCTATACCCTCAACGACCACGGCGGAATCCAGGGCCTGCAGGTAAGCGCCGGCGGGAACGATCCCAACCTGAAGGCCTCGAATACGCTCAACTACACGGTTACGCTCGAGCACGGAATTACGAATAACTACTCGGTTGCCGTAGGGTATTCAGGATCGCACTCGAACGATCTGTTCACCGGTTTCGCCTCGCGAACGACGAATGCGAACTACGGTGTCGACATCAATAACTTTCCCGGAAGCCTGGTGCAGAACAACGGAAAGTTCGTTCGCCTGAACACGAACTTCGGTTCGATTCGCTACACCGTCAACGGTCCAACCTCAACCTACAATGCATTTATTGCTTCGTTCAAGGGGCGCTTTATGCATCGCGGGTTCATCAATGCTTCGTACACCCGGTCCAGTTCACATGACGATGCCGGAACCTATCCCACGGTGCAGTCCAACACTGGCAACTACAGCCAGTATTGGGGTCCTTCCAACTGGGACGCACCGAATCGTCTGTCGCTCGCAGTCAGCTATGAGCTGCCGAACCTGAAGACCGGCCCGGCGTTCCTGCACTATCTGACGAATGGATGGAAGCCGAGCGCAATCACGATCCTGCAGAGCGGCACGCCATTTACCGTGTTGCAGACTGCGTCCTATTCAGCCGGTGGAGACTATAACGCCGATGGAAACAACAGCGATCTTCCAGATGTTCCGAGCTATGGTTACGGCATTCCTACGGATCGCAACCATCAGCTTGGCCGCAATGCAGACCGTACGGCGAACAAGAATGCGGCCGGAGTCTTCGGTTCCGCCGGCGACTTTACAAAACCTGCGAATCTTCCGGGTGAGGGCAACGAGGTCATCAACGGCTATCGCAATCCCGGCTACGCGAATACGGACTTTGCGTTGCTCAAGAACAATCGCATTCGCGAGGTCGCCAATCTGCAGTTGCGCCTGGAGATCTTCAACCTCTTCAACCGGGCGAGTCTGGGAGGTATCTCGTCCAGCCTGAACAGTTCGACGTTTGGCAGAGCTACAAGCCAGTACCCGGCACGTTTTTTGCAGCTGGGTGCGCGACTTGAGTTCTGATTTCCAAAGAACGGCCTCACGCCGCTGCGCCTTGCAGCGGCGTTCTTTTTTTTGGGGCGGAATGCAGGAAGGATTCCGTCTCGGAGCACGATCGACGCTACAGGAGAAATACAGGGATCCTTTGCGTTGCTCAGGATGACGAACCTTTTGCTCGGGGCGGCCAGTCTATGCCAACGACAAGCTACCTGATGCTAATACGCCTGGGCTTGTTCGAGTGGAAGGCGTACCTGGAAGCAGGTGCTACCGGGCCTGGAGTCTACCTGGATGTAGCCGGAGTGGCGCTCCAGGATGCGTTGTACTGTATCGAGTCCGAGTCCGAGACCGCGGCCGGGAGCCTTGGTGGTGTAGAAGGGCTCGAAGATGCGGCTCTTCAGTTCGGGATCGATTCCGGGGCCGGTATCCCAGACCTCGACAAAGGCCATACCTCCCTGCAGGCGCGTACAGACGCGTAGCGTGCCCTTCTCTTTCATGGCATCGAGCGCGTTTTCGATCAGCGCGGTCCACACCTGATTGAGCTCGCGTCCGTAGCCCGCGACAGACGGAAGTTCGGGATCGAACTCCGTGATGACGTGAACGTCCTGGAGACGCGATTTGAACATCGCCAGCGTATTCTCCAGCGACTGAGCGATGTCGATGTCCTGGATCGGCGCCTGGTCCATGTAGGAGTAATCCTTGATGGCGCGGATCAGGTCGAAGATGCGCACGGTCGAGTTGACGACGGTCTCTGCCATGCGCTCCACGCGCAGGGAGCTGGCGAAGGTTGCGACGGCGACGGGCAGCGCCTCGGTGGTGACGATGCCGGCGAGCTCGTCAAGCTGCGACGCTGCGATGCCGGTCTCCGCGAGGGAGGGAGCAATCGCCCAGGGATTGGAGATGTTGTGCTCCTCCAGCCAGCGAATCAGATCGCCCTCGCGATCGCTGATGGCCAGGGCATCAGGAACTCCCTGAATAGCCTCCCGTTCTGCGAGCGTCGATCGTGTCCTGGCCACCCAGGAGCGGTATTGCGAAGTCTGGGCGTCCGACAGGCAAAGATTTCCCAACCGATACTTCTGGTCGCCGTACTGGCGTAGTTCGGAGAAGAGGCTGGAGGCTGAACGCTGGGCCGCGGATGCAGGATTGTTGAGCTCGTGCGCGAGGTTGGCCGCGAGCTTGCCGAGCGCGCCGAGCTTTTCCGCCTGCTGCTCCATGCGCGTGACCTCGCGGACACGATCCATCATGGTGGAGACGCAGCGTTGTGTCATCGAGGGAATCGCGGCGAGCATCTCGGGGAAGAGATCTTCGTGGATATCGAGCGACCATCCGTCACCGACAAGATAGCCCTCGCCTCCGTAAACCTTCATGCGCGAGAAGGGCAGCTTGCCGGTCATGGCTCCAGCGCGGCCAATCCAAAGCGCCATGGGGCCGGCGTTGTGACGACGGACGTGGACCTCACCCTTGAGGATGAAGACCATGCGATCGCAGGGAGAGCCTTCCGCAAAGACCATCGCGCCGTCTTCGCCGACGCGCTCGATGCCGTGGGTGGCGAACCAACTGTACTCCTCTTCTGTCAGGCCATCCAGAGCTGGGATGGTTCGAAGCGCCGCGATAATCTCCTGCAGCGGAGTGGGATGCTTTGGAGGAGCGATAAAGACCTGAAGCCCGAGCTGATGGGGAAGGATAGCTTCGTAACTGCTGGGGGCGGCCATGCTGAGATTCTCCTTCTGCCGTCATGGGCAGTGGCTGACGAAACGGAAAAAAGCGACCCTGATCCATTGTGACAGGTTTTGGAAGGCGTTTGGAAACGGTCACCGCCCGCAGGTCTTGTTTTGTGACGAAAGGAAGGCAGGCTGGGAGGAGGGATATGAAGCAGGAAAAAATGTTCGCTATCGGCGGCTGCGGCCTTCGGAGCGGATCTGGTTCAGGGTCGCGATCATCCTTTTTACGATATCGGGATGAAGAGCGGCGACATCATGATGCTCCTCCGGATCGCTGATCCGATGATAGAGCTGCGGTTGCAGCGCATTACCCAGCTCTGTCCGGGTATTTTCGTTATATGCCGGCTTATTGCTGCCCTCAATCAGCTTCCACTCCCCCTGCACTAGGGCAAGCACGTCTGCCTCTTCCACCAGCGACTGACGGCCGGTAGAGGATCTTCCGAGAAGTGCCGGAAGAATATCTACGCTATCAGGAGCATCGTTATGAGCAAGAGACTGATGCGTCAATGTTGCGAACGAGGCGAACAGGTCGATCTGATCGACCAGGGCGTCTGATGTCGTTGCTGGTTTTACGTGGTCCGGCCACTTTACGAGAAAGGGAACGCGAGTGCCTCCGGCGAAGTTGCTGTACTTACCGCCGCGATAGATTCCCGAGGGTTTGTGGGAGCCGAGCTTTTCAACCGATTGATCCTGGTAGCCATCGTCTACCACCGGACCGTTGTCGCTGGAGAAGACGATCAGGGTGTTCTGTGTGAGGCCATTCTTTTTGAGCGTATTCAGGATGCGCCCTACGCACCAGTCAAGCTCAGCGATCGCGTCGCCGCGCGGCCCCATGGAGGTTTTGCCTTGAAAGCGTTTGTTTGGAAGCCTGGGTACGTGAATGTCATGCGCGGGATAGTAGAGAAAGAAGGGCTGCCCGCTGCTCTCCTTAGCGCTTTGTTCGATGAAGCGGACGGCTTTGGCTGAGAGGGTATCCGCTATATCCTCATCGACCCACAGAGCCGATTTGCCACCTTCCATGTATCCGATCCGGCTGACGCCATCGACGATGGCCATATCGTGGCCGTGGCTCGGCTTCATCTTCAGCAACTCGGGATTTGCCCGGCCCGTTTTTTCATTGGGAAACGGCTGCTTGTAGCTGATGTGAATGGGATCTTTGGCATCGAGATTGACGACCCGATGGTTCTCCACGAAGACGCAGGGGACGCGGTCGGGTGTCGCCGGAATGATGAAGGAGTAGTCGAAGCCGAGTTCGTTTGGACCGGGGGTGATGTCGGAGTTCCAGTTGATCTCTCCGCGGCCCAGGCCCAGGTGCCATTTGCCTACGATGCCGGTCCGGTAGCCGCTTCGCTTCAGCAGCTCGGGCAGCGTGAGGCGGTCGGTGTCGATGATGAGCGAGGCGTCGCCGGGAAGCACGCCTGTGCCCGGCTTGCGCCAGGCGTACTGGCCGGTCATCACGGAGTAGCGCGAAGGCGTGCAGGTGGCCGAGGTCGCATGGGCATCGGTGAAGCGCAGGCCTTCGGCTGCGAGCGAGTCGATGTTGGGCGTGTGGACGGACTTTGCGCCGTAGCAGCTTACGTCGCCGTAGCCGAGATCGTCCGCATAGATGAAGACGATGTTGGGCTGAGCGGCAGGCTTTGCTGCACCGAGCAGGCCAGTGGCTGTGGCTGCGCTGAGAGTCTGGAGAAACTGTCGGCGGTTCATCGCAGATCATCGTACGCGAGGAATCGCAGCTTGTGCGTGCGATCTTCGAGCCGAGCTATGCGGCCGGAAACTCGAGATCGGGATCGGAGTAGTGCCCGCTCGTCATCGCGCCGGCGTTGCGCGGAAGCCCCATGGCTTCGATGGCCGGAGCCAGGGCGAGCACTGAGGTGAACAGGATCGCAAGCTGGAAGTCGAGGAGGTGCGGGTTGGCGGGCAGGTGTCCGCTGGCGCGTGCGATCAGGCGGAGCATGACGGCGCCGACGGCGACTCCCATGCCCATGGAGAGCTGCATAACAGCGGAAAGGAAGCCGTTGGCGCGGGACATGCGCTCGGGCGGAATTTCCGCATAAGCCAGCGTCGTCATGCAGGTGAATTCGAGCGAGCGGGCGGCTCCGTGGAAGAAGAGCAGAGCGGCGATGAGCGCTGGAGCGGTGTGCGGCGTAAAGGTAGCGCACAGGGCGACGGACACAGCGACGATGATGCCGTTGAAGATCAGCAGGCGGCGGAAGCCGAAGCGTCGAAGGACGGGCAGCACGATGGACTTCATGCTGAAGTCGCCGCCGAAGAGCGCGAGCAGGTAAAGGCCGGACTTGAAGGCGCTCAACCCAAACGCCACCTGAAACATCAGCGGCAGCAGAAAGGGAAGAACGCCAACGGCGACCCGAAAGACGCTCGCACTGTAGACGCTGAGGCGGTAGGACTTCAACTGCATGGACTCGAGATCGATCATCGAGACCGGGTTGCGCCGTGCGGTCACGACCGCAAGGTAGCCGCTGAAGAGGCTGAGGACGAGGACTACGACTGCCATCTTCCACTGGCCCTCGCCGCCGCCGAGCGTCTCCAATGCGTAGACGACACCGGTAGATGCAGCACCGGCGAACATGAAGGTGATCCAATCGAGTGGATGCTTTTCGTCGGAGCGGGTGTTCTCAATCCAGAGGATCGTCAGCACCAACGCGATGAGGCCGATAGGAAGATTGAGCAGAAAGATCCAGTGCCAGGAGAAGTACGTGGTGATGAAGCCGCCGATAGGAGGGCCAATGACGAGCGCCGCGAGGCCCGGCCAGCTGATGTAGGCGATCGCTTGGGCGATCCTGTCCTTGGGGGTCGAGCGCAGGACGATGAGGCGTCCAACCGGCACCATCATGGAGCCGCCGATGCCTTGCAGGATGCGCGTAAGCGTGAAGATGGTGAGGTTGGGAGCCGCGGCGCAGAGGAGCGAGGCGAAGGTGAAGATCCCGATGGCCGAGGCGAAGATGGTGCGCGCGCCGAAGCGATCCGCGACCCAGCCGCTGATGGGGATGAAGACGGCCAGAGTGATCAGGTAAGCCGTCATGCCGATGTTCAGGCGAACAGCGCCCACGCCGAAGCTGCGTGCCATCTGCGGCAGAGCCGTGGCGATGATGGTGCCGTCGAGGTTCTCCATAAAGAAGGCGCCGGCGATCAGTGTGGTGACGTAGAAGGGGGAGCGTGGGGTCTTCATCGGTGTGTTTCCAAAAAGCGCAAAGTGAAACAAAGAAGCCCGGCTCGCGAGCCGGGCTTCCTGTATGACAACCGGGCTTAGGCTTTGACGACAGCGCCGTTCTCGACCTTGACGGGATCGAGGAAGGGCATCGCCTTGCGGAGCTCGGCGCCGACCTTCTCGATGCCGTGCGCAGCTTCCTGCTGACGGATGCGGGCGAACTCGTGACGGCCGGTCTCGTTCTCTTCGATGAACTTCTTGGCGAACGATCCGTCCTGGATCTCCTCGAGCAGCTTCTTCATCGCCTTCTTGGTCTCGGCGGTGACGATACGCGGACCGGCAACGTAGTCGCCCCACTCGGCGGTGTCGGAGATGGAGTGGCGCATGTAGGCGAGGCCGCCGCGATACATCAGGTCGACGATGAGCTTGAGCTCGTGCAGCACTTCGAAGTATGCGAGCTCGGGCTGGTAGCCGGCCTCGGTCAGGGTCTCAAAGCCTGCCTTGACGAGAGCGGCGGTGCCTCCGCAGAGAACGGCCTGCTCGCCGAAGAGGTCGGTCTCGGTCTCTTCGGTGAAGGTGGTCTCGAGAACGCCGGCGCGGGTGCAGCCGATGCCCTTGGCGTAGGAGAGTGCGAGCTCAAGCGCCTTGCCGCTGGCGTTCTGCTCGACAGCGACCAGTCCGGGGACGCCGCCGCCTTCGGTGAAGACTTCGCGAACGCGATGGCCGGGAGCCTTAGGGGCGACGAGCGAGACATCAACGCCTGCGGGAGGAACGATGGTTCCGAAGCGGATGTTGAAGCCGTGCGCGAACATCAGGGTCTTGCCGGGGGTCAGGTTCGGCTCGATCTCGGCCTTGTGGACCTTGGCGGCGGTCTGGTCGGGCGTGAGGTTCATGATGACGTCAGCCCACTTGGCGATGTTGGCGACGGTATCGACCTGGAGGCCAGCCTTGCGGGCGCGCTCGGCGTTGGGAGAGTCGGGACGAAGGCCTACACGAACCTCGACGCCGGAGTCCTTGAGGTTGAGGGCGTGAGCGTGGCCCTGCGAGCCGTAGCCGATGATGCCGACTTTCTTCGACTGGATGAGGGAGAGGTCTGCGTCTTGATCGTGGTAGGTCTTTGCCATTTTCGGTTGTCTTCCTTCTGGTGGTTGTGTAAATAGTTTATGCGTTTTGACTGCGAGCCGGGACTTTTTAGGACTCAAACGGTCTGAGGCTATCGCGGCAATTGTTGCGTAGAGGGCTTCGGCTAAGCGTCGTCCTCGGCGAACTGGTTGGGCAGGTTGTCTACCGCCGGACGGTTCGGAAATGCGACCGGAGTGTCATCTGCAGTCCTGGTGCCCAGGGCCTTGAGGACGCGGCTGGTGTGGTGTCCGCGGCGCATGGCCATGCGTCCGGTGCGCGAGACTTCGAGGATCTCGAAGCTCGATTCGCGAAGCACCTGCAGAAGGCCTTCGATCTTGCTGGCGGCTCCGGTCATCTCGAGCATGATCGATTCCGGTGCGAGATCGACGACGCGGGCGCGGAAGACCGTGGAGAGCTCGAAAATCTGGGAGCGCGAGTGCTGACCGTTGGGCGAGTTGGGGCCAGCGGCCACCTTGATGAGGCAGAGCTCGCGGATGACGGCTTCGGAGCGACCGAGTTCGTCAACATCGAGGACGATCTCGAGCTTGTAAAGCGAGGCGCGAATGCGGTCGGAGGCATGCTCCGGGGCTTCGCAGACGATGGTCATGCGCGAGACACCCTCACGCTCGCTTTCGCCGACCGTGAGCGAGACGATGTTGACGTTGAGACGGCGAAAGAGGGAAGCGACGCGCGTGAGCACGCCGGGCTTGTCGTCTACGAGGGCTACGAAGGTGTGAAGCATATCGTTACATCCTTATCAGGCTGTCATCTGAGGTTGAACAGGTGGGGGTGTCGATGGCTGTATCGGCTGCGATCCGCTTCCACGATGGAGGCAGCAGGTCAGGGTTGGGAACCGCGGGATCGAGCCAGCGGTTGGGTGCAATCACGATCTTGTCGGCGTTCGGGTTCAGCCAGGCGCCCCACCAGGAGAAGCTGCTATTGGCCATGATGTGGTGGCGGCAGGCAGACATCAGGCGAAGGTCTTCGTGCGCCTCCGCCTGTCCGTTGTGGTCGACGAAGACATAGCGCGGGGCGGCAGGAAGGTTCTCGCGGCAGAAGGCGATATCGTCGGAGAAGACGAAGAAGGTCGGATCGGCGGCGTAGGCCTGCATCTCCGCGATGGCGTTCTGGTAGTACGTGATCGGAAGGGCGTCGCGTCCGCCATAGATCTTGGTGTAGTCGCCGCGTCGGACGTGCAGCGAGACGGGGAACTCCGAGGCTTGCATCTGGTTGAGCGTCTCGAGGTTCTGCCCCGTCGCAGGTTCACGAAGCGTGAGTTCGCTGCGCAGTTGCTCCTCGACTCCCGCGGCGTACTGATGGGCCTGGAAGTACCCGTCGAGGTAGATGCTTCTCGTCGAAGTGGTGATGGGAAGATCGTCGACGAAGATCCAGTCCGTGGAGAAGTGCGGCTTGTGGGTCACGGTTCCGGAGAGCAGGCGTACAGGATCGGAGACGATCCGCTTGGAGTTTGCGGTCGAGCAGACGAGCTGGTCCCATCGGTTCCGCTGCCGCACGGGCGCGGCGATGCGGAACTTCGAAAGCAGGAAGGGACGTGGATATCCGAACGACACGGCGCGCTCCTCGGGTTCGCGGATGATCTCTAATTGCGCCGAATACTTTCGTGCGAAGTAGAGACCAGCGGCGTACTGAAACAGTTGATTTCCAAGGCCAGACTTCTGTTGAAGAACGATCTTCATTCCAAGGCGCTTTCCAGGAGCGATTCCAGAACTGCAAGGCACTGCATCTTTGCTGGTGCTTGGACGGATGGGGTCCTGGTTGACCCCATCCTGTCGATTTATTCGTCCTCGGCGGTCTCGACCAGAGGATCCTTCTGGGGCCTGCGTACCATCTCATGCAGGGCTGCGCCTGGAGCGATCATCGGGTAGACGCCGTCTTCCTTCTCTACGGAGAAGTTGATGACAAACGGTGTAGATCCCTCACGCGCCTTCGTAACGGTAGGTGTTACATCCTTGCGCTCGACGACGTGCGCTCCGGGAATTCCGTGAGCATCGGCCAGCTTGACGAAATCGGGCGAGAGGATGGGCGAGCAGGCGTAGTTTTTGTCGTAGAAGGCCTCCTGCCACTGACGCACCATGCCGAGGAAGCCATTGTTGATGACGGCGACGTTGATGTGCAGGCCCTCCTGCTGAATGGTCGAAAGCTCGGAGGCGGTCATCTGGAAGCCGCCATCGCCGGCGATACACCAGACGTCGTAGTCGGGCTGCGCTATCTTGGCCCCGATAGCGGCGGGCAGAGCATAACCCATGGTGCCTAGTCCTCCCGAGGTGATGAGGGTGCGCGGATCTTCGTGCTTGTAGTATTGCGCCTCCCACATCTGGTGCTGGCCTACATCGGTGGCGATGATGGTCTTGTCCAGACGGCCCGCGGCCTTGGCCTCCTGCCAGATGTCGTTGATGACGTGCGCGGCGTAGAGGTGACCGTTGTCGGGCAGATTGATGATGTCGCGCACGGCGGCGTCGCCCTTCATGGCGCGAATCTCGCGCAGCCACTCGGCGGTGGTGTGACGGTCGCTGGCCTGCTCGTAGCTGGGTGCGGCGATCAGCGGCTCCATGGTGCGCAGCACTTCCTTGAGGTCGCCGATCAGCGCAACGTCCACCTTGACGTTCTTGTTGATCTCGCTGGGGTCAATCTCGATGTGGATCTTCTTCGCGTTGGGAGCATAGCTGGCGAGGTTGCCGGTGACGCGGTCGTCAAAGCGCATGCCGAAGGCGAGCAGCAGGTCGGCCTTCTGGATGGCGTGGTTCACCCAGCTCTCGCCGTGCATGCCCATCATGCCCAGAGCAAGTGGATGCGAGGCAGGGAAGGCGCCGAGGCCGAGCAGCGTGGTGGCGACCGGAACTTGGTAGCGCTCAGCGAACTTGAGGACTTCCTGCTCGGCGCCGGAGAGCGTGATTCCATGCCCTGCAAGAATCACCGGGCGCTTCGACGAACGCATCAGCTCGATGGCGCGATTCATCTCGGCGGATTCGGCGCGCAGCATCGGGTGCGGACGGAAGGCCGCGGGCGCGGCATCGTCGAAGTTGAAGATGGCGGTGCCCTGCTGGGCGTCCTTGGTGATGTCGACCAGCACCGGGCCGGGCCGTCCGGACTGCGCGATCTGGAAGGCCTCGCGGATCATCGGAGCGATCTCTTCGGCGCGCGTGGCGACGAAGTTGTGCTTGGTGATGGGCAGCGTGATGCCGGTGATGTCGATCTCCTGGAAGGCATCGGAGCCGAGAACCTTGGACGAGACCTGGCCGGTGATGCAGACGATCGGGATGGAATCGATCATGGCGGTGGCGATGCCGGTGACGAGATTGGTTGCTCCCGGCCCCGAGGTGGCGATGGCGACGCCCACCTTGCCCGAGGCGCGCGCGTAACCGTCGGCCATGTGGGCCGCGCCCTGCTCGTGCCGCGTGAGCACGTGATGGATGGGGAACTTGCGCAGAGCGTCGTAGGCCGGGAGGATGGCTCCGCCGGGGTAGCCGAAGACCGTGCTGACACCCTCGCCTACGAGCGTGGCCCATAGGATCTCGGCTCCGGTCAGGGTGGGGTGTGCATTTTTGTGATTGTCAGTCATTTGGTTACCTCCGTGGTTCTGGCATTGAATAGCTTGAAGTGAGCGTCCATAGGAAACTCAATCAGGGAAGCGTTGAGACAGAGACAGGTGGGCGTACAGGATGCAGCAGTCGACGCAGTCGTTCCTGTATGGGCTTTTCGGCATAGCGAACGACGCCGTACGCGAGAGCCATGCTGGCAGCAGCTGCCAGCAGCATGATCGCTATGTCTGGAATACGCCCGTTCAATCGTTGAACGAAATGTTCGCCGATACTTTGGTGTAAGAGATAAAGCGGATACGTAATCAGGCCGAGAGTTCGAGCCTGTTTTGTTCTTTCTGGGCCGAGCCACTCCACGATGGCCTTGTTATAGCGCACCGACAGAACGATAGCGAGGACGGCTGCTGCCCAGATGAGGATGCAGAGCATCAGAGAGGATGGTTCTTTGGAAGACTGCACAACCTCCTGCCACTCAACTCTTACGGACAAGACCGCTCCAAGAAAACAGAAGGCAAGGGCGCATGAACGGAAGATCGTAACGCCGTGGAAGAACATCAACCAGAGAAGAACTCCGATGGCAAAGTGAGGGGCGTAATCGATAAGCAGCAGACGTGCCCAGCGCGAGTTGATGAGGAAGTCCGGGATGGAAGGAATAAATCCGCCTGCCTTCAACAGGGCGTGGTCGACGGCATAGCCTAACGCAAGAAACGCCGTCGATAGGGCAGAGACTGTCACCATTGTGGGCCCGATGTATCGGAACCGATCAAAGACGAGCAGAAGGAAGATGAGGAGGTAGAAACTCATCTCCACGCGAAGCGTCCAATAAGACCCGTCGATGATAGGGCCAACTGGAGCTAACGTCAGGGCATCCAGCCAAGCATGCAGCAGACCGTGGTAGTAGCCAGTGGTGAAGATCTGCAGCACAAGTGTGATCGTGGAGCAGATCCAGACCGCTGGGTAAAGCCGGAGAAGACGGCTTTTCACAAACTCCGAAGGGCTCGCCTTCCCTGCGGAATAGGCGATCACAAAACCGGAGAGCACGAAAAAAATAGGTACTCCGACCCATCCCAGACGGGCGTATCGTCCGATGACGGTGTGCCATCCCTCCGGTGTTTTCGGAAATGATCGAAAGCCGACATGGAAAGCCAGAACAAGCAATGCAGCGGTGAACCGGATGAGATCGAGGAAGACAATTTGGCGTCCTCCTCGCGGCTCACTGGAAGCCTTTCCCGTTCTTTCCGAAGCTTTGATATACAAGTCTGATTTCTCCTGGAGAATCTCTCTTGGCGTGGGAAGCGAATCTGTCCTTACGACGTTACAGCTCCTTCGCTCGCGCTGCTTACCGTGCTGGCGTACTTGGCGAAGACGCCGCGTCTGAAGCGTGGTTCAGGCTGCTTGACCTCGCGGAGGCGTCGTGCGATTTCGTCGTCATCGACTTCGAGACGCAGCTCGCGGTTGGGGATGTCGAAGGTGATTGTGTCGCCCTCGCGGACGGCGGCGATGGGGCCTCCGACAAAGGCTTCAGGAGCGACGTGGCCGGCCATCAGGCCGCGGGTTGCACCGGAGAAGCGTCCGTCGGTGAGCAGGGCCACGGTCTCTGAGAGCTCAGGGATGCCCTTGATGGCGGCGGTGACGGCGAGCATCTCGCGCATGCCGGGGCCACCCTTTGGGCCTTCGTAACGGATGACGCAGACGTCAGATGGATTGATCTTGCCCGCTTCTACGGCAGCGAAGCAATCGTCCTCGCACTCGAAGACGCGCGCCGGGCCCTGGTGGAAGATGCGCTCGTGGCCTGCGACCTTGATGACGCAGCCCTCGGGTGCGAGGTTGCCGCGCAGGATGACGAGGCCGCCGGTGGGCTTCAGCGGATTCTCCCAGGTGTGGATCACAGGCTGGTTCGGCGTCTCGTGCGCCTGCTTGGCTTCTTCGAAGAGCGTCTTACCTGTAACCGTGGGAGTGTCGTGCAGTCGCCCCGTGTCCATCAGGCGTTTAGCCAGCACGCGTGAGCCGCCAGCTTCCTGATAGTCCTTGGCGGCGTACTTGCCGCCGGGCGAGAGGTCGCAGATGAACGGCGTGCGCTCGGAGATCTTGTCGAAGTCCTCCATGGAGAGCGGAATCTTCAGCTCGTGCGCGATGGCGATCAGGTGCAGGACAGCATTGGTCGATCCGCCGGAGGCGCAGACGGCAGTGATGGCGTTCTCGATCGACTCCCGCGTCAGGATCTGGGAGGGTTTGACTCCCTTCTCCGCGAGCTGCATGACGAGGCGGCCGGCTTCGCGTGACGCCTTCGCCTTGTCGGGCGACATGGCGGGAACGCCGGTGATCTCGATGGGCGAGATGCCGAGGAACTCACCGGCCATCGCCATGGTGTTGGCGGTGAACTGTCCGCCGCAGGCTCCGGGACCGGGGCAGGCCGCGGCTTCAACGGCTTCGAGCTGCTCGTCGTTGATCTTGCCTGCGGCGTGCGAGCCGATGGCCTCAAAGACGTTGAGGATGGTAATTTCTTTGTCAGAGCCATCCGGCTGCTTCACGTGGCCGGGGGCGATGGAGCCGCCGTAGAGCATGAGGCCAGGGATGTCCAGACGTGCGAGCGCCATGATGGCGCCCGGCATGTTCTTGTCGCATCCGGCGATGCAAACAAGGCCATCGAAGCTGTTGCCGCGTGTGACCAGCTCGATGGAGTCAGCGATGACCTCACGCGAGATCAGCGATGCCTTCATGCCCTCGGTGCCCATGGTGATGCCGTCGGAGATGGTGACGGTATTGAACTCCATCGGAGTTCCGCCTGCCTCGCGGATGCCCTGCTTGACGGCCTCTGCCACCTGGCGCAGGTGGAAGTTGCAGGGACCGACCTCAGTCCAGGTGTTGGCGACGCCGATGATGGGCTTGTGCAGGTCTTCCTTCGAGAAGCCGACGCCACGAAGATAGCTGCGTGCAGCGGCGCGGTTGGGGCCTTCGGTGACGACCTTGGAGTATTTCTTTGCCGGGCTAAGTTCGTTGCTCACTTCGCAAATTCCCTCAGGGGCTAAAGCCCCTCGTAAGAGTTAGCTTCTGCGGCACGGCTGAAGCCGTGCCCTTAACAAAACGAAAAGCAAATTCAAAAAACTAAAGCATGTTCCGAAACGAAAAACAGATTCCTCCGCTACGCTGCGTAATGACAACTTAAGACACGATCGTCTTCTCAAGACGCGATAGCGGTCTTTGGTGCTGACCAGAATTCCTTGTTGTGCTTCTGTTCGAACTTGTCCAGTGACTCAACGTGGCGGAGCGTCAGGCCGATGTCGTCGAGTCCATTCAGCAGGCAGTACTTGCGGAAGGGATCGATGTCGAAGTGGGCGTTGAAACCCTGATCATCGGTGACGGTCTGCTGTTCCAGGTTGATGGTGATCTGGTGATCGGGGTTCTCGGTGGAGCGCTTCATCAGCGTCTGCACGTCTTCTTCGCTGAGGCGGACGAGGATGATGCCGTTCTTGCCCGCGTTTGAGAAGAAGATGTCCGCGAAGGTCGGCGCAATGACGGCACGGAAGCCGTACTGGTTGATCGCCCATGCGGCGTGCTCGCGTGAGCTTCCGCAGCCGAAGTTCTTTTCGGCGATCAGGATCTCGGCGCCCTTGTACTCCGGCTTGTTGAGCACGAAGTCCTTGCGCTCTTCGACATGATCGGGCGTCTCGAGATCGTAGCGCCAGTCGAAGAAGAGGAACTCTCCGTAGCCGGTGCGCTCGATGCGCTTGAGGAACTGCTTCGGGATGATCTGGTCGGTGTCGATGTTGGGCAGCGGCAGCGGCACGGCCTTCGAGGTGAGGATGTTGATGGGTTCCATTAGCGCTGTGCTCCTTCCGTCTGCTTCCACTTGCGGATGTCGGTGAAGTGTCCGGTGATGGCAGCGGCTGCGGCCATCTCGGGCGAGACGAGGTGCGTGCGTCCGCCGCGGCCTTGTCTGCCCTCGAAGTTTCGATTGGATGTAGACGCGCAACGCTCGCCGGGCTGGAGAATGTCGGGGTTCATGCCGAGGCACATCGAGCAGCCGGGCTCGCGCCACTCGAAGCCTGCGGTCTTGAAGATCTCGTCGAGGCCCTCTGCTTCGGCCTGACGCTTCACGGCCTGCGAGCCGGGCACGACCATCGCGCGAACCTTCTCGGCGATGTGGTGGCCCTTGATGACCTTCGCCGCGGCGCGGAGGTCTTCGATGCGGCCGTTGGTGCAGGAGCCGAGGAAGACGGTGTTGATCGTGATCTGCTCCATCGGGGTGCCGGGCTTCAGGTCCATATACTCGTAGGCGCGCTCGAAGCTCTTGCGGTCGGCCTCGGTCTTCGCGTCGGCGAGCAAGGGAACGGTGCCGTCGATGGTGGCGTGCATGCCGGGCGAGGTTCCCCAGGTGACGGCGGGGGCCAGCGTCGCGGCGTCGATGTGCAGCTCGCGGTCGAAGACAGCTCCTTCGTCGGAGGGGAGGGTCTTCCAGTGCGCGACAGCCTCGTCCCAGGCCTTGCCGGTGGGCGAGAAGCGGCGGCCCATCAGGTAGGCGAAGGTGGTCTCGTCGGGAGCGATCATTCCGGCGCGGGCTCCGGCCTCGATGCTCATGTTGCAGATGGTCATGCGGCCTTCCATCGAGAGCGAGCGGATGGCCGAGCCGGCGTACTCGACCGCGTAACCGGTGGCTCCGTCGGTGCCGATTTTGCCGATGATATCGAGGATGATGTCCTTGGCGGTAACGCCGAAGGGAAGCTCGCCATCGACGGTGATGCGAAAGGTTTTCGGCTTCGACTGCGGCAGCGTCTGCGTGGCCATGACATGCTCGACCTCGCTGGTGCCGATCCCGAAGGCGAGCGCGCCGAAGGCTCCGTGGGTGGAGGTGTGCGAGTCGCCGCAGACGATGGTCATGCCGGGCTTGGTCGCGCCCAGCTCCGGCCCGATCATGTGGACGATGCCCTGGGATGAGTCCTGCACGTCGAAGAACTCGATGCCGAACTCGGCGCAGTTCTTACGCAGAGCGTTGACCTGCGCGGCCGAGACCTGATCGACGATGTGGAGGCGGTCATAGGCGCTCGTCGTCGGCACGTTGTGATCGACGGTAGCGATGTGGCGATCGGGACGGCGGATCTTGCGGCCAGCCATGCGCAAGCCATCGAAGGCCTGGGGGCTGGTGACCTCGTGGACGAGGTGCAGGTCGATGTAGAGGATCGTCGGCTCGCCCTGGGGTTCGGCGACGACGTGTTGCTGCCATACTTTTTCAAACAACGTCTTTGGTGCTGTGCTCATGAATTTGCCTTCTGCTCGGTCGGTTGCGTGATGCCGACGTCGGTCGGCTGAAGCTGGTGCGGTTGTCCGTCAGGATCGACGAGGATCACGTTGGCGATCTGCTCGACGGTCTTGTCGGCGAGGGGTTCCTGCGCCCACGGCGCAATGCTGCGCGTGAGGGCCTGGGGAAGATGCGCAGGGTCGAGTGCGCGGCTGGTAAAGACCCAAAGCGTATAGGTCGCGCCTGCCTGATCGGTCGGCTTGTCCTCGGCGATCCAGTGGGTGGCGGCGAAGACAAACAGCGGACGCGGCGAGGCGATGTCGATCCAGAGCATTCCACGCTCCGGGCAGAACTGCGCCGCGCAGCCGGTTGCAATGAAGTAGCGGTTCTGCTCGGCAACTACGGAACGCGGCTGGCCGAGAAATTCGACGATGGTGTCGGGCAGGCTCTTGCCCCTGCCCCAGAAGCTCTGCGGTGCAGCCAGGTGCGTCGCCAGAAGCGTTTTGAAGCGAACATCCGAGAGAAGCGCCGCTGCATTGCCAATCGGTGCGGGTTGCGTGTACTGCCACATCCACGAAAGATCCTCGACAGGAGGCTTCTCCCGCTTCAGGTGAAGCTGCGCACATAACGCCGGCACTACGGTGATGAGCAGTACAGCGGCGGCGAATTGGAAGAGGCGGCGCATCTATCGTTTGGTGGAAGCAGGTTTCTTTCGTGTCAGCAGGATGAGCACGTTTACCAGAAGGAACATGATCAGCGCGGCGATCAATAACGTTTGCAGCGGTGCGCCAAGATGCCAGCGGTAGTACAGCGCCGCGCCCACTGCCAGGTTCATCAGAACTAATCTCAGTTGCCAGTTCATCGTCATTACACAGCATGGAGCGATTGGCGCCGGTCGATGGATTCGGCCAGTGCCTGGTGGACGTGCTTGCCCATCTCCTGCGTGGAGACCAGCTGCACCTCTTCGCCTCCGCGGGCAATATCTGCCGTGCGGTATCCCGCCTCCAGAACCTTGTGGACTGCCTGCTCGACCGCGCGCGCATCCTGTTCAAGCCCGGCCGAGTGCCGCAGAACCATGGCTGCGGTAAGGATCGCGCCGAGAGGATTCGCCTTGCCGGTACCAGCGATGTCGGGGGCGGAGCCGTGCACCGGCTCATAAAGATTGACTGTGCCGCCGATGGTCGCCGAAGGAAGCATGCCGAGCGAGCCGGTGATGACGCCTGCCTCGTCGGAGAGGATGTCGCCGAAGAGGTTTTCAGTCAGCACGACGTCGAAGTTCCGCGGGACGTTCATGATGTGCATCGCCATGGAATCGACCAGCTGATGCTCGAGCGTGACATCGGGGTAGTCCTTCGCTATCTCGGTCACGGTGGTGCGCCAGAGCTGCGAGACTTCGAGCACGTTGGCCTTGTCGACGGAGGTAACTTTCTTGCGACGCTTCGAGGCAAGCTCAAAGGCGATGCGGGCGACGCGGACGACCTCGTCACGGGTGTAGCGCATCGTGTTGATAGCCTCGTTGGTCTCCTTGTTCCACCAGCGCGGAGTGCCGAAGTAGAGACCGCCCAGCAACTCGCGAACGAAGAGGATGTCGACGCCTTCGGTGACCTCAGGGCGCAGAGGCGAGCTTCCCGCGAGCTGCTTGTACCCGAAGGAGGGCCGGAGATTGGCGAAGCCACCGAGCGCCTGGCGAATCTGCAGCAGGCCGGCTTCAGGGCGCTTGTCCGGGGTGAGCGAGTTGAACTTGTTGTCTCCCACAGCGCCCAGCAGAACAGCATCGGAGTCGAGCGCGGAGTCGAGCGTCGCGGTGGGAAGGGGAGAGCCGGTCTCCGTGATGGCAACGCCGCCGATCAGGCCTTCCACAAAGGTGAAGTCGTGGCCGCCAAGCTCTGCGACTGCTCGCAGAATATTAGTGGCTTCCCGTGTCACTTCAGGACCGATGCCGTCACCGGCGAGAACTGCAACTTTGAGACGCATTCGCTTTCCTTCTGGATGAGGTAGTGAGGGCTAAGCCCTTCTTGTCTGTCGAAGCCGCTGCTGAAGCCGGGCCTCTAGGTCGTTGCTGCGACGGGGGACTTTTCGGCCTTCAACAGCCCCAGAATGTCCTGGTCGTAGATGGATTTTTTGCGATCGGCCAACTCGGTAAAGCGGTGATACACCTCGTCGAGCTGTTCGCGCGTGAGACTGTGGCCGAGCTTCTCCAGGCGGTCGGCCAGCGCTCGGCGGCCTGAGTGCTTGCCGAGCACAAGGTTCGTGCTTCCCGCACCGACCGAGGACGGCGTCATAATCTCGTAGGTCAGCGGATTGGCCAGCATGCCGTGCTGGTGGATTCCGGATTCATGGGCAAATGCATTCGCTCCAACGACGGCTTTGTTCGGAGCAGCTCCGAAGCTGATGCACTGGGCCAGCATCTGGCTGGTCGGATAAAGCTGTTCGAGCTTGATATTGTTCGCGTAGGGGAACTTGTCGCGGCGAACCATCAGGGCAGCGGCGACCTCTTCCAGAGCGGCATTTCCCGCCCGTTCACCGATTCCATTAATGGCGCACTCGACCTGCCGCGCCCCGCCCTGAATTCCGGCCAGCGTATTGGCGACCGCCATTCCTAGGTCGTCGTGGCAGTGGGTCGACAGAATCACATTCTCGATTCCCGGAACGCGCTCGCGCACCATCCGGAAGGTCGCCTCGTACTCCGCAGGAGTGGTGTAGCCGACCGTATCGGGAATATTGATGGTCGTCGCTCCAGCCTGCACTGCGACAGTGATCATCTTTACAAGAAAATCCGGATCGGTGCGGGTGCCGTCTTCGGTCGAAAACTCGACGTCGTCGGTGTAGGTCAGAGCCTGGCGTATGGATTCTGCGGTCTGGTCGAGCGCCTGCTCGCGGGAGATACGCAGCTTGTATTCGAGATGCAGATCGGACGAGGCGAGAAAAGTGTGGATGCGATTCGACTTCGCGGCCTGAATGGCGCGTCCGGCAGCGTCAATATCTTCGCGCTTACAACGTGCCAGCGAAGCAATGCGGGTTCCGGTCACCTCGCGTGCGATGGTCTCGACGGCCTCAAAGTCGCCTTCGGAGGCGATGGCGAACCCGGCCTCGAGAATGTCGACGCCGAGGTCGCGCAGCTGATGTGCCATACGCAACTTCTCGTCAAGATGCATCGTACAGCCGGGGGACTGTTCGCCGTCGCGAAGGGTGGTATCGAAGAAGACGATCTGGTTAGGATTCTGCATAGCTCTAGTCACTTTCGATCCTGCACGTT
The DNA here is from genome assembly GCF_010093025.1 of Edaphobacter sp. 12200R-103. Taxonomy (GTDB): domain Bacteria; phylum Acidobacteriota; class Terriglobia; order Terriglobales; family Acidobacteriaceae; genus Edaphobacter. The sequence goes on along the minus strand of NZ_CP048114.1, from coordinate 2,149,291 downwards.
ATCATAACGCAGGCTTATGATGGTTTGCGCGTGTATCAAAACTTCTAATCGAAGTATTCGCGCCATCAGAGACATCGGCCCGGAGCGAGGTACAAAGTGGATCTTGTCCAGATGGAGACGTTTCTGGCTGTAGCGGAAGAACGCAGTTTCTCGCGGGCCGCCTCCAGGCTCCATCGTACTCAGCCCGCCGTTAGTCAGGCAATCGCCAAACTCGAAGGCGAGATCGGCGAGGTGCTCTTCGATCGCTCCTCGCGCGATGGGACGTTGACCGATGCTGGCGAGGTCCTGCGTGAATATGCCTCTAAGATGTTGAATCTAAGGAGCGAAGCGTCAGGAGCACTCTCCGATCTGCGGTCTCTGCACCGTGGCCGGCTCAATTTGGCGGCCAATGAGTACACCAGCCTGTATCTGCTTCCCCTACTTGACGAATTCCGTCGCCAAAATCCCCGCATCAAGCTGGCCGTTCAGCGTACGCTGGCCAGCCGTATCCCCGATGAGGTCCTGATGCACTCGGTCGAATTTGGCGTGCTCTCCTTCCGGCCCGACGACAGCCAGATCCGGTCGATCGTGGTCTATCGGGACGAGCTGGCGCTGGTGGTCAACCCCCGTCATCCTCTGGCTGGGGCAGGGAAGGTCTCCATCCGGCAGCTGGGGACACAGAACTTCATCGCGCACAACATTCCGTCACCGCAGCGCCAGAAGGTTATCCAGACCTTCAAAAAGCATAAGACTCCTCTGCAGATGGGAGTGGAGCTGCCTTCCCTCGAGGCCATCAAACGCTTTGTCGAGATGGGCAACGGTATCGCTCTGGTACCGCGGCTGACGGCGGTTCCGGAGCTCAGGAGCGGTGCTTTGGTCATGCTGGAGGTCCCGGAGCTGCAGACCGAGAGGAAGCTGCGCCTGGTTTACCGCAAGCAGGCGAACCTCTCGCATGCGGCCATGGCCTTTCTCAAGGTCGTGGAGTCGTACGCCGCATCCCAGGGCGATCCGTACTGTTTCCACCCGGAGCGGTGATCGGTCACGACGAATTTCTGCTTTGTCCGCGGAACATTCCGGCTGGAACCACGTTTGAAAGAGAGAGTTTCCGGGCCCGGAGCTTAGTTCCTCAATCTTGCGAGGTGATGTCGATGATGAAGAAGCATTTGTATAAGGCATGTACGCAGATCGCGCTCGCCACATTCCTCTGCGGCGCGGTTACCGTGATTCCGGCGAAGGCGCAGGATGCTGCTCCTCAGCCGGCTCCGCAGGCAGAAGCCCAGCAGGGCGGCAGGGCAGAACACATGCAGGCCCGCCAGCTTGAAATGCTGACGAAGAAGTTGAACCTTACGGCGGACCAGCAGTCGCAGGTGAAGTCGATCCAGCAGGACACAAGTCAGCAGATGATGGCGCTGCGCAACGACAGCACGCTCTCCCAGGATCAGCGCCGCACAAAAATGATGGATCTTCGCAAGTCGTCGCAGGACAGGATTCGCGGCGTCCTGACGGATGAACAGAAGCCGAAGTTCGATGCCATGCAGGCGCAGAGGCGAGGAAGAATGCGGAATCGTCAGCAGGAGCAGGCTCCCCCGCAATAAGCAGGGAAACGCCTCCTCAAACTGGAAAGCCTCTGCCAGGGCAGGAAGGGAGGAAGTGCCGGAGTTCTCTCCGGCCTTTCCTCTTTCAGAATCCCATAGTTGCAGGTTGTGCGGTTACAATGAAGGGACAGTGACGAAGGGGCTGGAAGCTACCCTCGGCGCGCAGTTTTGCCGGCAGCAGCTCTACCTTATGTTCTGGACGATTTCGAAGGGGATCAAGCGAAGCATGAAGAAAATGATGTTGTTGGGCGCGCTGATGCTGGTGGCATCTCTCGGTTATGCGCAGGAGAGCCGGCAGGACGCAAGCGTTAGCGCGATTGGGATATTTACGCCGCAGGTCAATGGAAATGCGGTTCGGCTGGATACGACGAAGACGGTCGGATTCCTCGCAAGCTACCGATACATGCTGACGCCCCGCAGCGCCCTTGAGCTGAACTACTCCTTCGCACAGTACAACTCCAAGTTCAACACCAGCTTTCTTCCAAATGTGCGCATCCATACCCGCCAGCAGGAGATTACGGCAGCGTACGTCTATACGCTGAACTTCCGTAACTTCAATCCGTTCGTTGAGGGCGGAATTGGAGGCCTGATCTTTACCCCTATCCGCGACTATCGGACGACGAACTTCGATACGCGTCAGAGCACCAATCCTGGTGCGCTGTTTGGGGGCGGACTTGCCTACGAGCTGAGCCCCAGCTGGGATGTGCGCGTAGAGTATCGCGGTTTCGTGGCCAAGGCCCCGAACTTCGGCCTGACGAACTTCAAGACGAATCGCTGGGAGGTCATCTCCATGCCGACCGTCGGTATGGCGTACCACTTCTAAAATATTTTAAAAATAAAGAGAGAAAAGCCCCGGAGGACTCCGGGGCTTTTCTCATGCGTTTTCCAGGCTAGAAACGGTACGCGGCTCCTATGGTGACAGCGGAAGGAGTCAGACCGTGGAGCGGGAAGCCGAACCAGCGCTGATACTCATACTCGCCGCGGACGTTGACATGGCGCAACAGCCGGTAATCCACTCCGCCTCCAAAGGCGACCAGGTTGTAAGCCAGATTGGCTGTCCTTTCGCCACGATAGGTGAAGTTGAAGACTCCCCGGCCATATAAACCTTTTACATAAGGGGAAAAACGGCCATAGGTGCGGGAGTAGCGTGGACCTACCCCGTAGGTCTTTTCGTAGATGTTGCTCCGCCCATCCTTAAGGTAGCGGAACTCTCCTTCCAGTCCGAGATGATGGAAGAAATCATAGTCCGCATAGATGGTAGTGCCGTTCACCCGGTTCGGCACATAGTCCGTATTTGCGTTGGAGAAGCCTGCTCCGACTTGCAGCGAAGCCCTGCGAATTCCTGTGGGGCTGGCTTGCGCAAAAAGAAATGCCGGAGTGCTGAGGAGGGCTGCAACGAAAAAAATATTCTTAACCAATCACGTTCCCCTGGATCTGGCTTGATCATTCCTGCAGACAGGCCAGACGCCTGATTCAGATGGGACTGCCGGTTCTCTTTCTATCGGCCGGCAGTCCCATCTCTTCAAGCTTAGCGGAACGTATAAGCTGCGCCAAAGGTAAAGACGTAGGGAGTCAGTCCGTTTTTGGCGAACCCAGGCCAGTTCTGATACTCGAAATCGATCAGGCGGATATTCCAGTGACGGCTTGCCACCATGTCCACACCTGCACCGGCGGCCCACATCTTGTAGGTGTTGGAGTAGTTCTTCCGCAAAGATCGGGGATCATAATCGGTTTTGAAGGTGCCCAGGCCCAGCAGACCCTTTCCGTAGGGCATGAAGCGGCCAAAACGCATGGAATAGCGCGGTCCCAGAAGGTAGGAGTCTTCGCCAATGTCGGTCGGAGTGATGACGTCCAGTCGATGGATGTCTCCTTCAATCCCCCAGTGGCGGGTGAAGTTGTAAGTGCCATAGATCGTATAGCCCTGAATCTTCTTCTGGCCGTAGTCGGGCGATGCAAAGGAGTACCCTGCCCCGAGCTGGATCGAGCTGTTACGAATGGCTGTGGGGGCAGCCTGGGCGTGCATGTATTGGGCCGTCGTCCCTAGCAAAAAGGCTATGGAAAAAAGAGAAAAAAGACGTTTCAACTCGGTGTTCCTCCATGTTTGGCTTTCAGGCTAAGAGCCGAAGATAGGACGAGATGATCTTTGGCTGGATGGTCGAAAGGGGGGACCGCTGGGGCGATCCCCGGGAACGATCGAATTAATTCTGCGGCGGATTCGCTGTTCCGGTCGCTGGTGTGTTTTGGCCTGCAGGGGCAGCCTCCTGCGGCGGGTTTGCGGTTCCACTGGCCGGAGCGGGCGCACCCGCTCCGGGAGCCTGCTGATCGCCTGGAGCTGCAGCGCCTGCTGGAGGCGCCGGGGTCTCAGCCGGGGATTTGTAGTAGCTCAGCTTGATATAGACCGGCGTAATCTCGAAGGGCATCTTGTCCGCAGGCGAGAGCAGCGGCTCGAAGCCCGTGTGCAGTGTGATCAACTGATCTGTCCAGGGATCGCGGCGCAGGAAGCTTGACAGTGGCATTGCTGCCTGTTGCTTCAGGTCTGCCATATTCAGTTTCGGGCTCTTGGCGATCAGGGCCTCCATCCAGAAAGTAAGATCGTCGTCGCTCTTGATCAGGCCGTCTCCGATCATCGGTTCATTCAGCGCCTTTATGGGCTTCACGCGTTCCTGCAGCTGCTGCAGATAAAGGCCGAAGTACTGCTGCCCACCCACAAGTTCCTTGGCATTCAGCAGCTCGACTGCCTTCTTCGCCGCGGCCGCATTGTCTTCCGGGGTGTGATGCATCGGAATGCGATCGAAGACCGAGCTTGCCGGGAAGAGCAGACGGTCATTGAAGGCGTACTTGGTGTCCAGGCGGTGCCCAAGAATGATGTGAGCCAACTGGAAGGCCAGCAGGGCATTCAGGTCACCCATCTGCTGGGCGCCATCCTGGCTGAGGATGGCTGTCGTATCGATCAGGCTCTTTGAGAGGATGATCGTGTTTCCGATCGAAAGCGACTCCAACGGTTCTGTTAGCAGCGTGCGGACCCGGACGGGCTTCGAAAGCGTGATGTTGTTGTAGGCCAGGATATTGGTCGCCAGCGCCTCCAGAGTCTTATCGAACTCGCTTGGAGCATCCAGCAGCCCCGCCTGGTAGAGCCGTTCCACAACGTTATCTTCGGCCTGTTGTACCCAGGCGCGTTGCGCTCCCAGCGGACTGACATCCTGCGCCTCATTGCTGACGTCGGTGGCTCCCACCACCTCCATCGAGGTATTCTCCGATTCCTTCTGCGGTACTTTCAGCGAATAGCCCCAGATGTGGTTAATCGCCTTGAACTGCAGTGAACGATTCGGGCTCTTGGGATCGCTCTCTTCTACATAGATCGATGTCGGTAGCCAGAGGTTGGGCTGAACGTTGGTGCGCCAGCTGTCGAAGTGATAGTACTCACGCGAATCCTTCTCGGAACCGCCGAAGTTGCCGTTGAAGCGAACGACGTTGCCGCCCTGCGTCTCCACCCAGATACGTCCGAAGAAGCGGCCCGTCTTGTTCTTGCCGATGGGGGTAACGTCGAAGACCGCCGTAGGCGTGTTCCCCAGGAACTCGTTGCGAACGTAACTGAACTGGTAGTGCTGTCGGTCGAAGTCGTTAGAGTCGATCAACAGCATCTGGATAAAGCCGACCGAGCTGAAGCTCATGTGCAGGCTGTCTCCCAGCCCGGTGAGGAACGAGGCGGAGTGACGGAAGAAGCCGAACTTGCCGCGATTGATGCCGCTTGAGGTCGCCTCGTTGACATCGAACTGCTCTCCGCCAATAATGCGCCCGAACTCCACGCGTCCCAGGAAGTGCTGGTCCGATTGAGGAGCCTGCCCCAGCTGGTTGTCGGAGCGCATGTTCTGGATATAGGTTTCGACGAGCGGAGCGCGATCCTTGAGGACTTTGATGACCTCTTTTTCACGGGTAATCGCTTTATCGATCAGTTGATTCTGGCTGGCCGTAAGTCTGGCTGCCGGAAGCTCCTGGGCGGCTTTCTTCTTGCCCAGAGGGAACGCCGATGCGCTATAGCCCGAAAAAGCTGTCGCGAGCAATGCCAGTGTCAGACCGGCAGCAGGTTGTTTGCGAAAGATCATGTGTTGCGGCTCCTGCGGTGACCTTAGGTCATCCATGATGTCTTGGTGCAATGAGGTAACCAAACAAAATCTAGTAAAAAAAGCCTCTTAAATCCTCCATCAGCCAGCGGTTAGCCCGCAAGCTGGAAGGCGACATTAACGATACCTTCCCAATCCACCGGACTTCCGCCGGCATCGGTAGCCGGCTGGAAGCGGGTTGCTTCAACCGCGCGAATGGCCGATTCGCCTAGCCCGTGGCCGAGATCGCTGGTAACTCCGATCACGTGGACCGCTCCCGTAGAAGAGACGCGGACGCGAACCGAGACAGTTCCTTCAATGCGGAGCTGAATGGCCTCCTGTGTGTACTGGGGACGAGGTTTATACAGCACCTTGGGAGGATGAGCTGCGCTTCGGGAGGGAGCCGCAGGTTTCGGCATCGGCGGAGGTGCTGCCTGGCCCAGATTCACTGGGCCCACCGCCGTGCTGCGACTGGTCGAGTTCAGGGGACCTGTCCCACCAGGAACTCCTAGCTTGACACCCTGTACCGGTCGGGCTCCATTGCCCGCCATATGCTGGCTTCCCGCATTGCCTGAACCGAGGTTGACCGCCGTGGCGCGAGGGCCCGTACCCGTATTGGAGGCGGGCATACCCGGCATTCCACGTTGGCCAAGATCGATTGTTGCCGTTGCGGGCCGATTGGAGGGCGCAATCGGGTTATCTGGACGGCCCAGTGCGACAGGCGTCGGATGGGCTGAATTATTCACTACAGATGCAGCCTGCGGGTGGGCCAGCGACACCGGTTTGGGTGCTGCCGGAGCTATGACCCGTTTGGGAGGCGCCGGAACCGCAGGGGCAGGCTGCGGCATCTTTACCTCCACCGTTTTGACCGGTTCTGGCTCTTTCACCTGAGGCATAGAAATCTTCGGCGGTGCGGTCTTGACCACGGGAGGGGGAGGGAGAGGCTTCGGAATCGGCTTCGGTCTGATCGGCTCTATCGGCTTCAGAGGAAGCGAAAGGGTAATTTCCTGCAGGTGACGCTGCTCATCAACTGTTTTCTTGGCAGCGGCACCAACGATGCAAATGATAATTGCCAGAATCACATTGATGGTGACGGATGTAAATAACGATCCCTTGCTTTGCTGTCCGTCATGCAGAATTCCGAAATGAGAAAACTGCACACTGGCTGGATGTAGATCGTCACTTCGTAGTGGCTTCGCCATTTTCAAAAGTCCTTTTTGTTGACACCTCTCCAGCAGAGAGGTGGAACATTGGGACCAATCCGGGTAAAAACATACCGGAGGACTGGTGTACCGGGGAGAATGAACCCCAGCCCAACTGGGGGAAATTGCCTCCGAGCTCTCGCTCGGTCTTGCAAAATTCGACGACAACGCACCGCTGCCGCCAAGGAAGCGTAACAAGACAGACGTGAAGAATTGCGTCAGGGTTGCAGCAGGCGCCTTGCAATCGGGAGTCCATCGCGGTCAATGGCCGGAGCTCTGCCAATCACTCTTTCAGTATAGTGCCGGATGTGTAACTGGTTGACACTGGTACTTTTGTGGTATGCAGGAAGAGGTGCATAGGAGCAATAGAATGAATATTTTAGTGACCGGTGGGGCAGGTTATATCGGTGGTACAGTGACGCGTCTTTTATTGGCGGCGGGCCATACGGTAACCATCTACGACAACCTGTGCCATAGCCGCCGGGAGGCGGTCCCGAGCGGCGCCCGATTGATCGAAGGCGATCTCGCCGACCGCGGCCGCATTGAAGGCACGCTGAAGGAGAGCCGCTTTGACGGCGTCATGCACTTTGCCGCCCTTATTGAGGCCGGTGAGAGCATGAGGGTCCCGGAGCTCTACTTCCGGAACAATACGATGGCCACCCTGACGTTACTTGAGGCCATGATGGCCACCGGCCACGACCGCCTGGTCTTCAGCTCCACCGCTGCCTGCTATGGGGAACCTGAGTCGACTCCGATCACCGAAGAGGCTCGCCTGCTGCCAACCAACGCGTACGGTGAAAGCAAGCTGCTGGTCGAACAGATGCTGACCTGGTTCAACCGCATCCACGGCTTTCGTTACGCCAGCCTGCGTTACTTCAACGTCGCCGGGGCCATCGAGGGCTATGGCGAGGCCCACGAGCCGGAATCGCACCTGATTCCCCTTATCCTTGACGTCGCCTTGGGCCGCCGGGCCAACATCAAGATCTTTGGCCAGGACTACCCCACCAAGGACGGCACTTGTGTCCGTGACTACATCCACGTCAGCGACCTGGCCGACGCCCATTTCCTCGCGCTGGCAGCGCTCGATCGCAGCAGCCGCCTGATCTACAACCTTGGCAGCGGGCAGGGCTTCACCGTCCGCGAGGTCATCGACTCCGCACGGCGCATCACCGGGCGGCCCATTACTGTCGAGGAGTGCGAACGGCGTCCGGGCGATCCGGCGGTGCTTGTCGCCAGCTCGGAGAAGATCAAGTCGGAGCTGGACTGGAAGCCGAAATACCCTGAACTCGACCAGATCATCGCCGGCGCCTGGCAGTGGCATCAGCAACGCTATGCCTGAGGAGCAGTTTCGAGCCGCAGGACCAACGCGTCGAACGAGTGAGAGGTATCTGCCGTGATCGACAACATGTTTTCCCTGCACCTGCCGCTTCTGGAAAAGATCCTGCGGCCCATCATCGTCTATCTCTGCCTGGTGGTTTTTGTACGCATCTTTGGAAAGCGCGAGCTGGCGCAACTCAATCCTTTCGACCTGATTGTTCTGCTTTGCCTCTCCAACACGGTGCAGAACTCCATCATCGGCGACGACAACTCCGTCTCCGGAGGCATTATCGGCGTCTTCTCTCTGCTGGCCATCAACTATTTATTGAGTCGGCTTCTCTATCGCATGCCTAAGCTCAATCGGATTGTCGAGGGCCACGAAACCGTGCTCATCGAACATGGGAAGGTCGACTGGAAGGCGATGAAGAAAGAAGCCCTGAGCGAACTCGAGCTGAAGACAGTGCTCCACAAAGGGGGACTGAACGACTATAGCGAGGTCGAGAGGTGCGTGTTGGAGCCCGGCGGAAACTTTTATGTCGAAGAGAAAGATCCTCTACGGGAAGGGAAGGAGCGCAGCGAGATCCTCCGTCAGATCACCGCGCTGACCACTGAAGTGCAGGAACTGAAAACCATGCTGGCATCCCGCGGTTAGCATTGCTCTACGAGCTTGCTTTTTTGCTGTTCTCGAGTGAGATGACCTTCTTCAGTGCCGTCCGGTAGCGCTCCGGAGGGTCGACAAGACGGGAGTCGCGAATAGCCGCGCGGTATCCACCCATATAGATCGAGTACATCACAGCCAGGGCGCATCCCACGCCAAAGAAAAAGCCGATGAAGAGCCCGACGGCTCCGAAGAACATTGTGGTCGAGGACATTGCTCTAAATTCTATGCGCTTCGCTCACGCTGGTAGCTATAGTTTTTCCTGCGGCGACTGCGGCTTGCTTTAGAGATCTGGATCGCAGAAGCCTGAGTGTATCGCGGCGAGCGGCCTATCGCTGGCATCCCGATCGGAAAACGATAATCTCGTTGATACACGGGACATTTGTCCTAGCTACCGGTTGCCGGTCGTATCCGCCATAGCGTACCTTTTTTGTACCGAGATCAGTGGAGGATGTTGCGTGACGGCGATTGCAGAAGGAACGGCGAATCTGGATTCAAGCTTGAGAGAAAACAGGGTCTTTGAACCCTCGCCGGAGTTCCGCGCCCAGGCCCATATCTCCAGCCTCGAGCAGTACGAGCAGATGTATCGTCGCAGCGTTGAAAACCCCGACGAATTCTGGGCCGAGGCCGCATCGGAACTGGACTGGTTCGCTCCCTGGACCAGCGTCATTACGCCTGGTCCCGACGGATCTGCCCTGGGAGCCCGATGGTTTGATGGCGGCAAATTCAACCTTGCATACAACTGTGTCGATCGCCATGCCCTAGGCTCGCGGCGCGACAAGATCGCCCTGCTATGGGAAGGCGAGCCCGGCGAAGTCCGCAAGCTGACCTACGGCGACCTCTATGCCGAGGTACAGCGCTTTGCCAACGTGCTGAAAGGTCTTGGAATCAAGAAGGGCGATCGCGTCGCCATCTACATGGGCATGTGTCCGGAACTGGCCATCGCTCTGTTGGCCTGCGCACGGATCGGCGCTGTGCATTCAGTCATCTTTGGCGGCTTCGCTGCGCATGCTATCGTAGATCGCGTTAACGATTCTTCCTGCGTCGCTTTGATCACACAGGACACGTCTTATCGTCGCGGCTCCGAGGTGCAGCTGAAGAAGATCGCCGACGAGGCGCTCGAACAGTGTCCTACGGTCAAGAACGTGATTGTCTACCGCCGCAGCGGAACCCCGGTCAACATGAAAGAAGGCCGTGACCTCTGGTGGGACGAGTCCATGCTCGCCGCCGGGAAAGAGTGCGCTGCCGAGTGGATGGACTCCGAGGATCCGCTCTATCTGCTCTACACCTCCGGCACGACGGGCAAGCCCAAGGGCCTGCTGCATACGACCGGTGGATATGCCGTGCAGACCTATCTCACATCGAAGTACATCTTCGATCTGCACGAGGACGACGTGTACTGGTGCACCGCTGACATCGGCTGGGTCACCGGGCACAGCTACGTGGTCTACGGCCCTCTGCAGAACGGAGCGACCGTCATGATGTACGAGGGCGCTCCCAACTGGCCGGACTGCGACCGTTTCTGGAAGATCATTGACGCCCACAAGGTCTCAATCTTTTACACCGCTCCCACAGCGATTCGCGCCTTCACCAAGTGGGGAGTGGAGTACGTCCGCAAGCACTCGCTGGCCTCGCTGCGACTGTTGGGAACCGTCGGCGAGCCGATCAACCCTGAGGCGTGGATGTGGTTCCATCGCGAGGTCGGAAAGGAACGCTGCCCCATCGTCGATACCTACTGGCAGACGGAGACCGGGTCCATCATGATCGCTCCCGTTCCCGGAGCCGTGGCGACCAAGCCGGGCTCGGCCACGCGGCCCTTCTTCGGGGTCGTCCCCGAGGTGGTCACCAAGGAAGGGAAGCCAGTGCCCGACGGCAAAGGGGGCCTTCTCGTCTTCCGCACGCCGTGGCCTTCTCTGGCTCGCACCGTCTACGGCAATCCCGAGCGATACAAGGAAGCCTACTGGGTTGAGATTCCCGGGAGCTACTTTACCGGCGACGGCGCCCGCCGCGACGCCGATGGCTACTACTGGCTGATGGGCCGCGTCGATGACGTTCTGAACGTCAGCGGACACCGCCTGGGCACCATGGAAGTGGAGTCCGCGCTGGTCGCTCATGCGAAGGTCGCCGAAGCCGCCGTCGTAGGCCGCCCGGACGATCTGAAAGGACAGGCCATCTGCGCCTTTGTCACCCTCGAGCAGGGCCACAGGGCATCCGAAGAGCTGAAGCAGGAGATTCGTCAGTGGGTCGCCAAGGAGATCGGTGCTCTCGCCCGTCCCGACGACGTCCGCTTTACCGAATCTCTTCCCAAGACGCGCAGCGGAAAGATCATGCGGCGCCTTCTGCGCGAGCTTGCTACCAGTGGAGAAGTCAAAGGCGACACCACAACCCTTGAAGACTTCACCGTTCTCGCAAAGCTTCGCGAAAACGACGAGTAAACCTGAATACAGCAAACGAAACGGCCCGGAGCAACAGATGCCCGGGCCGATTTTATTCGCGTCAATCCCAGAGCATATCCAGAGAGAGATATATACCTACCCGTGAATGTCCGCTTTGCCGGGACAATCGACGGTCTGCTTACTCAGGATGGACACCTCCATAGGGCTATCACGATGTGCCCCCGAAGCGACTGCCAATACCCTACGCAACCGGCACCTTGCATCGTTGGGTAACTGCGATCAGACTTCGGATATCGACAGCAGCGATCTAACGAAGATTCATGAGCGGCCGTGTTGGCAGCGTGAAGTGGACTGTTGTGCCCTGTCCGAGTGCACTGGTCACCCAGATACGGCCGCCGTGCAGGTTGACGATCCTGCGGCAGATCGTCAGGCCAAGCCCCGTTCCCCCCAGCGCGCGCGAATCCGAAGCGTCGCCCGACTGGAACCGTTCGAAGATATGTTCCAGCTTGTCCGGGGAGATGCCGCGACCGAAGTCGCGCACCTCAAACAGGGCCTCCTGATCATCGATGTTTCGCGCAGAGATGTGGACTTCTCCGTCTGGCTCGGAGAACTTGAAGGCGTTCGACAGCAGGTTTTTCAGCACCTGCACAATCCTCTCTGAGTCTGCCCATACGCTCACCTCGGTCGGCCTCAGTCGGATTCGTGTGCTCGAACCCTGCATCTGGGCCTCGTTCACGTTGACGGCTCCATGCAGTATCTCTCGCGCGCGAACCAGCGAGAGGTGCAACTCATTCTTCCCGCTTGAGATTCGCTCGAGGTCGACGATGTCGTTGACCAGCCTGCCGAGACGGTCGGCGTTATTGATCGCGATCTCCAGCATCTGCCGCGACTTCTCTGGGCGATGTTCCAGGGCTCCGCCGCGCAGCAGCCCCAGAGCCCCTCGCAGCGAGGTCAGGGGCGTGCGCAGCTCATGCGAGACCGTTGAGATGAACTCGTCTTTCATCCGGTCCAGAATTCTGCGTTCGGTCGTGTCCGTAAACGCGACCACGACACCCAGCGCCCGTAGCCCCCCGCTCTCGTTTGAGTTGGCATCGATCAGCGGCCGCGCGACATACTCCACCGGGAAACTGCTGCCGTCCTTCCTCCAGAAGACCTCATCGCGCACACGTGCTGTGCCGAAACTCGAGATGCTCTTGTGGATGGGCGATTCCCGCATCGGGTAGAACGAGCCGTCGGCGCGTGTGTGATGGATCAGGGAATGCATGACGCGGCCCAGCATCTCTTCCTGACGGTAGCCCAGCATCTGTGCCGCCGCGGCGTTGACCACAGTCACCCTGCCTTCGCGGTCGATGCAGAAGATGCCGTCTCCGATTGCTTCCAGGATGGAGTTCGACTGCCGGGTCAGCGTGCGCAGCTTTCTTTCGGCCTTGACCTGCTCGGTGATATCGACGCCAAACCCGAGGACATAAGGCGTCTTGCTGCCGTCCGCGATCAGCTTGTTGCGATATGCCAGGACGCGAACGTCCCCGGCACTGTGGGTTAGGTGCATCATGCCCTGGGCCTGGCCGGTCGCGGCAATCGTTTTCAGATACTCCCGGATCGTGTTCTGACGCTTGGCCGGAACGAACTTTTCCAAGGGAAATCCGACCATCTCCTTGACCTCGCGTCCGGTCGCGGCCGCTCCATGCGCATTCAAGGAGAGCAGCTTGCCATCGAGATCGTGCGTAAAGATGACGCCCAGCGAGCCCTCAATGAGCTGATGGTACTTTTGCTCATCGGTGAGGCCTGCCAGCGGGACAACGGCTTTTGCTGCGAGCGAATCAATCTCCCGCTGCATGGAGGATATGGATTCATCCAGATGCCTGACCCGCTCCTGCAACTGGAGCTTCTCCGCAGCCTGGCGCGCCAGCATCAGAAGCGCGCTCTCCTCGGGTTCCCTCAGCTTGCGTGGGAGTCGATCCAGGACCGCAAGCGCGCCGACAGCCCCGTCAGGAGCAAAGCCGATAGGAGCTGCGGCGTAGAAGCAGAACGGCTGCCCGCCGATCAGCATGCCATTCGGCGCAAATTGCGGATCCGCGCATGCATCCGGTATCTCAAAGACCTTGTCCTGTGGCATGGGCACAGGATTCGGGAGCGTCATGGAGGAGAGGTCACCTGGCTGCAAGCCGGCAGACGCTCTGATGCGCACCCCGCGCGCATCGATCGTCCAGAGTACGGAGACGGGGGCTTCGCAGATCTGAGCGGCCAGAGCGGCCAGGTCCTTCAGAGCTGGATCGTTTTCCGGCCCGATCTGATCCTCTTCCTCCGCAGTCTGACTTCGCTGAGCTTCGTCTTTGACCAGAAGAGCGTCCATAACCTGCAGATTGATCCTAGTGAGCGGTGGAGGGGAGGGTGTATCCAACTTTAGGTGTAGCTAAAACTTAGGGTTTTGGCAATGTACAGCATTCCCCGGCGGCGGCAGGCTCGCTGGCGCTTGCGTCCATTGCCACCTTCCAGCTTCCGTCCGGCATCTTCTTCCATACCGTCATATAGCGTCCGGAGATCACGACCGGCTGCCCGTTGCTATCTTTCGAGTGCCCCTCGTAGTGGCCCCAGGTAAAACCCATATCCTCCGAAGGACCCATCTGTCCCCCCTGGGCTACCCACGTCAGTTGATACACCTTCGGGTCCCACTTTGCCTGTGCTGCAATGGCTGCCTTGCCGATCGTTGCTGGCTGTCCGTTGTTCAGCACCACGGCGTCATCAGTAAACCACTCTGCGAAGGCCTTCCCTCCGCCGGCAGCGACCGCCTGGGCGAACTCCCCTTCCAACTCCATCAGGTGAATCACGCCCGGCGACAGGGTTGGCTGTGTCAAAGGGCTGATGACTGGGCCCTTCTGTTGTGTGAGGCCATCGAGCGGTGTGGCTGGAATCTGCTGGGTCCGGGCTGGCAAGGTGGACAGACTCAGCGCAAGCCAGAGACCCGCTGCAGCGAATTTCGTATATCGTTTGTCGGTTTTCATCCTCTGACCTCGTGCAGCTTTCGTCTGTTCTCGAAGCTGCTCCTCTTCCGATCTCCGCGCGTGAAAATACTGCCGGAAGCGTGTCTTCCTGCGGTGTTTTTCCTAAGTCTTTGACTGCTCCGGTGGATGCCGGTCTTCGCTTAAAAATAAATCCGCGCAGCCATTTCCGTCGCGTCGGCCCCGCGAGTATTTACTGCTGATATTCTTCGCCCAGTGCGAACGCATTCCACCGGACGAGTCCTTCTTGCCCTTGCGGGCATGCTGCTTGCGGCCGGGATCGCCATGGCTCTACTGTGGGATGAGAGCCACTTCGGGCAGGCTCTGCGATGGCTGGCGATTCTGCTGCTCGCCGTCTTCGCCCTGCGCCGCCGCAGCCTCACGCCGTGGATTTTTGTCGCCATGGTCGCGGGCGCTGAGCTTGGATTCGACGCTCCGCACCTCGCCGTTTCGCTTCGCGTCTTCAGCGATATCTTCCTCCGCCTGATCAAGGCCATTGTTGCTCCACTCATCTTCGCTACGCTGGTTACGGGAATTGCGGGACATGAGGACCTGAAGGCAGTAGGCCGTATCGGGATCAAGAGCCTCATCTACTTTGAAGTCATCACTACGCTGGCTCTCGTTGTGGGTCTGGCGGCTATCAATTTCACTCGCGCCGGCGAGGGCCTGGTGCTTCCCGCCGCCACCGCGGCTATGGAAGTGGCCCCGTCCGCTCCGCCGCCGACCCACTGGCAGGACTTTCTGCTCCACATCTTTCCCGAGAACATCGCAAAGTCCGTTGCCGAGGGCCAGATCCTCCAGGTCGCTGTCTTTGCAGTCTTCTTCGCCATCGCGCTCGCCGGGCTTAGTCCGTCGCGTCGCGCTCCGCTGCTCACTCTCTTCGAGGGGCTCAGCGAGGTGATGTTCCGGTTCACCAATATCATCATGTACCTCGCTCCGCTGGGAGTCGGCGCGGCAATGGCCTTTACGGTGGGCCATATGGGCCTGGGATCCCTCGTCAACCTCGGAAAGCTGCTGCTCACCATCTACGGTGCGCTCGTCGCCTTTGGCCTCTTCGTTCTGCTTCCGGTGGCTCTTCTCTTCAAGGTGCCTGTCCGGCGCTTTCTTCGCGCTGTTGCTGAGCCAGCCTCCATCGCCTTCGCCACCTCGGCCAGCGAGGCCGCTCTGCCCCGCGCGATGGAGGCGATGGAGGCTCTTGGTGTTCCCCGCCGCATTGTCTCTTTTGTGATCCCGGCCGGCTACAGCTTCAATCTCGATGGCTCGACCCTTTACCTGGCGGCGGCCAGCATCTTCGTCGCTCAGGCTGCGGGAATGCATCTCTCTGTCGGCCAGCAGGTCGTCATGATGTTGAGCCTCATGCTCACCAGCAAAGGTGTTGCCGGAGTGCCCAGGGCCACGCTGGTGGTCCTGCTCGCTACCGCAGCGACGTTTCACCTTCCCGCGGAGCCCATCTTCATCCTGCTGGGCATCGACGCTCTCGCCGATATGGCCCGCACGACCGTCAACGTCGTCGGGAACTGTCTCGCCTCGGTCGTCGTCGCCCAATGGGAAGGGGAGTTTGGAGTGGAGCCGGTCAGCGAAACCGTCCTTGAAGGCATCTCCGACTGATTCCATCTTCCGCAACTGTATCTGCAAGCTGCCATCGGTTAGACTGTCAGACCTGAGCAAAACCATCTGCCTCGCGTGATCTGGAGATACCTCTGTGCAAAGAAGAAGCTTCCTTAAGACCGCCCTTGCGTCCTCTGCTGCTGCCATCGCTCCCGCTGCTGTATCGGCGCAGGCACCGGCTTCGTCCGGAACTCGCGAGTACTACCAGCTTCGCAAATACACCCTCCGAAGCGGACCCCAGGCGAAGCTTACCGACCAGTTCTTTTCCGGTGCTCTCATCCCGGCTCTCAATCGCCTCAGCCTTTCGCCCATCGGCGCTTTCAAGGTCACCTTCGGCCCGCAGACCCCAACGACTTATCTGCTGATTCCGGGCACCAATCTCGAGACGGTCGCCAACGTCGACCTTCTTCTTGCAAAGGATGAGGTGTTTCTCAAAGCAGCCGAGCCCTTCTGGAGCGCACCCGCGAAGGAGCCGCCCTTCGAGCGCATCGAAAGCACGCTTCTGAAGGCTTTCGAGGGTTATCCGAAGGTTACCCCGCCGACCCCGAAGAACCCCAAGCGCATCTTCCAGCTTCGAACCTATGAAAGCCCGACGCCTGCCGACCACATCCGCAAGGTCGAGATGTTCCACCAGGGCGAGTTCCGCATCTTTGAGAAGTCCGGCTGTGGCAACGTCTTCTTCAGCGACGCGCTTGTCGGTCCGAACCTGCCCAAGCTGACCTATATGCTGACCTTTCCGGATATGGAAGCCCTCGAGACAGGATGGCAGAAGTTCTTCGCCGATCCCGACTGGAAGAAGCTCACCGGCAACCCGCGCTACAACTTTGAGCCGATTGTCAGCAACGTCGACAGCCTGATCCTGGCGCCTGCGCCCTATTCACAGATTTAGCAGTCAAGTGCAACCGAAATGAATTTAGAAAAGCCGTCATTCTGAGCAATGCGACGAATCCCTGTATTTTGCCTGCAGCGCCTAATGGTGCTCCGGGCAAAATATAGGGATTCGTCATTTCGTTCAGCAAAGACGAATCGCATACGCATTCAGGAAGGCAAACATAAGTCATTGATTTTTTAGCTATTTAGTTTGGAAATCCTGTCGCAGCATTAATCCTGACGCATCCGAGCGATACCTCCATTGCAAGGGCAGGTGCTTACCCGGATTCCCTCTACTGTCTATCCGGACCGCTATACTTGATCTTAGAAACTGTCCAATGGAGAGGCCGCAGAGTCTCATGGAAGGAAATTGCGTCGAATTAAGGGTAGGCCGGATAACAGGAACCAGCGAATGGACGGAATTCTAAAAACGATCAAGTCGCCAACTGACGTTAAAAAACTCTCGATTCCGCAGTTGGAGCAACTGGCTCAGGAGATACGCGAAAGGCTCATCAAGGTCGTTGCCAAGACTGGCGGTCACATCGGACCGAATCTTGGAGTGGTCGAGCTGACCATTGCTCTCCATTACGTCTTTGACACCCCTGCCGACAGCCTGGTCTTCGACGTCAGCCATCAGGCCTACGTCCATAAGCTCCTGACCGGCCGTGAAGACAGCTTCCATACCATCCGCCAGCCGAATGGGCTCAACGGCTTCATGCTTCGCACGGAGAGCGAGCATGACAGCTATGGCGCAGGCCATGCCGGAACCGCACTCTCCGCCGCCCTTGGCATGGCGGTCGCTCGCGATCTGGCAGGCGGAAGCGAACACGTGATCGCTCTGGCGGGAGACGCCGCGTTTACCAACGGCATCTCGTTCGAAGCACTCAATAATATCGCCGCGCAGACGCGTCGCATGATCGTCGTGCTGAACGACAACGCTTGGTCGATCGACAAGAACGTCGGCGCCATCGCGGAGTACTTCCACAAGATCACCGCGAACACCACCTTCAGCAACCTGCACGATAAGGCCGCAGGACTGATCGAGAAGTTTGGCGGCAAGGCCGCACGCCATGTCGTTCGCAAGGCCGAAGAGGCGGCCAAGGGACTCATCGGTCCCGGCATGCTCTTTGAGGAGTTCGGACTCAGCTATTACGGTCCCATCGATGGCCACAATCTTCCGCTGCTCATCGAGACCTTCAAGTTCCTCAAGCGGCAGAACAAGCCCGTCGTCCTGCACGCGATTACGCAGAAGGGCCGCGGCTTTCAGCCCGCGCTGGAGAAGCAGAAGAAGTTCCACGGTCTTGGCCCGTACGACCCCGAATCCGGAGAGACCAAGTCAGCCGGGCAGAAGACCTACTCGGAGATTTTTGCCGAGAGCCTGACGAAGTTGGCGAATATGAACGAGAAAGTTGTTGCCATTACGGCAGCGATGCCGAACGGGACCGCTCTCGATCTCTTTCGTCCGTATCATCCGACTCGCTACTTCGACGTTGGGATTGCGGAGGAGCATGCCGTCATCTTCGCCGCCGGAATGGTAACCAAGGGGTATAAGCCCTTCTGCGCGATCTACTCGACTTTCCTGCAGCGCGCCTTCGACCCTATCGTTCACGATGTCTGCCTGCAGAACCTGCCGGTTGTCTTCTGCATGGACCGTGGCGGGTTGAGCGGCGACGACGGCCCGACGCATCATGGCCTCTTTGATATCAGCTACCTGCGCAGTGTCCCCAACATCATCCACATGGTTCCCAAAGATGAGGATGAGCTGCAGGACATGATGTACACCGCCATGCTCCATAACGGTCCTTCCGCGATCCGCTACCCGCGCGGAACCGGTCCCGGAGTTGCGGTGAAGGAGAAGCCGGTCCGGATCGAGATCGGCAAGGCCGAAGTGCTCCACGATCCCGGTCGCGTCGATGTTGCCATCTTCGGTCTCGGAGCCATGCTGCCTGAGGCGGTTCGCCTGAAGACGATGCTTGAAGACGAGGGCTTCTCCGCAGCGGTCATCAATCCCCGATTCGCCAAGCCGATCGACAGAAGCTGCGTGGCCGACTTCGCCTCACGCGCCAGCCTGCTGATCACCCTCGAAGATCATGTGCTAGCCGGAGGATTCGGGTCGGCGGTGATGGAGACGCTCAACGGATTGGATGCGAATGTTCCCGTGGTCCGCGTCGGCTGGCCGGACACCTTTATCGAGCATGGAAAGGTGGAGGCACTGCGGATTCGGTATGGCATTACCGCCGAGGCCGCTCTCGAAAAGGCCCGACCTCATCTCAACCGTCTGATGGAGCAGGTGCTGGCGAAGCATTCGTGAGGCGCTTGAATGAGGCGTGTTTCAGACAGAAACTCGTTTCTTTCAGTCTCACGCTGGTCTCGTTGACATTTCCCGGTTAACCCCGTCAACTGAGAATCAGGATGGAAACCGAAGCAACAACCGATCGAAGCTGGACAAAGACGGGCGCAATTGTTCGCTCCACAACCGCGGCTCGACACCATGACCGCGGTCTGATGGCGATCGGGCTGTTTAAGCTGGGCAAGGCGATCCTCTTTTTCTTCCTGGGAATGGGAGCGATCCATCTGCTCCATAAAGACCTTGGCGACGAGCTCATGCGGATCGCTACCGCTCTGAAGTTCGATCCTGAGAGCAAGCTGGTCACCCTGTTGCTCGATAAGATCGACCTGATTGACGCGCACCGGCTGAAACAGATCAGCCTTGCCACCTTCGGCTACTCTCTCCTGGCCTTGACCGAAGGAATCGGCCTGATGTTGGAGAAGGTCTGGGCAGAGTACCTGACACTGAGCCTGACCATCTCCTTTCTTCCCTGGGAGATCTTTGAGCTGACGCGCCATGCTAACTGGTTTCGGCTCAGTCTATTACTGATCAACCTGTCCGTGCTGGCCTACCTGGTCTGGCTCTTAAGGAAGAAGAAAACTTCGACCGGCACCGCATAAGCGGTTGTTCTCTGCCTCTAGTTTCGCTTTTATTTCGCTTATCAGAACTTCAGGTAAGAACGCAAGTGACACGGCTGCCATGAACCGATCTAGATAGCCCAAGATGTAGTGGTTGATGGTCCTGATTACCCAATGAGCTGATAATTCCACAGCCCATTGTGGGAATACTGCAATTTATTTCAAATTCCGTTCTTTACATCGCCGTCATAGCTGGGAGACTATGTGGACGGAAGTGGTAAAAAGTGGAACAAAGAGGACTGATTCAAGCTCGATTTGAAGAAAGTCTACCTCCCTTGAGCCGCTTCTGGAGAAGCAAACGACAAACGTATCGAGGATGTCATGTTCCGGGGAAATCACCCAACACGCGTGGACGAGAAAGGCCGGCTGAAGCTGCCGGCTGAGTTCAAGCGCAGGGTGGACGAGCTTTACGGTCCCCAGTTCTACATCACGAGCAAGGACGGGAAGCGGGCAGAGGTGTATCCGCTGAAGGAGTGGGAAAAGATCGAGGAGAAGCTGGCCGCGATCCCTTCCATGAACCCGGCAAAGAAGAAGTTTCTGGACGTAACGAACTACTACGGCCAGATGGCAGAGATGGACGCGCAGGGACGACTGTTGTTGCCTCAGATCCTGCGGGAGTCGGCAAAGGTTGTGGGAGACGTTGTGGTTCTGGGTTCGCAGACGTTTCTTGAGGTCGTCAACCATGACTCGTTCAAGGCCGAGCTGGAGGCTCAGCCGATGAGCGAAGCCGATATGACGGCGCTGGCAGATTTTGGTTTGTAAGAAGTTGGCCCCCAGGGGCAGCACAGAGGGCGGGAAAGAGATGAGCAGACCGCAGCATGTGCCGGTTCTTTTAGATGAGGTAATGACCTACTTGAATGTGCGCCCGGGCGGCATCTATGTGGATGCCACGCTGGGACTCGCCGGGCACTCCTCGGAGATTGCGAGGAGGCTGGGGCCGAAGGGGACGCTGA
Organism: Edaphobacter sp. 12200R-103; assembly: GCF_010093025.1. GTDB lineage: Bacteria > Acidobacteriota > Terriglobia > Terriglobales > Acidobacteriaceae > Edaphobacter. Next base: position 2,128,647 of record NZ_CP048114.1, on the reverse strand, counting down.
TTGGATTCGATCGTGACCCGGAGGCGATGAAGCTGGCCCGCGAGCGGCTGGATGCGCTTCGCGAGGAGCTTGGAGCGGAGATGCCGGAGATTCGGCTGGTGCCGAAGGCCTTCTCCCAGGCGGCCAGCGAGATCGAGCCCGGAAGCCTGGACGGTCTGCTTGCAGACTTCGGAGTAAGCAGCATGCAGCTGGATGAGGCGCACAGAGGATTCAGTTTTCGGTCGGAAGGCCCCCTGGATATGCGGATGGATACGCGCACGGGGGAGACGGCCGAGCAAGTGGTAAATCAGGAAGACGAAAACGAGCTCGCCAACCTGATTTACGAATTCGGAGAGGAAAGGAGGTCGCGGAGAATCGCCAGAGCCATTGTGAGGGCCCGGCCGATTACGACGACAGCACAACTGGCGAGAGTCGTAGCGGCTGCGGCCCCAGCAATGAAGGGTGACAAGATTCATCCCGCGACACGAACCTTTCAGGCGCTTCGGATTCGAGTGAACGACGAGCTGGGGGAGATCAGGACGCTGCTGGAGAGCGCGCCATCTCTGCTGAAGCCGGGAGGAAGGCTGGTATTGATCAGCTTCCACTCGCTGGAGGACAGGCTTGTGAAGGATGCGTTCCGCGAAGCGGCACGCAATGGAGTGTACGAGGTTTTGACGAAGAAGCCGGTGGTAGCCGGCGAAGAAGAAGAGATCAGGAACCCGCGGTCAAGAAGCGCAAAGCTGCGGGCGGCAGTAAAACTTTGATTTTGTCTTACTTGGTTCGAAATGGTTTGACGTTTGTGGAGACGAGTGATCGGGCCGGGGTTGTCCCACCGTGCTTTCAGGCGAAAGACAACCAGTAACAAAAAGTCCCTTCCTCAAATAACGATCCCGGCCCGGTTTCGTTCGTGAGGATGGCAGGTGCAGGAACAAGGAGAGGTGGACGATGGCGACTTCGGCGATGGCAGGACAGCAGATAGAGATGATGGGCGCGGCACGGCCGCATCGTCGTACGCAGTCTGTCGCAGAGCGCAACCGCTCGCTGTTGGAGGCACAGCGGAAGGCCCGCCGCGGACCGACTCCTGAGGTGTTCTTCGCCAAGCACATCGACAACACCCGTCTGGTCAAGGCCGACGATCCGGAGCGCCGCCGCGAGATGCGGCAGTTTACCGTCGCCATGAGCATGCTCTTCCTTCTGGTGATGGTTTATGTTTGGCAGCATTTTATGGCCATCGAAATCGGCTACAGGGTAGAAGCGCAGAGGCAACAGGTGGAGCAGTTGCGCGAGCAGAATCATCAGCTTCGGCTGAGCGAGGCTCAGCTTACCGATCCGGAGCGGATCGACAAGCTGGCCAAGCAGCTCGGATTGGATGCCCCGCAGCCCGGCCAGGTGATTCGTCCTGATGGAAGCAACGCAAGCGCAGAAGGCCCGGTCTGGGCTGAGGTGAAGACGCCCGCAATCGTAGCACGGTAAAGGACGGTTTAGAGTACAGAGAGAATCCGCTTTAGATTGGAAGAATCGGCATGAACAAGGCGCCACGGCAGACACTGACCGCTCCTATCCGGAGAATACGGTTCGTCAACGTGGCGCTTATCTTTATTTTCTGGACGGCGGCCATTACGGTCAGGCTGGTCTGGCTGCAGGTGGTTCGTCACAGCGACTTTGTGGAGAGGGCAGCGCGCCAGCAGCAGCGCACCTTTGAGGTTGCTCCCCGGCGCGGCGTTTTGTATGACCGCAATCTGAAAGAGCTGGCAATGACGGTGCTGGTCGACAGCATCTACGCCGTTCCCAGCGAACTGGGCGAGAATCGTGGCTCAACCGCCGATATCCTCGCAAAGATCGTCCACACAGACCCCTTGGACAACTTCACTACGAAGAAGCAGATGCTCGCGCGTTTTACTGCGTCGCGCAACTTCGCATGGGTAGCGCGCCGGGTGGATAACGAGACGGCCAAGCGAGTACGCGAACTGAACCTGAAGGGCGTCTACTTTCAGAAGGAGTTCAAACGCTTTTATCCCAACAACGATCTGGCTGCGCAGGTGCTGGGCTATGTCGGGGTGGACGATACCGGACTGAGTGGACTCGAGCGCGAGTTCGATGACGAGATGCACGGTGTTCCGGGGCACATGATGACCGCGGTCGATGCCAAGCGCCACGTCCTCGGCAGCAAAGAGAGCCAGCCGTTGCCTGGGGAGAATCTGGTGCTCTCCATCGATGCCAACATTCAGTACATGGCCGAGCGCGCACTCGATGCCCAGATGGAAAAGATGAAGGCGGCGCATGGAACCGTGGTCGTGCAGGATCCGCACACGGGGCAGATTCTCGCGCTCGCCATTTCGCCTCGCTTCAATCCGAACGACAGGCATCATATCGATTCCAGTGTGCTCCAGAACCTGGCGGTGAGCGATGTCTACGAACCCGGGTCAACCTTCAAGCTGGTGACCTATGCAGCGGCGCTCGATGCAGCCGGCGTTCAACCCACCGATATCGTCGATTGCCAGTTTGGCGCGATGACGATGTTTGGCCGTACGCTGCATGACGATCATTCGGATCGTTTCGGTAAGGTGACGGTGCAGTATGCACTTGAACATTCAAGCGACGTCGGTGCAGCCAAGATGGCCCTCAAGCTGGGGAACCAGAAGTTCTACGACTACATGCGCGCCTTCGGCTTTGGTGAGCGCAGCGGAATCGAGCTGCCCAGCGAGACGCGCGGCCTTTTGCGGAACCCCAGGAAATGGGATGCAACCAGCATTCTTTCGCTGGCCATCGGGCAGGAGGTCGGCGTAACTCCGGTTCAGCTGGTCACAATGGTAAGCACGATCGCGAATGGTGGCGTCTATATGCCTCCGCATATCCTGCTGCAGTCCACCGACGAAGTGAGGGGCGATCCGCGGCTGAAGCCAATTGCCTTCCGGCCTTCGAACCAGCTTCCAAACCCTCTGCCGGATGGAGCGCACCGGGTTATCAAGGAGCTGACTTCGGCAAAGATGCGCATGATGATGCAAGGCATCGTCACCACGGGAACAGGAAAGAAAGCGCAGCTTAACGGCTACAGCTCAGCAGGTAAGACGGGAAC